>NZ_JAZGLW010000001.1:606816-910224 GCF_036409155.1 Mycobacterium sp. 050128 | reverse complement strand
CTCGATCCGTCCGCGGCGGTGATCCGCACCGATCTGGAAGGCAAGACCGACAATCACTGCTTCGACTGGGAGACCGGCGACGCGGCCGCCACCGAAGCCGTGTTCGCCAAGGCCGACGTGGTGGTCAAACAGGAGATCGTCTACCCCCGGGTACACCCGGCACCGATGGAAACCTGTGGTGCGGTAGCCGATTTGGACCCAATCACGGGAAAGCTGAGGCTGTGGTCCACCAGCCAGGCGCCGCACGCACACCGCACGCTGTATGCGTTGGTAGCCGGGCTGCCCGAGCACAAGATCCAGGTCATCTCGCCCGACATCGGCGGGGGATTCGGCAACAAGGTGCCGATCTATCCCGGTTACGTGTGCGCGATCGTCGGCTCGCTGCTGCTGGGCAAGCCGGTCAAGTGGATGGAGGACCGCAGCGAGAACCTCACCTCGACGGGTTTCGCCCGCGACTACATCATGGTCGGCGAGATCGCGGCCACCAACGAGGGAAAGATCCTGGCGATCCGCTCCACCGTGCTGGCCGACCACGGTGCCTTCAACGGCACGGCGGCCCCGGTGAAGTACCCGGCGGGCTTTTTCGGGGTGTTCACCGGGAGCTACGACATCGAAGCCGCCTACTGTCACATGACCGCGGTGTACACCAACAAGGCGCCCGGCGGCGTCGCGTACGCGTGTTCGTTCCGGATCACTGAGGCGGTGTATTTCGTTGAGCGGCTGGTGGATTGCCTGGCGTTCGACCTGAAGATGGACCCGGCCGAGCTGCGGCTGCGAAACCTGCTGCGGCCCGAGCAGTTCCCGTACCGGAGCAAGACCGGCTGGGTGTACGACTCCGGCGACTACGAGACCACGATGCGCAAGGCCATGGACATGATCGGCTACGACGCGTTGCGGGCCGAGCAGAAGGCGAAGCGTGAGCGTGGCGAGCTGATGGGCATCGGCATGTCCTTCTTCACCGAGGCGGTCGGCGCCGGCCCGCGCAAGGATATGGACATCCTCGGCCTCGGCATGGCCGACGGCTGCGAACTGCGGGTGCACCCCACCGGCAAAGCGGTGGTGCGGCTCTCGGTGCAGACGCAGGGGCAGGGCCACGAGACGACGTTCGCCCAGATCGTCGCCGAGGAGCTGGGAATTCCGCCCGACGACATCGACGTGGTGCACGGCGACACCGATCAGACGCCGTTCGGGCTGGGGACCTACGGCAGCCGGTCCACGCCGGTGTCCGGGGCGGCCGCCGCGCTGGTCGCCCGCAAGGTCCGCGACAAGGCGAAGATCATCGCGTCGGGCATGCTCGAGGTTTCGGTCGCCGACTTGGATTGGGAGAAAGGCAAATTCCACGTCAAGGGCGACCCGTCGGCAGCGGTCACGATTCAGGACATCGCGATGCGCGCGCACGGCGCCGGCGATTTGCCCGAGGGTATCGAGGGTGGGCTGGACGCACAGGTCTGCTACAACCCGGAGAACCTGACTTACCCCTACGGCGCCTATTTCTGTGTGGTGGACATCGATCCGGGCACCGCGGTGGTCAAGGTGCGGCGCTTCCTCGCCGTCGACGACTGCGGTACGCAGATCAACCCGATGATCATCGAGGGTCAGGTCCACGGCGGCATCGTCGACGGCATCGGGATGGCGCTGATGGAGATGATCGCCTTTGACGAGGAGGGCAACTGCCTGGGCGGGTCGCTGATGGACTACCTGATCCCGACCGCGGTCGAGGTGCCGCATCTGGAGACCGGACACACCGTGACGCCGTCGCCGCATCACCCGATCGGCGCGAAGGGCATCGGCGAATCGGCGACGGTCGGTTCACCACCCGCGGTGGTCAACGCGGTGGTGGATGCATTGGCGCCGTTCGGAGTTCGGCACGCCGACATGCCGCTGACGCCGTCGCGGGTCTGGGAGGCCATGCAGGGTAGAGCGCGGCCACCGATCTAACGCGACGTGACGATGCAGAGCGAGGAACGAGCGATGAGGAGGAGCGGCGCAAGCAGGCAGATGACGATCAGCGAGCGGGCGCAGGAACTGCTGGCGGCGCGGACACCGTTCGTGCATGCCACGGTGGTGCGCGCCCAGCCGCCCACGTCGGCGTATCCCGGTGACGAGGCAATCCTGTTGGCGGATGGAACAATTGAGGGGTTCGTCGGCGGGCAGTGCGCGCAGAACTCGGTGCGCAAGGCCGCGCTGGGTGTGTTGCAGGCGGGCGAAAGTGTGCTGCTGCGCGTGCTTCCCGACGGCGATGTGCATTTCCCCGAGGCCGCCGGCGCATGCGTGGTGGTCAACCCGTGCCTGTCGGGCGGGTCGCTGGAGATCTTCCTGACGCCGCAGCTGCCCGCTCCGCTGATCCGGATCTACGGCGCCACCCCGATCGCCGACGCGCTGGTCGACGTGTGCGGGGTACTCGGCTACGACGCCCTTCGAGAAGTCCCCAGCGACACCGATCTGTCCGACACCACCGCGGTGGTGATCGCCAGCCACGGCGGGCCGGAAGCCGAAATCATCCGTGCCGCATTGGATAACGGTGTCGGCTATATCGGCCTGGTGGCCAGCAAGGTCCGTGGCGAGTCGATCCTCAACGATCTCGAACTCTCCGAGGCGCAGCGGGCCCGCATCCATAGCCCGGTCGGACTGCGGATCGGCGCCAAGACCCCCGCGGAGATCGCGGTGTCGATCGCGGCCGAACTGATCGCCGCCGTGCGCGACGGCGGCCTCACCCGGCTGACCGTCCCGGCGACCAGCGCAGCGGCCGACGCCGTCGATCCGGTGTGCGGCATGACGGTGCCGATCGGCCCCGCTACCCAACATTTGGAGCTGGAGGGCACCGACTACTGGTTCTGCTGCCCGGGATGCCGATCGGCATTCGCCGCCGGCAAGGGTGCCCAGTGACGTTCAGTAGCCCCGACGACGTGGTGCGCCAGTTCGACGCCAAGGACTATCTGCTCGACACCGGCACCGCGTCGGCGATCTATTTGGCCATCACCCTCGGGCGGCCGCTGCTGCTCGAGGGTGAGCCCGGCGTCGGCAAGACCACAGCTGCGAAAACCCTTGCGGCGGTGCTGAACACCCCGATGTTACGGCTGCAATGTTACGAAGGTCTGACCGCGAACGAGGCGCTCTACGACTGGAACTACCAACGCCAGCTGTTGTCCATCCGACTGGCCGAGGCGCGTGGTACCGGCCTCGAGGAGGCCGACCTCTACACCGAGACCTATCTGGTGGACCGGCCCATCCTGCAGTGCGTGCGCCACCGCGGTCCGACGCCTCCGGTGCTGTTGATCGACGAAATCGACCGGGCCGACGATGAATTCGAGGCGCTGCTGCTCGAGTTCCTCGGCGAGTCCGCGGTGACGGTCCCCGAGCTCGGGACTTTTGTCGCCGAGCGCCCGCCGATCGCGGTGCTGACCTCCAACCGCAGCCGCGACCTGCACGACGCGCTGCGCCGGCGCTGCCTGTACCACTGGATCGACTACCCCGAGCCGGCCCGGGCCGCCGCGATCGTACGGCGCACGGTGCCCGGCGCGGCCGCGCCGTTGATCGAACGGGCCACCCAGTTCGTCGGCAGCGCACGCGATCTCGATCTGGACAAGCCGCCAGGGGTGGCCGAGACCATCGACTGGGTCGCCGCCCTGGTGTCGCTGGGCGTCGCGGACCTCGTCGACGATTCCGCCGTCATGAGCCTGGGGGCGCTGGCCAAGACGCCCGACGACCGTACGCTGATTCGCGACGCGTACCACGCCTTTACCGAATACAGCCGCACCTGAGAGGACCCGCAGCATGAAGATCGCCAACCAGTTCACCGTCAGCGCGCCCATCGACCGGGCCTGGGATGTGCTGTGCGACCTGGAACAGGTGATCCCGCTGATGCCGGGCGCCCAGCTGACCGGCCATGAGGGTGAGGACTACCTCGGCAAGGTCAAGGTCAAAGTCGGGCCGGTGACCAGCGAGTTCAGCGGCAAGGTGCGCTTCGTCGAACAGGACCGCGAGCAGTATCGCGCGGTCATCGATGGCAAGGGCAAGGAAGCTCGCGGCACCGGTAACGCGGCCGCAACCGTCACCGCGCAGCTGCGGGCGGACGGTGAGAAGACCAGCGTCACCGTCGACACCGACCTGAAGATCGTCGGCAAGCTGGCCCAATTCGGCAGCGGCATGCTGCAGCAGGTGTCGGAGAAACTGCTGGGCCAGTTCGTGGAATCGCTGGAGGCCAAGTTGACTGCCGAGCAGACCGGCGCCGCGGCGACGGCCGAGACGAACGGCGCCGTGCCAACGGCCGAGCCGACGTCGGAGGAGTCGATTCCGGCCTGGCCGGCGAATCCGGTCCCGGGGACGCCGCGGGCACCCTCCGCCGAGCCCGAGCCGATCGACCTGCTGCAGCTGGCCGGAGGCGACCAGCTCAAGAAGTACGCCATCCCCGCGCTGGCAGCGCTTGCCGTGCTGGTGCTCATCTGGGTGCTGCTGCGGCGGCGTTAGCGGCTCGTGGACACCCCCTTGCTGCTGCGGGGCGTCGACCGCGCGGCGCTCGCTTCAGCACTGGTCGCTCGGCTGCGCGGCGTTGGGGTGTCGGTCTCCGCCAGCGGCCCGGCCGGTTTCGTGCAGGCGCTGCGAAAGCTGGCCCCGGACAATACATCCGCGCTGTACTGGGCGGCCCGGCTGACGTTGGTCAACCGGATGGAGGATCTGGGCGCCTTCGACGAGGTCTTCGCGACGGTGTTCGGTGCGGCCGAACTGGACGGCACCGGTGGCCCCGAGTCGCCCCTGCCGTTGCCGGGGCCCAGGACGCCGGCCGCCGGCACGGTGCGACCGGGCGGCAGCGGGTCCGGGTCTACCGAAAAGCTGCCCTGGGTGACGCGGGGCATCGCCACCGCGGACGACTCGGCGAGCGCGAGTCTGCTGCTGCCCGACGTGCTGCCCAGCCGCATCGCGGCCCTGGCCGACGAGCCGTTCGACCGTTTCGACGCCGAAGACCTTCGCCTGCTTGGTATTTGGCTGGAAGAGACCGTCGCGCGCTGGCCGCGGCGCCGTAGCCTTCGATTCGAGCCCAGCCCTGCCGGCAAGCGGATCGATCTGCGGGTCACCATGAACGCCTCGCGGTCAACCGGCTGGGAATCGATGGTGCTGGCGCGCACCCGGCCACGCCGCCGGCCGCGGCGGGTCGTGCTGCTCTGCGATGTCAGCCGTTCGATGCAGCCCTACGCCGCGATCTATCTGCACTTGATGCGAGCGGTGTTGCGCCAGCTGGGAACTCGGCCCGAGGTGTTCGCATTCTCGACGTCGCTGACCCGGCTCACCTCGGTGCTGTCGCACCGATCGGCCGAGGTGGCGCTGCAGCGGGCCAACGCCAAGGTCGCCGACCGTTACGGCGGCACGTTCATCGGCCGCAGTGTGGCCGGCCTGCTCGCGCCGCCACACGGCAACGCGCTGCGCGGCGCCGTGGTGATCATCGCCTCCGACGGCTGGGACAGCGATCCACCCGATGCGCTGGAGCACGCGATGGCCCGGCTACGTCGCCGCGCCGAGCTGCTGGTCTGGCTCAATCCTCGTGCGGCACAGCGTGAATTCGAGCCGCTGGCCGGCTCGATGGCCGCCGCCCTGCCCTATTGCGACCTATTTCTGCCGGCGCACTCGCTGACGGGGCTGCGTCAATTGCTACAGGCGTTGGCAGGCGTGCCCGCCGCGTCGAGTGTGCGTCGACGGCTTTGAGTGTGCGGCCACGGCGGCGACACGCCGATCGAAGCCGCCCTGCGTGCACACTCAAATACGTTGGTGCACAGCCAAGCTGCGAGAGCAGTCTTTGAGGGCGACGCCCGAACGACCGAGCTTTCGGGCGCCGGTGACGAGCGCGGTCGCGACGGCCGCAGCCGTGCGGTAGTCGAGGCCGTCGGGCGGATGAATGTTCGAGATGCAGTTGCGGTCCGCATCGGTGAGCCCCGGCGCCGGTCGATGCGTCAGGTAGATGCCCAGGCTGTCGGCGACCGAGAGCCCTGGGCGTTCGCCGATCAGCACCAAAACCGTTGTAACACCTAACGCGTGGCCGATGTGGTCACCGAGTGCGACGCGCGCCTGGGTGGCGATCACCAGCGGGGCGAAGCGGTAGCGGCCGTCGAACTCGCGGACCAGCGCATCGACGACGCCCGCGGCGTGGTCGGTCAGGGCGCGGGGCGACAACCCGTCGGCCAGCACAAAACCGATGTCCGCCTTAGTCTTTGGCAGGGCCGACAGGTCCGCGGGCAGGCGACCGAGATCGGGCCGGCGCAGGTACTCGCTGCGCGAGGTCGCCCGGCTACACACCCGCAGCGACTCGCAAACACCGATGCCCTGCAGCTGCTTGATCAGGTCGTCGACGTCGAGTGGGTCGTGGACGGCGTCGCGCGCCGCGGCGTGCGCGGCCTTGAACTCGAGCACCTGCCGGGTGGGCAGCGAATTTCCCACCCGCCCAAGCCCGATGCGCGCCTGCGTGGTGGCGCGCAGCGGCGCCCAGAGGTCGCCCATCAGCCGGCCGCCAATGCGCGCAGCGGTGACGTCGCGAGGTCGACGGGCAGAATCCGGCCGCTGGCGTCGGCCATACCCAGGCTAGCCAGCCACGCCTCGAATTCGGGTGCGGGCCGCAGCCCCAACAGTTTTCGCACGTACAGCGCGTCGTGAAACGACAGGCTCTGATAGCCGAGCATGATGTCGTCGGCGCCCGGGACGGCGATGACGAACGCGGTGCCCGCCGCGCCCAGCAGGGTCAGCAGCGTGTCCATGTCGTCCTGGTCGGCTTCGGCGTGATTGGTGTAGCAGACATCGACGCCCATCGGCAGGCCGAGCAGCTTCCCACAGAAGTTGTCTTCCAACCCGGCGCGGATGATCTGCTTGCCGTCGTAGAGGTACTCCGGCCCGATGAATCCGACCACGGTGTCGATCAACAGCGGCTGCAGCACCCGGGCTACCGCGTAGGAGCGCGCCTCCAGCGTCTGCTGGTCGACCGGCTTGCCGCCGACCCCCAGATGGGCCCCGGCCGACAGCGCCGAGCCCTGCCCCGTCTCCAGGTACATGACGTTGTCGCCGACCGTGCCGCGGCGCAGCGACCGGGCGGCCTCGTTGGCCTCGGTCAGCATCGCGATCGAAGTGCCGAAGCCGGCGTTGGCGCGCTCGGTCCCGGCGATCGACTGGAAGATCAGGTCGACGGGTGCGCCTTGTTCGATCAATTCCATCGTGGTCGTGACGTGGCACAGCACGCACGACTGCACCGGGATGGCGAATCGCTGGCGAATGTCGTCGAGCAGGTGCAGCAGGTCCGCGGCCGCCTGCGGCGAGTCGGTCGCCGGGTTGATGCCGATCACCGCGTCACCGCAGCCCAGCAGCAGCCCGTCGAGCATCGCCGCGGCGATCCCGCGCGGGTCGTCGGTGGGGTGGTTGGGCTGCAGCCGGGTGGCCAGGGTGCCCGGCAGTCCGATCGTTGTTCGGAAGGCCGCGGTGGCCGTTGCGGCCGCGGCCACCAGGATCAGGTCCTGGTTGCGCATGATCTTCGACACCGCGGCGACCATCTCCGGGATCAGCCCGGGGGAGATGGCGGCGATCCGGGCGGCGCTGTCCTCGCGCGATGCCGTGTCGAGCAGCCAGTCGCGGAAACCACCCACGGTCAGGTGCGCGATCGGGGCGAACGCCTCGCGATCGTGGCCGTCGATGATCAGCCGGGTGACCTCGTCGGTCTCGTACGGCACCACCACGTCGTTGAGGAACGTCGTCAGCGGTAGATCGGCCAACACCCAGGCCGCGGCGGCCCGTTCGGCGTCGGAGTCGGCGGCGCAACCGGCCAGCTGGTCGCCGGAGCGCAGCGGCGTTGCCTTCGCCATTACGTCCACCAGCCCGGTGAAGATATGCGTGGTCCCGGAAAGGGTGTGGCGGTAGCGCATATTCAACAGTAGGACACCTTTGGTTCAGCAGCAGGTCAACTTCGCCGTGCCTCCTGGGTTTCGAGTGGGCTCCCATGGCGGCGACACGCCGAGCCACGCGGCCGCCACCGCACACTCAATTCCCCGAGCGCACAGTCGACGACCCGAAGGGGCAGGATCGGTAGGTATGGACCAGCTATGGGCCAACCGGGCTGCCAGCTCCGAGGTCGCTGTCACGCAGCGCCACCTGAAACGGTTGTGGGGCCTACCGGGAACACAGCTGGGAGTCGTGGCATGGCCCGCGACGCGGCAGGCCCGGCTGTTCGGCACCTGGCATTACTGGTGGCAGGCGCACCTGCTGGATTGCCTGGTCGACGCGGAGTTGCGTGACCCGCAGCCGCACCGGCGCGCCGAGATCAACCGCCAGGTTCGCTCGCACCGGCTGCGCAACAACTTCCGCTGGACCAACAGCTACTACGACGACATGGCGTGGTTGGCGATCGCGCTGGAACGCGCCGCCCGGATCGCCGGCGTCGAGCGCGGCCGCGCGATGCCGAAACTCGCCGACCAGTTCATGAAGGCCTGGGTGCCCGAGGACGGCGGCGGCATCCCGTGGCGCAAGCAGGACCAGTTCTTCAACGCCCCGGCCAACGGCCCGGCGGGGATATTTCTGGCTCGGTACGGGGAGCACCTGAAGCGCGCCGCGCAGATGGGCGACTGGATCGACCAAACCCTGATCGATCCCGAGACCCATCTGGTGTTCGACGGCATCAAGGCGGGCTCGCTGGTGCGTGCGCAGTACACCTACTGCCAGGGCGTGGTGCTGGGTCTGGAGACCGAGCTGGCGAACCGCACCGGGGCACAGGCCCGGGGCCGGCACGCGGCCCGGGTGCACCGACTGGTGGCCGCCGTCAACGAACACATGGCGCCGTCGGGCGTGCTGAAAGGCTCCGGCGGCGGCGACGGCGGGCTGTTCGCCGGCATCACCGCCCGCTATCTCGCGTTGGTCGCCACCGCACTGCCGGGTGACTCCGCCGACGACGCGGTGGCCCGCGACACCGCGCGCACCATCGTGCTGTCGAGCGCGAAGTCGGCATGGGACTACCGGCAAACGGTGGACGGACTGCCGCTGTTCGGGGCGTTCTGGGACCGCGACGCGAAGTTGCCGACGACGGCCGGTGCGCAGGCGCAGTTCGTCGAGGGTGCGGTGAACGCGTCCGAGACTGCGGAGCGCGACCTTTCGGTGCAGCTGTCGGGGTGGATGCTGATGGAGGCCGCATGTAACGTCACGGCCGAATCGTCGCATTAGAAGGAGCGCACCGTGAGTAAAGTCCGCCCCGACGCCGAGACGGCGCTGCAAGACCTGCTGAAGGACGGAATCACCATTGCCGCAGGGGGTTTCGGCCTGTGCGGTATTCCGGAGAATCTGATCCTGGCGTTGGTGGACAGCGGCGTCAAAGAGCTCACGATCGTCGGAAACAACGCCGGCGTCGACGATTTCGGCATGGGTCTGTTACTCAAGGGGCGTCAGGTCAAGAAAGTCATCGCCTCCTACGTAGGAGAAAACAAGGAATTCGAGCGTCAGGTGCTGGCCGGTGAGCTGGACCTGTCGCTGACCCCGCAGGGCACCCTGGCCGAGAAGTTACGCGCCGGCGGTGCGGGGATTCCGGGTTTCTACACCCGCACCGCGTTCGGCACCCAACTCGCCGAAGGCAAAGACATGCGCGTCTTCGACGGCACCGAATATGTGCTGGAGGAAGGCATCCACGCCGACGTCGCGATCGTGAAGGCGTGGAAGGGCGACACCGCCGGCAACCTGATCTATCGGAAGACGGCGCGCAACTTCAACCCGATGATCGCCACCTGCGCCAAGGTGACTGTCGCCGAGGTCGAGGAACTGGTCGAGGTCGGCGAGCTGGATCCCGATCAGATCCACACCCCCGGCATCTATGTGGACCGCATCATCGAGGGCCCCAGCTACGAGAAGCGGATCGAATTCCGCACCACCAGCGGTGCCGCCGCGGCCAAGCACGAGAGCCCCATCCGCGAGATCATGGCCAAGCGCGCCGCCCGGGAACTGCGCGACGGCTACTACGTGAACCTGGGCATCGGCATCCCGACGCTGGTCGCCAACTACATCCCCGACGGCATCAACGTGACCCTGCAGTCCGAGAACGGCCTGCTCGGTATCGGGGCCTATCCGGCCGACGACGACGTGGATCCCGACCTGATCAACGCCGGCAAACAGACCATCACCACGATCAGCGGCTCCAGCTTCTTCAGCAGCGCCGACTCCTTCGCGATGATCCGCGGCGGGCACATCGACCTGTCCATCCTCGGCGGCCTGGAGGTGGCCGAGAACGGCGACCTGGCCAACTGGATGGTTCCCGGCAAGATGGTCAAGGGCCCGGGCGGTGCGATGGATCTGGTGTCCGGGGTCAAGCGGGTGATCGTCGTGATGGATCACACCGCCAAGGACGGCAGCCCGAAGATCCTCAAGCAATGCACGCTGCCCCTGACCGGGAAGGGCGTGGTGGACATGATCATCACCGACCTGTGCGTCTTCGACGTCGACCCGGAACGCGGGCTCACGCTGAGCGAACTACACCCCGGGGTGACGGTCGACGACGTCCGTGCCAAGACCGGTTGCGATTTCGTCGTCGCCTGAACCCGCTTTGGCGGCACGCCGTCGCGCCAGGTAGCCGCGTGTAGCGGCGATGAATGCCGGCAACATCGAGACGAACAGGATGACCAGGATGATCTTTTCCAGGTTGTGGTGCACGAACGGCACGTTGCCCAGGAAGTAGCCGGCCACCGTCACGCCGCCACCCCACAGCACGCCCCCGACGATGTCGAACGCCAGGTACACCGGATAGCGCATGTAGGACACCCCGGCGACGACCGGCGTGAACGTCCGGATGAACGGCATGAAGCGGGCCAGGATGATGGCCGCGGGCCCGTACTTCTCGAAGAAGGCGTGCGAGTCGGTCACGTAATGCTGCTTGAAGAAGCGGGAATCTTCCTTCTTGAACAGCGCCGGCCCGATGCGGCGGCCGATGAAGTATCCGGTCTGGTCGCCCAGCACCGCCACCACGGCGACCGCCGGCGCCAGCACCCAGATGTTCAGCGTTCCGTGCGCGGCCAGCAAACCGCCGGTGAACAGCAGCGATTCACCGGGGAGCAGCGGAAACAGCAATCCGGTCTCGACGAAGACGATGACCAGGATGGTCGGCAACACCGCGGAGGCGAACAGGCCCTGGGGCCCGATCCAGAACATCGGATCGATGATGTCGGGCATCAAACCCACTCAGCCGTCACGGCGGTGCTCATGGTGCCTCAACATACCGGCCCCGAGGTGGGTGCCCGCCGTCCACGTCGGGTTGCGATACTGAGGCAACTGAAGTCTTCAGGAGGAATTCATGCCCATCGCAACCCCCGAGGTCTACGCCGAGATGCTGGGACGCGCCAAGGAGAACGCGTACGCGTTCCCGGCCATCAACTGCACCTCGTCGGAGACCGTCAACGCCGCCATCAAGGGCTTCGCCGACGCCGGCAGCGACGGCATCATCCAGTTCTCCACGGGCGGTGCTGAGTTCGCCTCCGGCCTCGGCATCAAGGACATGGTCACCGGCGCCGTCGCGCTGGCCAAGTTCACCCACCACATCGCGTCCAAGTACCCGATCAACGTCGCGCTGCACACCGACCACTGCCCGAAGGACAAGCTGGACACCTACGTGCGTCCGCTGCTGGACATCTCGGCCAAGCGCGTCGCGGCCGGCAAGAATCCGCTGTTCCAGTCGCACATGTGGGACGGCTCGGCGGTGCCGATCGACGAGAACCTCGTGATCGCGCAGGAGCTGCTCAAGGCATCGGCCGCCGCCAAGATCATCCTGGAGATCGAGATCGGCGTGGTCGGCGGCGAGGAGGACGGCGTCGCGCACGAGATCAACGACAAGCTGTACACCACCCCGGAGGACTTCGAGAAGACCGTCGAGGCGCTGGGCACCGGCGAGCACGGCAAGTACCTGCTGGCCGCGACGTTCGGCAACGTGCACGGCGTCTACAAGCCCGGCAACGTCAAGCTGCGCCCCGACATCCTGGATCAGGGCCAGAAGGTCGCGTCGGCCAAGCTCGGTCTGCCCGACGGGTCCAAGCCGTTCGATTTCGTTTTCCACGGCGGTTCGGGCTCGCTGAAGTCGGAGATCGAAGAGGCGCTGCGCTACGGCGTGGTGAAGATGAACGTCGATACCGACACCCAGTACGCATTCACCCGCCCGCTGGCCGGCCACATGTTCACTAACTACGACGGTGTGCTCAAGGTCGACGGCGAGGTCGGCAACAAGAAGGCCTACGACCCGCGCAGCTACCTCAAGAAGGCCGAAGCCAGCATGACCGAGCGCGTGGTTGAGGCCTGCAACGACCTGCACTGCGCCGGAAAGTCAGTCGGCGTCTAGCCGCTTTCGTCGCGAGTGCCCGGCTGCCCGGGCACTCGGCGCCCAATGTGCGGCTGGCCGGGCACTCGGCACTCGGGCACTCGGCACTCGGCCGTCTAGCCGCTCGGGGACTGGCAGATCTTCCACTGATCGTCGCGGTACTGCAGGTCGAGGCTGCGCGTCGAGCGGACCTGCGGGTCGTAGGCCATGAACGTGGTGACGTTGGCCTCGGCGTGCTGGCCGTTGACGACGATCTGGTCGATGCTGGCGATCACCGGATACTGCTTGGCCGCCGAAACCCGTTGGTAGGTCTCGTTCCACGAGCGCTCGTCGTAGTCGACGTAGCCGTCGCGGGTGGTGCCGCAGGTGATGCCGCGCAGTTGGGTCAGGTCGCCGCGCTGCACCGCCGTGTCGAAGGCGTGGATGGATTGGCGCACCATGTCTTCTTGCGAGACGTGCGAGTGCTTGCCGCGGGTCAACAGCACGGTGCCCAGGATGGCGATCGCCGCCAGTGCCAACACGATCACCGTGATCGCCAGCACCCAGCCCCAGTTGAAACTCCTGCCCGCCGGCCGCGCCTTGGCGCCGTCGCGGCCCGGAATAGATTGCGGCACAGCAGGTTTCGGGGGCATCGGCGGCTGTCCCGGCGGGCCGGGGTGCCCCGCTTGTGTCGAGAACACTTCCGTCGCGGGCTCCGGCGCGGTGTGGATGATCGCCGTTTCCTTCGCGTCGAAGCCCGGCGCGGTGAAGCGACGTTCGCGTTGCTGGTCGTCCGGATTGGCCGCGGGGACGCTGCCGGGTTCGGGCTTGTCGATCACCACGGTCTCGGTCTCGGGGTCGGAAGGAAGCAGCGGTTGGACCTCGGTTGCGTCGTCGGCCTGCTCCGCGGTCGGGTCCTCACCCGGCGGGGTGCCGCGGTCGGGCTCCGGTGGGTTAGGCATGAGGTGCAGCTTAGTCATCCGCGGCGGGACGGCAGAATAGAACGTATGACACCGATGGGTGATCTCCTGGGACCTGATCCGATCCTGCTGCCCGGCGACAGCGAAGCCGAAGCCGAGCTGCTCGCCAACGAGAAACCGGGCATCGTCGCGGCGGCGCATCCGTCGGCGTCGGTGGCCTGGGCGGCCCTGGCCGAGGAGGCGCTGGCCGACGAGCGGGCCATCAGCGCGTACGCGTACGCCCGGACCGGCTACCACCGCGGCCTGGACCAATTGCGCCGCAACGGCTGGAAGGGCTTCGGTCCGGTGCCCTATGCGCACGAGCCCAATCGCGGCTTCCTGCGCTGTGTGGCCGCATTGGCCAAGGCCGCCGACACGATCGGCGAAACCGACGAGCTGAACCGCTGCCTGGACTTGCTCGACGACTGCGACCCGGCGGCCCGCAAAGAGCTGGGGCTCTAGCAGTTCTCCGAGCAGTCGCTGTCGCGGCTCTCGACCTGCACGGTGGCGTGCTCCAGTCCGCGCTCGTGCAGCACCTCACGTGCGTCGCTGAGCACGCTGGCCGAGGCGCTGGAGCTGATCAGGTGAACGGTGCACATGTCCTTGCCCGGCGACAGCGTCCAGACGTGCAGGTCGTGCACTTCCGTCACACCCTGGACGGCGCTCAGGGCCGACCGCAGCTCCTCGACGTCGATGTGGGCCGGCGACGCCTCGGACAGGATCCGCAGCGCGGCGCGCGCCAGCGAGAACGCGCGGGGCAGCACCCAGAGGGCCACCAGCACGGCGACCACGACGTCGGCGTAGGGCCAGTGCGTCGTGACGGTCACGACACCGGCGATCAGCACACCCAGGCTGCCTACGGTGTCGGCGATCACCTCCATGTAGGCGCCCTTGACGGCCAGGCTGCCCTCGGAGTGTGACCGCAGCAGCATCGCGACCACGAAGTTGGCGATCAGCCCGGCCAGCGCCACCACGATCATCGGTACGCCGGGGACGTCTGCTCCCGTACCGAGCCGCTCGATCGCCTCATAGAGGATGAATGTCGCCACGCCGACCAACAACACCGCGTTGGCCACCGCGGTGAAGACCTCGGCGCGGTGCCAGCCGTAGGTGCGAGCCGGCGACGTGCTGCCGCGCTTGGCCAGTATCACCGCACCCAGCCCCATGAACACCGCGACGACGTCGGTCAGCATGTGCCCGGCGTCTGCCAGCAGCGCAAGGGAATTGATCAGCAGTGAGGTGGTCAGCTCGATGACGAAGAACGTCGCCAAAATCCCGGCGGCCATGATCATGCGGGGGATCATCCGAGACGCGTCGGCCTCGGCGGGGGTGTGACTGTGTCCTGCGCCCATGGCGAACAATATATGCGCGGCAACGCATATATTGCAAGACCTAGAACCAGCGGCTCCAGAAGCGGGTCAGCGAGTTGCCGGCGCTGGCCAGCAGGTGCGGCACCCCGGAGAAGTCGAAGAACCAGTCCACGACCGCGAACAGCCACTGGTTGACCACCGGCGCCAGCAGCAGGAACAGCAGAATGAACACGCCGTACTGCTTGGCCGGCGCGACGGCGCGCTGCGTCTCCGGGCTCAGGTGCGGTTCCAGCGCGTCATAGCCGTCCAGCCCGGGGACGGGCAGCAGGTTCAGCACCACCGCCATGATCTGCAGGAAGCCCAGAAACGCCACGCCCGCCCACAACACCCAGTGCTCCGGGTCAAAGAACAGCCGGGTCAGCGCCAGCAGCAGCACCGCCAGCAGCAGATTGACGGCCGGGCCGGCCAGGCTGACAAGGGTGCGGCGCGTCGGCGACATGAACCAGGTGCGCACATACACCGCGGCGCCGGGCAGGCCGATCCCGCCGAGCGCGATGAACACCATCGGCAGCAGCAGCGACAACCCGGGATGGGCATAGCGCCGCGGATCCAGCGTCAGGTAGCCGCGGACCTCCTCGTCGTGGTCGCCGAATCGCCACGCGGTCGCCGCATGGCCGAATTCGTGCAGGCACAACGAAACCAGCCAGCCGGCGACCACGAAGATGAAAACCCCGGCATAGGACATCGGCCGCACGGTCGTCCCGGCCAGCCAGGCGAGCACACCACCGACGGCCGTCAATGCGATTAATGCCAAGAAGATTGGGCTGGGTCGCACCGATGCGTGCCCCTTGGAGTCCACCGGTCGAAACTACCGGACCAGCAACCAACCTTCGACGTGACGGTAGAACGTCGATCGCCTGGCCGGCCGCGGCGCGGCGACACCGTCGCGCACCACCACCACGCCGCTGCTGCCCAACTGGACGGCGCGCCCGGTCACCCAGCGGCGCCAGCGTCCGTGCAGCGCGGCGCGCAGCCCCGGTACGGCGAGCGTCGGCTCGATGTCCGCGCCGGTGACGTTGCCGTCGAACAGCTGCGTGTCGTCGACGACGGCCTCGCCGTGCAGCAGCTCCTGGTCCTCGGGTGGCAGCCAGCAGGCGCGGCCGACGATCACCGCGCCGGTCTCGTCGCGCACCAGGGTGGCCCGCCGGGGCGTGCCGCGCCGGGCCCGACGGGCCGCACGCCATCCCGCCGATACGCGGTAGACGCGGGTCGCGCGGGTGCGGCGCGGCGGCACGTACGCCACTTCGACGTCGAGTCGCTCGGCGCGCAGCAGCCGGCCCAGCACGGCGGCCAGCTCGGCGTCGGCGCCGAGCACGACCAGCCGTCGGTACGGCCCGATCGCGGCGTCGATGTCGGCGGTGCTCTGCACCCGATGGACGGGCAGGCCGTCGAGCGGACCAGGCAGTCTCCGGTCGCCGAACCACAACACGGCCATGTCGGCGGTGTCCGTGGCGATATTCATGGGCTCCTCGCGACCTGCTGGGCTCGAGCAAATTTGCCCGGTTCCTCAGCGGGCCGCAAGACGCCCGCATCGTCACCGGACTAAGGTGGGTCCCCGGCTGGACCACAATAAGCAGGCGAGACCAGGTGGGAGCATGTCATGCCGGCAATCGTCCTCATCGGCGCCCAATGGGGCGACGAGGGCAAAGGTAAGGCCACTGACCTGCTCGGTGGGCGCGTGCAGTGGGTGGTGCGTTACCAGGGTGGCAACAACGCCGGGCACACCGTCGTGTTGCCCACCGGGGACAACTTTGCGCTACATCTGATCCCGTCGGGCGTGCTGACGCCCGGCGTCACCAACGTCATCGGCAACGGCGTGGTGATCGATCCCGGCGTGCTGCTCGACGAGCTGAAGGGCCTGGAGGATCGCGGTGTCGACACCTCGAGGCTGCTGATCTCCGCCGACGCGCATCTGCTGCTGCCCTACCACGTGGCCATCGACAAGGTGACCGAGCGCTACATGGGCAACAAGAAGATCGGCACCACCGGCCGCGGCATCGGACCGTGCTACCAGGACAAGATCGCCCGTCAGGGCATCCGGGTCGCCGACGTGCTCGACCCCGAGCAGCTGGCCCACAAGGTCGAAGGCGCCCTGGAACTCAAAAACCAGATCCTGGTCAAGATCTACAACCGCAAGGCGCTGGATCCCGACCTGGTGGTCGACGCCCTGCTGAAGCAGGCCGACGGCTTCAAGCACCGCATCGCCGACACCCGGCTGCTGCTCAACACCGCGCTGGAGGCCGGCGAGACCGTACTGCTGGAGGGCTCGCAGGGCACGCTGCTCGACGTCGACCACGGTACGTATCCCTATGTGACGTCCTCGAATCCGACTGCGGGCGGCGCGGCCGTAGGGTCCGGCATCGGCCCGACCCGGATCACCACCGTGCTCGGAATCCTCAAGGCCTACACCACCCGGGTGGGCTCGGGCCCGTTCCCGACCGAACTGTTCGACGAGAACGGCGAATACCTGTCCAAGACCGGCGGCGAGTTCGGCGTCACGACCGGGCGCCGCCGCCGCTGCGGCTGGTTCGACGCCGTCGTGGCGCGCTATGCCACCCGGGTCAACGGCATCACCGACTACTTCCTGACCAAGCTCGACGTGCTGTCCAGTCTGGAAACCGTGCCGGTGTGCGTCGGCTACCGCGTCGACGGCGTGCAGACCGACGAAATGCCGATGACGCAAAGCGATTTGCACCGCGCCGAGCCGATCTACGAAGAGCTGCCCGGCTGGTGGGAAGACATCTCGGCGGCCCGCGAGTTCGACGACCTGCCCGCCAAGGCGCGTGACTATGTGCTGCGTCTGGAAGAGCTTGCCGGAGCACATGTTTCGTGCATCGGCGTCGGGCCGGGACGGGATCAGACCATCGTGCGCCGCGACATCCTGGCGGCGCGCTAGTGAGCGATCCTGATCCCAAACAACTTGATCCCGAATACGAACACCACGGCGGCTTTCCCGAATACGGTCCGGCCACCCCGGGCCCGGGATTCGGCCGGTTCGTGGCGGCCATGCGCCGGCTGCAGGACCTCGCCGTCTCCGCCGACCCGGCCGACGACCTGTGGGACGACGCGGCCGATCGTGTGGTTGCGCTGACGGAATTGCTGGGGCCGTTTCAGGCACAGGTGGAAGGTCAGGCGCCGGCGGGCCGCACACCCGATCTGCCCGGCATGGGCAGCTTGCTGCTGCCGCCGTGGACGTTGACCCGCTACGCGCCCGACGGCGTCGAAATGACGGGCCATTTCACCCGTTTCCACGTCGGCGGCAACCACGCGGTGCACGGCGGTGTGCTACCGCTGCTGTTCGACCACATGTTCGGGATGATTTCGCACGCCGCGGGACGCCCGATCAGTCGCACCGCCTTCCTGCACGTCGACTACCGCAAGGTCACGCCGACCGACGTGCCGTTGCTGGTGCGCGGGCGAGTCACCAGCACCGAGGGCCGCAAGGCGTTCGTCCGCGCCGAATTGGTCGACGGTGACGAGACGCTGCTGGCCGAGGGCAACGGCCTGATGGTGCGGTTATTGCCCGGTCAGCCCTGAGCACGCCCGTAGCATTCACTTGTGACCGAAGGACAACGCGAGACCGCAGGCGCGCCCCGAGTGTTGTTGCTGGGTTCCGGCGAGCTCAGCCGCGAGCTGGCCAATGCCCTGCGTCGCCTCGGTGCGGAGGTTCACGAGCACTCGGACATGGACACCTTGTCGGGGGTGATCGACCGGCTACAACCCGACTTTGTGGCCGCCGCCGGCGCGGTTTCCGTCCCGGCGATCGAGGCGCTCGCGGCCCGCTCCGACCATGACGGCATCGAGTTGGTGCCCAACATGCGCACCGTCCGGTTGACCAACGATCGCGAGGGCCTGCGCCGGCTGGCCGCCGATCAGCTGGGTCTGCCCACTGCGCCGTTCTGGTTCGTCGGCTCGCTCGACGACCTCAAGGCGGTGGCCGCACACGGCGGCTATCCGTTGCTGGTCGAGCCGGTGGGCGGGACGGCCGGGCGCTCGATGGTTTCCGGGCCCGACGACGTCGAGCCCGCGTGGCGGCGGGCGGCGGGCCAGGCCGAGCAGCAGCGGATGTTGGCCGAAACGGTGGTCGAGGTCGAGTTTTACGTCACGCTGCTCGCAGTTCGCAGCGAGGGTCGCAACGGGCCGGTGATCGAGTTCTGCTCGCCGATCGGGCACCGTCGCGCCGAACCCGACGTGCTGGAATCCTGGCAGCCCCAGAATCTGAGTCCGGCGGCCCTCGATGCCGCCAAGTCGATCGCCGCGCGCATCGTCAAGGCGCTCGGCGGCCGTGGCGTGTTCGGTGTCGAATTGATGATCAACGGCGACGAGGTGTACTTCTCCGACGTGAGCGCCGTTCTGCCGCAAAGCGTCTGGGTGACTTTGCGCAGCCAGCGGATTTCGGCGTTCGAGCTGCAGGCCCGGGCGATTCTCGGCCTGCCGGTGGACGTCCTGATGATTTCACCGGCCGCCGCGCGCGCGAGTCACCTGGTGCCCTCCGCCGAGGCACTGACCGAAGCGCTGGCCGTGCCGGAAAGCGACCTTCGCGTATTCGATCCGGGGCCGGGCCCGCGGCGGGGGGTCGCACTGGCCACCGCGCCGGATGTGGCGTCGGCGCGCGACCGGGCCCGCGACGTGGCCGCCGCGGCGTCCAAGGGCCGTTAACTAGACTCCCGAGAATGAGCTACGCAGGAGATATCACGCCGCTTGAGGCATGGAAATTGCTCAGCGACAACCCGCAGGCGGTCTTGGTCGACGTGCGCACCGACGCCGAATGGCGGTTCGTCGGGGTGCCGGACTTGTCGAGTCTTGGCCGCGATGCGGTCTTCATCGAGTGGAACACCTCGACCGGGCACAACGAGAACTTCCTGGCCGAACTGAAGGGCAAGCTCCCCGCCCAGGCGGGACCGGTGGTCTTCCTGTGTCGCTCCGGCAACCGCTCGATCGGTGCCGCCGAGACCGCGACCGAGGCGGGCATCGAGCCGTCCTACAACATCCTGGACGGTTTTGAGGGCAACCTCGACGCCCAGGGTCATCGTGGTGAAACGGGTTGGCGGGCAGTCGGACTGCCCTGGAAGCAGCAATGACCCGCGTCGACGACGATGATGCCGGCGCAGCCGGGATCAAGGAGTGGCGCCAATGAACGATGTTCCGTCGGTCCGCATTCCGAAGGCACTGCCCGACGGCGTCGGCCAAGCCACCATCGGCGTGCGCGGGGGGCTGTTGCGGTCCGAGTTCGACGAGACGGCCGAGGGGATGTTTTTGACCTCGGGCTACGTCTACCCGTCGGCTGCGGCGGCCGAGCAGGCGTTCTCCGGCGAGCTGGACCGCTATGTGTATTCGCGCTACGGCAACCCGACCGTGTCGATGTTCGAGGAACGGCTGCGGCTGATCGAGGGCGCGCCGGCGGCGTTCGCGACGGCCAGCGGCATGGCCGCGGTATTCACCTCGCTGGGCGCGCTGCTGGGCGCCGGCGACCGGTTGGTGGCCGCGCGCAGTCTGTTCGGATCGTGCTTCGTGGTGTGCAACGAGATCCTGCCGCGCTGGGGTGTGGAGACCGTCTTCGTCGACGGCGACGACCTCGCCCAGTGGGAACAGGCGCTATCGGTGCCCACCCAGGCGGTGTTCTTCGAGACGCCGTCGAACCCGATGCAGTCGCTGGTGGATATCGCCGCGGTGACCGAGCTGGCGCATGCTGCGGGCGCAAAAGTTGTGCTGGACAACGTCTTTGCCACACCGCTTCTGCAGCAAGGCTTTCCGCTCGGGGTGGACGTGGTGGTGTACTCCGGCACCAAGCACATCGACGGCCAGGGCCGGGTGCTCGGTGGCGCCATCCTCGGCGATCGGGAGTACATCGACGGCCCGGTGCAGAAGCTGATGCGCCACACCGGCCCGGCCATGAGTGCATTCAACGCCTGGGTGCTACTGAAAGGCCTTGAGACGCTGGCGGTTCGGGTGGATTACAGCAATGCCGCGGCGCAGCGGATCGCGGAGTTCCTGCAACGGCATCCGGCGGTGAGTTGGGTGCGCTACCCGTTCCTGACGTCGCACCCGCAGTACGACCTGGCCAAGCGTCAAATGTCCGGTGGCGGAACGGTGCTCACCTTCGAGCTCAACGCCCCCGGCGGCGCCAAGGAACGGGCCTTCGAGGTGCTGGACAAGCTGCAACTGATCGACATATCGAACAACCTCGGTGACGCCAAATCGCTTGTCACACACCCGGCGACGACGACACATCGGGCGATGGGACCGGAAGGGCGCGCCGCGATCGGTCTCGGTGACGGCGTTGTCCGCATCTCGGTCGGCCTGGAGAACACCGACGATCTGATCGCCGATATCGACCAAGCCCTGAGCTAGCCGGCTCGCTGCTCGGCGGTCTGGCGTTCGGCCTCGGTCATCGCCTCTTGCGTTTGCGATTCCACCCAGTTCGTCACCACTCGGGCGTACATCATCTGGTTGGTGATGGCCATCTGGCTGCGACCGTCGCCCAAGAAGGTGATGAACCAGGCGATCACCGTGGTGAACCGGTTCTTGAAGCCGACGAGGTAGAGCAGGTGCAACCCCAGCCATGCCAGCCAGGCGATGAAACCGCCGAACTCCAGCTTGCCGACCTGCGCGACGGCACTGAATCGCGAGATGGTGGCCATGCTGCCCTTGTCAAAGTAGTTGAAGGGCTTGCGGTTTGCTGGATCATCGGTGCCCTTGACCATGTGCTTGATCAATGTCGCCGCGTAATGCGCGCCCTGAATCGCGCCCTGGGCCATCCCGGGCACGCCGGGCACAGACATCAGGTCCCCGACGACGAAGACGTTGGGGTGACCCTTGACCGTCAGGTCGGGCTCGACGACCACTCGCCCGGCCCGGTCGACCTCGGTGCCGTCGGACTGGTCGGCGAGGATCTTGCCCAGCGAGCTGGCCTGCACGCCCGCCGCCCACACCTTGCACGCGCATTCGATGCGGCGCTTCGTGCCGTCCTTCTCCTTGATCGTGAGGCCCATGTAGTCCACGTCATCGACCATCGCGTTGAGCTGGACTTCGACCCCCATCTTTTCCAACCGCTGTTGTGCTTTGAGGCCTAACTTCTCGCCCATCGGCGGCAACACCGCGGGCGCGGCGTCGAGCAGGATGACCCGGCAATCGCGGGGCTCGATGGTGCGAAACGCTTGCTTGAGGGTTCGGTGGGCGAGTTCCTTGATCTGGCCCGCCACCTCGACACCGGTGGGTCCCGCGCCGACGACGACGAAGGTCAGGCGGCGTTGCCGCTCGACGGGATCGTCGGTGAACTCGGCGGCCTCGAATGCACCGAGGATCCGGCCGCGCAGCTCGAGGGCGTCGTCGATGGTCTTCATGCCGGGCGCGTACGTCGCGAACTGGTCGTTGCCAAAGTAGGACTGCCGGGCACCGGCCGCCACGATCAGGCTGTCGAACGGTGTCACCGTCTCCATACCCATCAGTTTCGACGTCACGGTGCCGGCCGTCAGGTTGATGTCGTCGACGTCGCCCAGCAGCACCCGCACGTTTTTCTGCCTCTGCAGGATCAGTCGGGTCGCGGGCGCGATCTCACCTTCGGACAAAATGCCGGTGGCCACCTGATACAGCAGCGGCTGGAACAGGTGAGTGGTCGTCTTGGAGATCAGGGTGACGTCGACGTCGGCGCGCTTGAGCGCCTTGGCCGCATTCAGCCCGCCGAACCCGCTTCCGATAACGACGACGCGATGGCGCGACATGATTCTCCTTCAGGTCCTTTGATCCGTCTGGCTCCTACAGTCTCCGCAGCGCATCTCCACCGTACGACTTCAGCGAGATGAACGCTGTGTGTTGCCGGGGCGGTGCTGGTGACAGCGCCGTCGAGCCGGCCACGCACTAAAGACCGGTTCGGGCCTTGATCTGTTGCCGGACGCTGCCGTCGGCCAGGGCTGCGGTGCCCGCACGGGTGGCGTTCCACTGCGAGCTCCGATCACCGCGCTGTGTCACCTGGACCAGTTCGGCATGCTCCAAGACCTGCAACGCCTCGCTTACCACGGCATATAGCTTTTCCGCCGGCCGTGACACTTTGTTGGCGCCGCGGTACCGGCGCAGGAGCCAGCTGACAAGTTGCAGCGTGTGAACATCCTTGCCGTGCCGGGGTCCGTCCGGGCCGAACGCTGACATGAGCTCTGCGGCCAAGTCCGCCGGCGACAGCACCATCAGTGACTCGAAGTCACCTTGTGCGGCTTCGGCTAAGGCCGGGTGGTCTCTTTTTCGGAACAGTGACACGGCAGATTCCTCCTGGATGCCGAACTGTGGGTGGCTTTCCTATCTTCGACCCCGCTGGTGCGGCGTCCGCGCGGCACGTGCACGCGGCAAAGACACGCGCCAAGTACACAAGGGCCCATCCGCTACCGATCCCAAAAGACCAGCGTCCTGCGCGGCGCGCGAGAAATCCGCGTAATCGCCAATGCCGAGTCCCGGCCCATCAACCGAGTAGTGTCCGTTCCAGCGGCCTGTTCAGGAGAGATCAATGAAGCAAATTGTCTTGGGCGCAACGGTTGTCGCGCTGTCTGTCGGCGCGCTGATCGCCTCGGCGCCGCCGGCCGGCGCCGGCTGCCAGTTGGGCGGCGTCGTGATCAGCAAGTGCGACGGCCCCGTCCAGCCCGACGGCACCTGGCAACGTTGCGTCGTGTTTCCCCCGGCCGGCGGGCGTGACGGCTCTCCCGTTTACGTCACCAACACGAACTGCCAGATGTTGGGTCCCGACCAGCATCCGTCGGGCGTTGCGTTCAATGACCCAGCGACGCACATCGACGACTAGGGCCTGATCAGTCGGCTGCGTAGGGGATCCCGGTCAAGAGCTGGCCGGCGTCAACCTGGGGTTGGATTGCCGCGGTGCCGGCCAGGCCCGGTGAGCCGGTCAAGGCGCTGACCGGGGGCAGCACGGATGCCGATGTGCTGGCGGGGGCGGCGGCGCCCGCGCCGGGGCCGAGCCCGCTGGCACCGGAGCCGATGTTGAAGAGTTCGTAGAGGGACCCGGAGAAGTTGCCGGTAACGGCGCCGTCGGTGATGGCGACGTTACCGGGTCCGATCGTGACGACGCCCGGGCCGGTGAGCAGGGCGCTATTCGTCAGCGTCGTCGGCGAGGTTATTTCGACGGTGCCGCCCGCGCCCACGTAGATTCCACTGCTCGTCAGGGTCACGGCGGATCCGTTCGAGACTTCGAAGGTGCTACCGGAGTAGACGCTCAGGTCGCTGCCGGGGCCGAGGCTCAGTAAGCCGTAGACGTAGACGGCGCCGCCGGAGTTGACGTAGATCGAGCTGCCGGGACCGATGGTGATCGAGCCATCGACGTAAACGCCGCCCCCGGACTGAAGGATCAGGGATCCACCCGACTCGATGGTGATGGCGTAGCCGTTGGGCGTGTAGTAGGTGCCGGGCCCGTAGTTGCCGGGTAGCAGCGAGGTGAGCAGCGGCGGGTTCGTGGCGCCGCCGACGCGCCGGTTGGCTTGGGCGTCCCGTCCTGATTCGTCGGTGGTTTGTGGGGACCCGTCGAAGTGCTTGAGGGTGCTGGCGATTTCGGAGTCGGCGGCGTAGATGCACATCGCGGTGGCGTCTTGGATCCACATCGCCATGTATTCGGCTTCGCATGCCGCGATGGCCGGGGTGTTTTGGCCGAAGAAGTTGGTGGCGATCAGTGCCAGCAGCCGGGCCCGGTTGGCCGCGATCACCGGCGGGGGCACGGTCATCGCGAACGCCGCTTCGTAGGCCGCCGCGGCGGCGTAGGCCTGGGCGGAGGTTTGGGCGGCTTGGCCGGCGGTGGCGTGCAGCCAGGCCGCGTAGGGTGCGGCCGCGCCGGCCATCGCCCGGGCCGAGGGTCCAAACCATAGTCCGGTCAGGCCGGTGATTTCGGCGATGTAGCCGGCGGCGGTGATCTCGAGTTGGGTCGCGACGGCGTCCCAGGCTGCCGCGGCGGCGAGCAGTGAGCCGGCTCCGGGGCCGGTGTACATCAGTCCGGAATTGACCTCCGGTGGGCGCAACGCAAAATCCATGACATGACTCCTTTATTTCTCGTATTGCGTTAGACGCGTTGGTATTTCACGACGCGGCTTTTTCGGGCACGGGCCTGCGGGGACGATTGCCGAGCACGGCCTCGGTCCATTTCCGCTGCTCGATGTAGAGCGGCTTGTCCTCGGACTGCACGCGTTTGGCCTTGCCCGCGCTTTGTTGTCCCTGACCGCCGGGCGTGGTGGGTGCCATGCCGCCCATGCCGGCGCCCATCGCGGCGCCCGAGGCGGGCATCCCGCGACCCGCGCCCGCGGCGGCCGTTGCTGACATCGCGGCCGACCCCGCGGCCGCGCCGGTGCCGGGCACGGCCTGCAACGGCGTCGACGACTGCAACGGCGTCGAGGGCAGCGGCGGTATCCGAACGCCGGCACCACCGACCGACGCCGGCCTTACCCCCGCGCCGCCGGCCCCTTTCAAGTCCTTCAAGGCCTGGCTCAGCTCCGCGCTGTCCGTTGCGGTCGGCGTGGACGGCATGCCCGGGTTCGGAACGGACGGCAAAGGCGGAAAACCGGGTGCGCCCGTCCAGGGCAGGTTGGCACCGGCCGACGGATCCTTCGGGCCGTAAGGGTTGTTCGGGTCGTAGGGGTTTGGGTTGAACGGGTTTGGGTCGAACGGGTTCTTGCCGCCGTCGTCGTCCTCGCCGTCGCCGAGGTTGGGGACGTCGAAACCCCAGGCGGACGGCGCCCGCTCCGGAATGACCGGCGTCAGCGGTAATTGGGCATTTCTGACATAGCGGGCCAACGACTCTTCCGATTGGCGCTGCAGGTTCTGGTACCACAGAATTGCGTCATCGGCGTTGTAGTTATTCGTGACGTAGTACTTGTACCAATCATCACAACGCGCTATTTCTTTGGTCGTGGGGTGCTCATCGTCTTGGGCAAAATCATGGGTGACGAAGGCAGCTTTTTTATGGGCCTCCGCGACCTTGTTCGCCTGGCTGGCAAGCTCGCTGCACAGCGCGACCATCGAATTCACCCATCGCCGCTGTCGGTCGAAATTCGCTTCAACGGCGTCACGCGCCTCGCCCGTCCATGAAAGAAATGGCCGGAAGCGGTACAGCGTCTCCTGCTGAAGAGCCCGCTGGAACGCATCCCATTCCTGCGCGAACGCCCGGAATGCGACGCCCTGGTCGCCGGCCTCGATCTCCTTCGCCGCCTGCTTGACCGGGTAGTAGGGGTATTCGAACGGCGGCGGCGCCGGCGGAAAGATCAGGCGGGCGTCCGGGAATTCCTGGTTCGGATCGCACATGGCCGACATCACGCCATCCGCGCCGGAATCCGACGTCTCGGCCGAATCGGACATCTCTTTGTCAAGGGCCGCAGCAGAATCGGTGTCGACTTCTTCGTACGCTTTGGCCGCATCCCGCAACGATTTCGCTAAACGCTGCCATTCCCGTTCGCACGATGTGAGGTACAGCCGCATCGTGTCGGCGTTCAGGGCGAGCTGAGTGGCGGCATCCTTGACAAAAGAAATCTCACAGGGCGGCGATGGGTTGGTCGACGGAATCGGCGGCGGCGGTTGCTCGATTTCATCGGCGCGCGCCATCAGTTCCTGGTATTCCACGTTCAGTGTCTGCGTCATTTCGGCTCTTCTCCTTGTGCTCAAGCCATTGGCAGGTCGGTCGCTGCGAAACGCTGACGGTCCGAAGTGGCGATGCGCGCAGGGCGGGCCGGAGGGGTCCTCTCGCGTGTCCGTGCCACTGTCGCTGCCCCGCCCCGCCGGGTGGGGAAGCTGTCGTAGCCGTCTCCCCGATTTTCACGGGGCGTTGAAACTAATCTCACGCTACGTTGAAACAAGTCTCAACGCAAGAGGAAATTCACGCTACAATGAAACTTATGCCGAAGAAATCGCTAACACCCGGGCCCCGAGATGAACGCGGAGTGCTCGCGGCGCGCATCACCGCCGCCGCCCGCGACGAGTTCGCCCAACACGGCTGGGCGGGCACCACGATCCGCGCGGTCGCGCGGGGGGCCGACGTCGATCCCGCGCTGGTCTACCACTACTTCGGATCCAAGGAAGGCCTGTTGGACGCGGCGACCAACCCGCCGCAGAAGTTCCTGGACAACGTGGCCAAGGTGTGGACCACGCCCATCGATCGGCTTGGCGCTGCGCTGATCACCGTCCTGCTGGACGCCTGGGCCGACGACGAGGTGGCGCCCACCTTGCGGGCCATCCTGCAGACCGCCGCGCACGAGCCGGCCACTCGCGAGAAGCTGCGGCGGATCGTCGAGGGCAGCCTGATGGGGGTATCACACCTCGGTGTCGACGAACGGGACCGGCTGGTCCGCAGTGGGCTTGTCTCGTCGCAGATGTTGGGGTTCGCGCTGATGCGCTATGTCTGGAAGATCGAGCCGATCGCATCGATGACCGACGACGAGGCGATCGCCGCGATCGCCCCCAATCTGCAGCGCTACGTCGAGGGTGACCTGACGTCGTAACGCGCCGACCGCTCTCACGACCCTCAGAACTACCTCATAACCCATTCACACCTGTTGCTGCCATCGTCTGAGCATGAAGAACGGTGCGCCGCATGCGATTATCGGCGTTCTCGCCGCCGCCGGATCGGTACTGGCCGCGCCTGCGGCGAAAGCTGATATCTCGCTGTATTGCAGGCCGGGATGCTGGGGCGCCATCGCGGCGTCGCAGACGACCGGCGAAGAATCGATCCGGACCGGCTACACGACCCAGCAAAAGGCCGAAGACGCGGCCGTCATGTGGTGCGACGTGATCGGGAAAACCAACGACTGCCAGGTCGTCATTTCGGGGCTGGGCTGTCTTTCGATCGCGGAGAGTCCCGACGGGAAGACCCTGGCGGGCCGCCAAGCCTTCACCCAGGACGCCGCCGATGCGGCGGCCCGTGACGGTGCGGGACCGGGTTCGATCATCGACCTCAACGGTTGCAGCGGTTGGTGAGCGCCGGGCTCACGGCCACGGGGACGCGGTGGTCTTGTAGTTCCCGTTGAGCGCGCTGCAGAAGTCTGAGTTCGTGCCGGCGAGCAACACGATGAAGTCGCCGCCCTTGTCGTTGAATGTCTGTGGGGGATAAGCCCATCCGCTGTTGCACATTTGGGTGGGGCTGCCCATTGAGGGCCGGCGCCAGTTGGACATCTCGCACGCTTTCATGGCGGCGACGTCCGGGTACGCGCTCTTGGCGATCACCAGCATCGCGCCTCCCCACTTGCCGTCGTTGCGGCGATAGCCTCGCGCACCGAATCCGGCATTGTCCTTCTGGCATCCCAGCGCGCGCTGCAGCGCCATGAACGGCTGGGCGAGGTCGCGATCGCTGATACCGGCCGCGGCAGCGATGAATCCAGCCGCGTCCGGGCCGTCGACTTCTTGGACATTCGGATCATTGAGGCTCTTGAGTTGCTGCGACATTTGCGACGCGGCGCCCCCGCCGCCGATGATCGGCCCGCCATTGGTGGCGGTCATGGGCGGCAGCGTGCCGGTGGGATCGGCGACGGCGGTCGGCACCGCCGACGCTCCCAGCGCCAGCGTGCACGCGGCGATAGCGAGAATCCGCATACTTCAAACTCCTTCGCTTATCTCCCCGGTGGCATCGGTGGGGCCGCGTTCGGGGCCATCACCGCGCCGATCTTGCGGAACAGTATGTCGGCCTGATTACTGTAGTTGCCCTGGTCGTCGAATGCTTCCGGGGCGTAGGTGACCGCGACGGCGATCGCGATCTTGTGGGTCGGCAGATAGGCCTCGACGCCCGCGCACCCGGAGAACAGCGGGTTCTGCATCAGCCAATCGCCGGAGATGATGATGCCCAGGCCGTAGGTGTAGCCCTCGCTTTGGTCGAAGCAGGTCGGGCAGCCCGGTTGGGCGTGTGTCTTGCCGCGCAGCGCCGTCGACACCATCCTCTTGTACGAGTCGCCCGAGAGCAGCTTGCCCGAGCCGATCCCGACTGCGGTGGCTTCCATGTCATCGATGTTGGTGGTCTGAATGGCGCCATGGGTAATCGTCCAGGACGGATTCCAGTAGGTGGACTCTTCGTAAAACGGTGTTCGCGCAGGGATTTTCAGTGCTTGGCGCCGCTCTGAGCTGAACGTGTGCAATACGGGCCAAGGAATTTCGGCCGTTTCGGAGTTCGCGGTGTGCTTGAGGCCGAGCGGTCCCAGCACCTCGTTGGCCAGCAGTGTCGGCATGTCTTGACCCGTGGCCTTCTCCAGCGCGAGGCCAAGCAACACGTAATTGGTGTGCGCGTAGTTCCAATTGGTACCCGGCTCATAGAGCAGCGGCCGCCCGGAGATCTGGGCGAGGATGTCTTGAGTTGTCCACTGCTGGAACGGGTTTGCGTATGACTCGTTGGCGAATTGGTCGTTGCCGATGACGTAATCCGGGTAACCCGACGTCATCTGCGCCAGTTGCCCCAGGGTGACTCGTCCGGAATTGGGGAAGTCGGGCAGCCATTTCGACAACCGATCCTCCAGGCTCAGCTTCTTCTGGTCGACCAGCTTGAGCAGCAACGTCGAAACGTAGGAGATCGCGACCGCACCGTTGCGGAAGTGCATGTCGGTGGTGGCCGGCACCCCGGTCATCGAATCGCCGACGGCCTGGGTGACCACCTCCTTGCCGTCGACGGTGACGCGAACGATCACGGCCTTCAGGTGCGCCTGCGTCATGAAGTTTCCGACCACCCGCATCACGGCATCGGCCTTGGCCTGGTCCGCGGAGTCCGCGTGCGGGAGTGTCGATGGCGACTTGGGCCCACAGCCCGCCACCACCAGGCAAGCGAGGACCAGCCAAATGACAGGGCGCAGCGTGCGCGGGCTCATCAGCGGAAGGCGTCGCTACCGGTGAACGCCTGGCCGAGCACCAGCTGGTGCATCTCGGGCGTGCCTTCGTAGGTCAGCACCGACTCCAGGTTGACCATGTGCCGGATCACCGGGAATTCCAGTGATATCCCGTTGCCGCCCAAGATGGTTCGGGCGGTCCGGCAGATCTTGATCGCCTCACGGGTGTTGTTCAGCTTGCCGAAGCTGACCTGCTCGGGGCGCAGCCCGACGCTGTCCTTGAGGCGGCCCAGGTGCAGCGAGAGCAGCTGTCCCTTGTGCAATTCGACGGCCATGTCGACGAGTTTGGCCTGGGTCAACTGGAATCCCGCTATCGGCCGGCCGAACTGGGTGCGCTGCGTGGCGTATTCGAGTGCGGCCTGCCACGCGGTACGCGCTGCGCCCATCGATCCCCAGATGATGCCGTAGCGCGCCTCGGACAGGCAGGACAGCGGCCCGCGCAGCCCCTTGGCGTCGGGCAGTATCGCGTCGGCGGGCAGCCGCACATCGTCGAGCACCAGCTCGCTGGTGATCGAGGCCCGCAGCGACAGCTTGTGGTGAATCGTGTTGGCGGTGAAGCCCGCGGTGCGGGTCGGGACCAGGAAGCCCCGAATTCCGCGGCTTCCTTCGTCGTCGGTGTTGGCCCACACCACCGCGACGTCGGCGACCGAACCGTTGGTGATCCACATCTTGCGACCGTTGAGCACCCAGTCCGAACCATCCCGTCGCGCATGGGTTTTCATCGCCGCGGGGTCGGATCCGGCATCGGGTTCGGTGAGCCCGAAGCAGCCGAGCAGCTCACCGGCGGCCATGCCGGGCAGCCACTGCTGCTTCTGTTCCTCGGAGCCGAAGTTCCAGATCGCGAACATCGCCAGCGATCCCTGCACCGAGACCATCGACCGCACCCCGGAGTCGGCGGCCTCCAGCTCGGTACACGCCAGGCCGTAGTGCACCGACGAGGAACCGCCGCATCCGTAACCCTCCAAATGCATACCGAGCAGCCCGAGCTCGCCGAACTGCTTGCCCAGTTGGCGCACCGGCAGGTCACCGATCTCAAACCACTCCGCGATGTACGGGATGACGTGCTCGGCGCAGAATTTCCGGACCGTGTCGCGCACCGCGATCTCATCGCTGGACAGCGACGCGTCCAGGCCAAGCGGGTCTTCTCGGTCGAACGCGGGAGGCTTGTGTGTGCTCATAGCAGTCAGCCTGCCACCGCGTCCGACGCGAAGAACAGCCTGCGGGTCAGCCCGGTAGTCTCGCTCTATGCAACGGCTGGGGTGGCTGGCCTACCTTTTGTCAGACGTGGTGGGCGTTTTGGTGTTCTGCGCGGTGGGACGCCGCAGTCACGACGAGGGACTCAACCTCGCCGGCATCGCGACCACGGCCTGGCCGTTTCTCACCGGCACCCTGATCGGGTGGCTGGTGTCCCGGGGGTGGCAACGGCCCACCGCCGTCGCACCTACCGGGGTGATCGTCTGGGTGTGCACCGTGGCGATCGGCATGGTGTTGCGCAAAGCCAGCTCCGCGGGCGTGGCCGCCAGTTTCGTCGTGGTCGCGGCGACAGTCACCGCGCTGCTGTTGCTCGGTTGGCGAGCGGCGGCCGGACTAGCGTTGCGGCGCCGCTCCGACGTCTGATGGCACGGACCGACGACGACACGTGGGGTCCCGACAGCGGCGTCGGGATGACCGCGACGTTCGGCGCGGTCGCGCGCGCACTGGCCACCACGAAGGGTCTGGTCAACGACCCGTTCGCCGAGCCGTTGGTGCGCGCCGCGGGGGTGCAGTACTTCACCCGGATGCTCGACGACCAGCGGTACGTCGAAGACGGCGGCGACAACGCGATCATGACCGGGCTCATCACCCTGCTCGGGGCGCACACCCGATTCCTGGATGAATTCCTCGCCGCGGCCGCACGGGCGGGCATTGCCCAGATCGTGATCCTGGGCTCGGGCCTGGACACCCGGCCGTATCGGCTGTGGTGGCCACCCGGGACCACGGTGTACGAGATCGATCAGCCGGACGTCATCGACTTCAAGACCGCCGTGCTGCGCCGGCTCGATGCCGAACTGACCGCGCACCGCAGGGCGGTCGGCGTCGACCTGCGTCGCGACTGGCTGACGGCGCTGCACCGGTCGGGGTTCGATGCCGCCCGACCCACGGCGTGGATCGCCGAGACGTTGCTGATCGGGTTCCTGCCTCCCGACGAGCAGAGCCGGTTGCTCGACGATGTCTGCGCCGTCAGTGCGCCCGGCAGCCGCTTCGCCGGCGATCACATGCCCACCTGGTCCACGTTCCAGCTGGAGGCCGCGCAGACGTTCGTCAACACCTGGCGCCAATTCGGCCTCGACGTCGACCTGGCCGGACTGACCTACCCCGGCGAATATCGGGCAGTCCCGCAGTATCTGGCCGACCACGGCTGGCAGACCGTCGAACGAAATGTCGCCGATTTGTTCAGTGCGATCGGAATGGGCCCCCGCTGGCGCGGCACCCCCGATGACAACGCGATTACGCCTCGATACCTCACCGCCACACGATCAGCCGGGCCCGGGGCAAGACCCGGCTGGAATGCATCGGTCTGATAGGCGTTAGAGGTGAGGTGATGTCGAAGACCCAGCTTCGGTTTGTGCCGGCCGCGTTGGACGACGCGTTGGCCCAGCCACTGCTGGCCGAGCTGGCCGTCGAGTACGCGCAGCGCTACGACAGCACGCCACCAACGGTGTTGGCGTGGCTCAAGGACAACCCCACCGACGAGTTCGCGCCACCGGACGGGGGCATGTTGATCGGCCTGTTGGATGGCCGCCCGGTGACCGGCGGCGGATTTCGTCGCTTCGACGCCGAGACGGCCGAGCTCAAGAGAATCTGGACCGACAGCGGGCATCGCCGCCGCGGTTACGCGATGGCGCTGCTGGCCGAGCTGGAAGCCGCGATCGCCGGGCGCGGCTACCGCAGGGTCTATCTGATGACCGGCAACCGTCAGCCCGAGGCCGAGGAGCTGTATCAGGCCACCGGATACATCCGGTTGGACGAGCCGTTGCCGTCCGAAGGCCCGGTCTTCCCGATCGCTTTCCAGAAGTGGCTGACATGAGCGGCCCGCTGCATCTGGGCGTCGCGCTGGACGGATACGGCTGGGACCCGCAGGCCTGGCGGGCCACTTTGTCGGCCGACCCCGACACGCCGTCGCAGCTGAGCGGACGATACTGGGCCGGGCTTGCGGCCACCGCCGAGCGCGGGCTGCTCGACTTCCTCACCGTCGACGACACCTTGATGCCACAGCCCGGCCGCGGCGAGCGGATCCGTGCGGAGCGGCTCGCGGGCCGCGGCGACGCCGCGCTGGTCGCGGCGCGGATCGCTCCGGTGACGCGGCACATCGGGCTGATTCCGGTCGCGACGGTGACGCATACGGAACCGTTCCATATCTCCAAGTCCATTGCCACGCTTGACTATGTCTCGCACGGCCGGGCCGGCTGGCAGCCTCGCGTCAGCTCGACTGCGCACGAGGCGGCGCTGTTCGGCCGCCGGTCTGTCCCCGTGGACGGCTTGTCGGATCTTTTTCCAGAGGCCAGGGATTACGTCGAGGTGGTGCGCCGGTTGTGGGACAGCTGGGAGGACGACGCGGTGGTCCGCGACGTGTCGACCGGCCGTTATGTCGACATCGACAAGCTGCACTACATCGACTTCAGTGGAAAGTTCTTCTCGGTCAAGGGACCGTCGATCACACCCCGCCCGCCACAGGGCCAGCCGGTCGTGGCGGTGCTGGCCCACCAGGGACCGGTCTACGAATTCGCCTCTAGCAGTGGTGATCTCGTGTTCATCACGCCGAAGGACGAAGCTTCGTTGCGCGCCATCCTGGACGAGGTGGCCACCGCCGGCGGCGCGCGGCTGAAGGTCTATGCCGACGTGGTGGTGTCCTTTGGGGGTGCGGGCGACCCCCGCTCCGATGCGCTTAACTTCACCGGCAGCCCAACGGAATTGGTGGACCTGTTGCTCGATTGGCAGCGCCTCGGCATCGACGGCGCGCGGTTGCGACCCGCCGTCAACGCCACCGACCTGCCGGTGATCGTCGACGAGGTGGTTCCGTTTTTGCAGCGTGCCGGCCGCTTCCGGGAGGCCTATCAAGAGGGCGAAACGCTGCGGGCCCGGCTGGGCCTGCCGGTCGCGCCCAACCGATACGCGGCGGTCCGGCGATGAACGTTGCGCTGTCCATCCTCGACCTCTCGCCGATCAGCGCCGGAAGCGACGCGGCGACGGCGCTGCGCAACACCATCGAACTGGCCCAACGCGCCGAAGACTGGGGCTTTCGCCGCTACTGGGTGGCCGAACATCACTTCGTCGGTGTCGCCAGTGCGGCGCCCGCTGTGTTGATCGGTCAAATCGCGGCTGCTACCAACAGGATTCGGGTTGGCGCCGCGGCAGTGCAACTGGGCTATACCACCGCCGTCGCGGTGGTCGAAAGCTTCGGCATGCTGGAAGCCTTTTATCCCGGACGCATCGATCTCGGTATCGGCCGGTCCGGGCAGCGCCGCTTGGAAGGCCAGCAGCCCAAGCCGAAGGAGCCCCGTCCGCCGCGGGTGTGGCACGAGGTGGACGGCGTCGTCGTTCCGACCCCCTTCGACCTGCGCGGGCTGCTCGACCTCGAACAGCTGCAAGCCACGATGGGGATCCTGCAGCAGCCAGAGGCCGTATCCCCGGACTTCGCCGAACAGGTTGACGACATTCTCGCCCTGCTCGAAGGCACCTACCACGTCGGTAAGTTCGACGTGCATGCCGTGCCGGGCGAACGAAGCGGATTGCGGCCGTGGGTCTTCGGCAGCACCCGGGGACAGAGCGCGAGGGTCGCCGGGGCCCGGGGGCTGCCGTTCGTCGCGAGCTATCACATCACGCCGGCCACCGCGCTGGAGGCCATCGAGGCCTACCGCGACACGTTCGTGCCGTCGGCGGCGTTGGCGAAGCCTTACGTGGTGGTGTCGGCAGACATCGTAGTGGCCGACGACTCCGACACCGCCTGGCACCTGGCCGCCGAATACGGCCATTGGGTGTACTCGATACGCAGCGGCGTAGGTGCCATGCCTTATCCCGAACCCGGCAGCTGCCCACCGCTTACCGACGAGCAATTTGACCTCGTAAAGGACCGAGTGGCAACGCAATTTGTCGGTAACCCCGATGAAGTGGCGGAGCGGCTGGAGGCGCTGCAACGGGTCACCGGCGCCGACGAACTCGTGGTCACCTCGGTGACGCACCGGCACGAGGACCGGCTGCGGTCGCACGAGCTGATCGCCAAACGCTGGGGTCTGACGGAATGAATATAAGAAACGGTAAGCACCGCAAGCCGATTCATCTGGCCGCCCATTTCCCGGGCGTCAACAACGCCACGGTGTGGACCGATCCCGGCGCGGGCAGCCAAATCGAGTTCGACTCGTTCGTACACCTCGCCCGCACCGCTGAGCGTGGGTTGTTCGACTTCTTCTTCCTGGCCGAAGGGCTGCGGCTGCGTGAACACCGCGGCCGGATCTACGACCTCGACGTCGTCGGTCGCCCGGACACCTTCGCGGTGCTGGCCGCGCTGGCCGGTGTCACCGACCGGATCGGACTGACCGGTACGATAAACACGACCTTCAACGAACCATTCGAGGTGGCAAGGCAATTCGCTACCCTCGACCACCTGTCGGAGGGCCGCGCCGGCTGGAACATCGTCACCTCGTCGGACGCCTTCACCGGCGCCAACTTTCGCCGCGGCGGCTTCCTGAAGCACGCCGACCGGTACCGGCGGGCCGAGGAGTTCCTGACGGTCGCACGCCGATTCTGGGATAGCTGGGATGCCGACGCGGTGCGGGCCGATATCGAAAGCGGAACGTATGTCGACCCTTCCGGCATTCACGCCGTCGAGCATCACGGCCCCGACTTCGACGTTCGCGGTTTCCCGACGCTGCCGGTCGGGAAGCAGGGTCATCCGGTCCTGCTGCAGGCCGGCGACTCCGACGAGGGCCGGGCGTTCGGCTCCCGGTACGCCGACGCGTTTTTCACCCTGCACGGCTCCCTGGAGGACGGTCAGCGCTACTACGCCGACGTCAAGGGCAGAGCCGCAGCATGGGGTCGAGACCCCAACCAGCCCAAGGTTTTTCCGGCCGCGACCTTCGTTCTCGGTGACAGCGACGCCGAGGCGCATGACAAGGCGCGCCACGTCCGCTATCAACAGGTCAGCGGCGCCACGGCGATCGCAATGCTCGAGCAGGTGTGGGGCCGTGAGCTCTCCGACTTCGACCCGGACGGGCCGCTGCCCGAATTCGATCCCGTCGTCGACAGCGACATCACCCAGGGCCGGGTCCGCCACGTCGACCCCGTCAAGGTGGCCGGCGTGTGGCGCGAACGCTCCCAGGCCGAGAAACTGTCGATCCGTGAGCTGATCATCGCGGTCACCAGCCGCGAGCAATTCGTCGGCACCGCATCCCGGGTCGCCGACGAGATCGACAAATACATCCAGGCCGACGCTTGCGACGGGTTCATCCTGGTCCCGCATCTGACGCCGCACGGCCTCGACGAATTCGTCGACCGGGTGGTGCCGCTGCTGCAGGAGCGCGGTGCGTTTCGCACCGAGTACAGTGGCGAGACGCTACGAGATCACTTGGGGCTCAGCGAGTTCGCGGCGCATACATGATGACGGCCACGCCCAGCAGGCAGATCACCGCGCCGGTGACATCCCACCGATCTGGTCGAAACCCGTCAAAACCCATGCCCCACAACAGCGATCCGGCCACGAAGATGCCACCGTACGCGGCGAGGATACGACCGAAGTTGGGGTCGGGCTGCAGGGTGGCGACAAAGCCGTAGGCGCCCAGCGCGATCACGCCCCAGCCCACCCACATCCAGCCGCGGTGCTCGCGCACTCCCTGCCAGACCAGCCAGGCGCCGCCGATCTCGAACAGCGCCGCCAGCGCGAACAACGCGATCGACTTGGCAACCGTCACAGCGCACCTGCTTTTTCCAGCGCCGCGTTGGTCGCTTCGCGGATCGGGCCGCGCCACAGCGGACCGTGCCCCGGCGCCAGCACCTCGGTCTCCAACAGGGCTAGCGCCGAAAGCGTTCGGATGCAGTCTTCTTGGCTGTAGCTGAAGATCGCCGGCAGCAGTTGTGGTCCGTCGTGCCGTATCAGCGGGTGCCCGGTGATCAGCGCGTCGCCGCTGGCCAGCACACCGTCGACCAGGTAGGAGCAGTGGCCTCCGGTGTGGCCGGGGCTGAAAACGGGTCTGGGGTGGCCCGGCAGCGCCGCGGCGATTTCGGGCGTCAGCGCCTGGGTGGTCGGAATCCCGTCGCGGATTAGGCCGCCGCTGCGCACCACATGTGCGGTCCACACCGCCCAGCGGGGCCGCCAGATGCGCAGCGCCAGATCGATCACCGAGACCTGTTCGAGGTACTCGCGCTTGGCGTGGCCGACTTCGTCGGCGTGGCAGTAGACGGGGATGCCGTGCTCGCCGGCGAACCAGATCGCCGAGCCCAGATGGTCGATGTGGGCGTGCGTCAGCAGGATCGCGCGTACGTCGGCGACGCCGTAACCGAGCACCTTGAGCGAGGCCAGCACCGCCTCGCGGTCACCCGGATAGCCGGCGTCGATCAGCAGCACGCCGTCGTCGTCGGTGACCAGCGTCCAGTTGACGGCCTCGCCCTGGGCGAGGTGCACGGTGTCGGTGACTTGAACAAGTGTTGGCGCTGGTGCCATGCCCGCGAGTCTAGGAGTAGAAAGAACCTGTGGCTGAACTGAAACTTGGATACAAAGCGTCTGCTGAACAATTCGCACCACGCGAGCTCGTCGAACTGGCTGTGGCCGCCGAAGCACACGGTATGGACAGCGCCACCGTCAGTGACCACTTCCAGCCGTGGCGGCACAAGGGTGGACACGCCCCGTTCTCATTGGCCTGGATGACCGCGGTCGGCGAGCGCACCGAGCGGCTGGTGCTGGGCACGTCGGTGCTCACCCCGACCTTCCGGTACAACCCGGCCGTCATCGCCCAGGCCTTCGCCACGATGGGTTGCCTGTACCCGAACCGCATCTTCCTCGGCGTCGGAACCGGCGAGGCGCTCAACGAGATCGCCACCGGATACGAGGGCGAGTGGCCGGAGTTCAAGGAGCGCTACGCGCGGCTGCGCGAGTCGGTGAAACTGATGCGCGAACTGTGGCTCGGCGACCGCGTCGATTTCGAGGGCGAGTTCTACAAAACCAAGGGCGCCTCGATCTACGACGTGCCCGAGGGCGGCATCCCGATCTACATCGCCGCGGGCGGACCGCAGGTGGCCAAGTACGCCGGGCGCGCCGGCGACGGATTCATCTGCACGTCCGGCAAGGGCGAGGAGCTCTACAAGGACAAGCTGATCCCCGCGATGCGCGAGGGCGCCGAAGCGGCGGGCAAGAACCCGGACGACATCGACCGGATGATCGAGATCAAGATCTCCTACGACACCGACCCCGAACTGGCCCGGGAGAACACCCGGTTCTGGGCGCCGCTGTCGCTGACCGCCGAGCAGAAGCACTCCATCGACGACCCGATCGAGATGGAGAAGGCCGCCGACGCGCTGCCGATCGAGCAGATCACCAAGCGCTGGATCGTGGCGTCGGATCCCGACGAGGCGATCGCCAAGGTCAAGGATTACGTCGACTGGGGCCTCAACCACCTGGTGTTCCACGCGCCCGGCCACGACCAGCGCCGGTTCCTGGAGCTGTTCGAAAAGGACCTTGCGCCCAGGCTGCGGCGACTTGGCTGATACCGCTCGACCCGCTTCGGGGATCTACATCGCGGCGCCCGAGCCCGAGACCGGCAAGTCGACGATCGCGCTCGGGCTGCTCAACCGACTGACGGCCACGGTCGCCAAAGTCGGTGTGTTCCGGCCAATCACCCGGCTCGGCGAGGATCGCGACTACATCCTGGAGCTGCTGCTGACGCGTGCCAACGCGGGCCTGCCCTACGAGGAATGCGTGGGCGCCACCTATCAGCAGATCCATGCCGATACCGACGCGGCGATCGCCGGCATCGTCGACGCGTATCACGCGATGGCGCAGGCATGCGACGCGGTGGTGATCGTCGGCAGCGACTACACGGATATCGCCGGTCCCGCCGAACTGTCGGTCAATGCCCGCGTCGCGGTCAATCTCGGTGCGCCGGTGCTATTGGCGGTGCGAGCCAAGGACCGCACCGCCGATCAGGTCGCCGGGGTCGTCGAGGTGTGTCTGGCCGAGCTCGCCGCGCAGCGCGCCCACACCGCGGCGGTCGTCGCCAACCGGTGCGATCCGGCCGAATTGGGGGCCGTTGCCGAAGCGCTGCACCGGTTCGAACCACCCAGTTATGTGCTGCCCGAAGATCCGTTGCTCTCGGCGCCGACGGTCGAGGAGTTACGGCAGGCCGTGCACGGGACGCTGATCAGCGGTGACGCCGAACTGGTTCGGCGCGAGGTGATGGACGTACTGGTGGCGGGGATGACCGCCGACCATGTGCTGGAGCGATTACGCGACGGCATGGCGGTGATCACCCCCGGCGACCGTTCCGACGTCGTATTGGCCGCCGCCAGTGCCCATGCGGCCGAAGGGTTTCCGTCGCTGTCCTGCATTGTGCTCAACGGCGGGTTTCAACTGCATCCGTCCATTGCGGCACTGGTCGCCGGGCTGCGCCTGCGGCTGCCGATCATCGGGAACGAGCTGGGGACCTATGAAACGGCCAGGGCGGCAGCCTTGGCCCGCGGCCGGGTCACGGCAACCTCGCACCGCAAGATCGACACCGCGGTGGGGCTGATGGAGCGCCACGTCGATATCGCGGATCTGATTGCACAGCTGGCTATTCCGATCCCCACCGTGACAACCCCGCAAATGTTCACCCATCAGCTCACGCAGCAGGCCCGGACCGATCGAAAGCACATCGTCCTTCCCGAAGGCAACGACGACCGCATCCTCAAGGCCGCCGGCCGGGTGCTGAAACGCTGTGTCGCAGACCTGACGATCCTGGGTGACGAATCCCAAATCCGTTCGCGCTCAGCCGAACTCGGAGTCGACCTGCACGACGCCACGATCATCGACCCGTACCACGAAGAACTGTGCGACCAGTTCGCGGCGCAGTACGCCGAGCTACGCAAGGCGAAGGGGATCACCGTCGAGCAGGCCCACGAGATCATGCACGACGTCTCGTATTTCGGCACCATGCTGGTGCACAACGGCATGGTCGACGGCATGGTGTCCGGCGCCGCGCATACCACCGCACACACGGTTCGACCGGCGCTCGAGATCATCAGGACCGTCCCCGACGTCTCGACGGTGTCCAGCATCTTCCTGATGTGCATGCCCGATCGGGTGCTGGCCTTCGGCGACTGCGCGATCGTCCCGGACCCCACGCCCGAACAGCTCGCCGACATCGCGATCAGTTCGGCGCGCACCGCCGCGCAGTTCGGCATCGATCCGAAGGTGGCGATGCTGTCTTACTCCACCGGTGATTCGGGAACCGGAGTCGACGTCGACAAGGTCAGGAAGGCAACGGAATTGGTGCGCGCACGGGATCCGCAGCTTTTGGTCGAAGGGCCGATCCAGTACGACGCCGCGATCGAGCCCTCGGTGGCCGCCACCAAGCTGCGCGACTCCCTGGTGGCCGGTCACGCCACCGTGCTGATATTCCCCGACCTCAACACCGGCAATAACACGTATAAGGCGGTGCAGCGCAGCGCCGGGGCCATCGCGATCGGTCCGGTGCTGCAGGGGTTACGCAAGCCGGTCAATGACCTGTCTCGCGGCGCACTCGTCGAAGACATCGTCAATACCATTGCGATCACCGCGATCCAGGCGCAGGGGGTCGGGCATGGCTGATCAACTCGTATTGGTGATCAACTCGGGTTCCTCGTCACTGAAATACCAACTGCTCGAGCCGGATTCGGGTGCGATCCGCGCGAGGGGCGTCATCGGGGAGATCGGCGAGCCGTCCGGGCGGGCCGCCGATCATGAGGAAGCGTTGCGTTTGGCGTTTCACCAGTTGGCCGAGGATGGCATCGACCTGAAGTCGAGCGGTCTGTTGGCGGTCGGACACCGGGTCGTGCACGGCGGCAGCGATTTTTATCGCCCGACGCTGCTCGACGACGTGCGGATCGCGGAGCTGGAGAAGCTGTCGGAGCTTGCGCCGCTGCACAATCCGCCCGCGCTGCAGGGCATCAAGGTGGCACGCAAGTTGTTGCCGGCCGTCGCGCATGTCGCCGTGTTCGATACGGCTTTCTTCCACTGCCTACCGGCCGCGGCGGCGACGTATGCGATGAATCGGGAGCTTGCCGAGCGATACCGGATACGCCGCTACGGATTTCACGGCACGTCGCATCGCTACGTGAGCGAGCAGGCCGCCGCATTCCTGGGCAGGCCGCTGGACAGCCTGAACCAAATCGTGCTGCACCTGGGCAATGGCGCTTCGGCCTCGGCGATCGCCGGCGGCCGGCCGGTCGACACGTCGATGGGCCTGACCCCGTTGGAGGGTCTGGTGATGGGTACCCGCAGCGGCGACATCGACCCCGGCGTCATCAGTTACCTGTGGCGCACCGCGAACATGGATGTGGAGGCGATCGAGTCCATGCTCAACAACCGGTCGGGCGTCTGGGGCCTGGCCGGCGAGCGCGACTTCCGCCGGCTGCACGCGATGATCGAATCAGGGGACAGTTCAGCACAATTGGGATACGACGTATTCATCCATCGGCTGCGTAAGTACATCGGCGCCTACCTGGCGGTGCTGGGGCACACCGACGTGCTGACTTTCACCGCCGGCATCGGCGAGAACGATGCTTTGGTGCGTCGTGATGCCGTGCACGGGCTGGAGGAGTTGGGCATCGCTCTCGACGAGAGTCGCAACCAGTCCACAGGCAAAGGTGCACGGCGGATTTCGGCCGATGATTCGCGAATCGCCGTGCTCGTGGTCCCGACCAACGAAGAACTCGCGATCGCACGCGATTGCGCGAACCTGCTGGCGAGCTAGCTCGACGCCCATCGCTCAGCGTCCCTTTCGCATCGAGTGTGCGCCCACGGCGTTGAGTGTGCACTCCGGGCGGGAATCTCGCCGAAATCCCGCCCAGGACGCGCACTCGACGCGTTGGCCTGCTAGAGGAAGCCCAAGCTGGTGCGGCCCGACCCCACCGACGGCGTCGGGTCCGTCCCAACCGTCTTCGCGAGCAGCTCGTGGTAGACATCGCGAAAGTCTGTGGTGAACTTGAGATCTCCGTGGTCGAGGTCGGTGAGGCTGGGCTCCTCGCCGTAAAATCCTCCCTTGACGGGCACGCCCGCGATGAAGACCGGGCCCGCGGTGCCGTGATCGGTCCCCTGCGACGCGTTGGCCGCCACGCGACGTCCGAACTCCGAGTAGGCCATCAGCACCACATTGCGGCCGTGGCGATCCGCGGCCATGTCCCGCAGGAACGGGGTCACCGCCTCGTCAAGTCGTTGCAACAGACGCTGTTGGGTATCGCGCTCGTTGGCGTGGGTATCGAAGCCGCCCAGCGCAACCGTGTAGACCCGGGTCGGAACGCCGGCGCGTACCGCGGCGGCAACCATATTCAGCTGTGTGGCCAGCGAATTATCCCTGTTAGCAGCAGGTTTGATCGCCCCGAAGGTCTTGCTGGTGGTGCGGCTGGCTCGATAGGCCTTACGTACCGCCGCCATCGCCGGGGTGTCGGCGGGGTCGTCGTCGCCCAGCGCGCTCACGATGGCGTCGAAGCGCTCCGCCTGCGGATCCCGCGCTGGCGTCGATGCCAGCGCTGCCGCCGTGTACTTGTCGCCCACTGCCAGCGGAGGCAGCACAGGTCCGATGTTGACCGCGCGCAACGGGTCGTCGCCGGTGGCGTCGAGCCAGCGGCCGATCCACCCGGTCGAGACCGGTTCGGCCGGCGACGCCGTCTGCCAGATGTCCATCGACCGGAAGTGACTGTGGTCGGGCCGCGGATAGCTCACACCACGCACGATGGCGAGCTGGCGCTGGCTCCACAACTGGGCCATGCCCTTCATCGCGGGGTTGAGCCCGAGCCGGGAATCCAGGTGTAACACCTCGCCCGGGGCGTAGGCGAGCTCGGGACGAGAATCGTGGTAAGCGTTGTCGGAGTGGGGGATTAGCGTGTTGATGCCGTCGTTTCCGCCGTAGAGCGTGACGATCACCAGCACGCCGGCGCCGTCGGCGAGCGGTCGGTCCCCGGCGGCGCGCATCAGGTCGGGCCAGCTGACCGCGACCGCCCCGGAGAGTAGGCCCGCCGCGCCCACGCCGGCGCTGGCGATCAGGAATCTGCGGCGATTGATCTCGGGCATGGCGCTCTCGCTACGACGTCAGGTATTCGGGCGTGTTGACGGCGGCGGCCACCAACTGCGGCGGCTTGCGCACCAGGGGATCGAGCGCGTCGGCGGACCGGTCCGACCAGGAGCCGATGCCGAGCCAGTAGCCGACCGCGTCGATGCGGTCGGCGGGGGCCACGCTTTCGATGCCGGACAGGTCGCCGAAGTGTGCCAGCCGGGCGGCGGCGCGCAGCCGCGCCTCGGCGCTGGCGGTCGACAGCCATACTTGGCCGTGCGGCCAGCCGCCGACGCTCGGCGGGTAAAACGGCCGCTGCCCAAGGGCTTTCAACGTCGCGTCCGCCATCTTCAGGACCTCCGGCTTGTCGACGGGAACGCGCAGCGCTCGCATAACACCAACCAGCCACTCGATCGGGGTGTTGACCACGGCGGCGCGGTTGGCGGTGAACTCTTCGTCGGTCAGGATGGCCCGGGTGAGCGCACGGAGATCGCGCTCGGGGCCGTAGGCGGCGACCAGCCGGCCGAGTACCTGGGGTGAGGCTGGTTCGTCGGAGGCCAACTGTTGCCACAGGCGTCCGGCGACATATTCCGCCGACTTCGGTTGCGCCAGAACGGTATCGCAGAACCCGGCGGCGTCGAAATTGCGGGTGAGGCCGAACATTGTCTTGCCGCCCGAGTCGTGCCGTTTGGGGGTCAGCGAGGTTTGGCCGTCGGGGTCGATCACCCAACCCGTCAAAGCCCTGGCGCCGGCGCGTACGTCGTCCTCGGTGTAACCGTTGCCATGGCCCAGCGCGAACAGTTCCATGAATTCGCGGGCGAGATTTTCGTTGGGCGCCTTGGCGGTATTGCTCTGGCCGTCCAGCCAGCGCAACATCGCGGCGTCGGTCAGCATCGCGTAGGCAAGCGCCCGGAAATCCCCCAGCGACAGGGTGCGCAGCTTCTCGTTCTGTGCGGCCATGTGCGCGGCGGACCGGACCTTCTGCGCGGAGGTCGCAAAGTGGTTGTGCCACAACACGGCCAGCTTCTCGTGCACCGGCTGCCCGACGGTCACCATGCGTCGCAGCCACCAGCTCGACAGCATGCTCTCTTGTTCGGAGACTTGGTGGTTGAACTCCTTGCGGGCCGCCTGGGTCGCGCCCTTGCCCGGGGCGCGCAGCGCCTGCAGCCGCGGCAGCGGGGTGGCGATCGCACCGGGATCCTGGGCGGGGTCACCGGCCAGCATGGCGTCGACGTAGCCGGGCCATTCCCGGCTGATTGCCGCGTCGACCTCGGGCCCGGTCACCCCGAACCCGGCTCGTCGCAGCACGCGGGCCACCGTCATCCACTGTGCGGTCTGGCCCATGCTTCGAGTGTGCACATTGAGCTATGAATCAGCTATGACCCGACGGTGTTGAGTGCGCGCCCACGGCGGGAATTTCGCCGATTTTCCGCCCAGGACACACACTCGACGACCCTGTGCATAAGTGAAATCATGCGTGCGGCCGAGGTGGGAGTGTTCGCACCATGTGGGATGCGAGCCAACCGTTCATCGGCAGCGAGGCGCTGGCGTGCGGCGCACTGAACCGGCATCAGCTGCGCTCGCATTGCCGTGCGGTCTTTCCCGACGTCTACCTGGCGAACGACGTCGAGGCGGCGCTGCAGCTACGCATCGCCGCGGCCTGGCTTTGGTCTCGTCGCCGGGGCATCATCTGCGGAGCGGCCGCCGCGGCGGTGCACGGCGCCCAGTGGATTCCCGACAGTGTCCCGGTCGAACTGATCCATGCCAACAGCCGCGGTCCTGATGGCGTGCTGACGCGGCGCGATGGGCTCCTCGACGGCGAGACGCAGATCATCGACGGCCGCGCAGTCACCACGCCCGAGCGCACCGCGTTCGACATCGGCCGTCGCGGCGCGATCCATTCCGCGGTGGCCCGGCTCGATACCCTGGCGCGCGCAACGGGTTTCAAGGTCGATGACGTACTGCGCGTCGCGCAGTGCCATCCGCGCACGCCCGGGCTGCGGCGACTGGAGGCCGCGCTGAAACTGGTCGACGCGGGCGCGCAGTCGCCGCGAGAGAGCTACCTGCGGCTGCTGCTGATCGATGCCGGCCTGCCGCGGGCGCAGACCCAGATACCGGTGCTTGGAATGGACGGGATTCCGGTCGCGTACCTCGACCTGGGCTGGGAGGACTGCATGGTCGCGGTCGAGTATGACGGCGACCAGCATCGGACCGATCGACGGCAATACGTCAAAGACATCCGGCGGCTCGAGATGCTGTCGGAGATGGGCTGGATCGTCGTCCGGGTCGTGGCCGAAGACAGCCCCGCCGCCATACTGCGCCGCGTCCGCGCCGCGATTTCGGCGTCGAGTGTGCGCTGACGGTTTTGAGTGTGCGCCTAGGGCGGACATTTCGGTGAAATCCCGCCCTGGACGCACACTCGGCGAAATCCCGTCCTGGACGCACACTCGGTGAAAGTGAGGGAGAGCGGTCCGCGGCTAGAAGGTGCTGGTGGGGCGCACCCGGTTGGCCATGTCGACGAGCGTGTAGCGATGCCGCTGGGTGGGCGCTACCCGGGCCAGGCTGCGCAGTGACGCCTCGACACCCAGCCGCAGCCCGTGCTGGGTGAACGGGAAGCCGAGGATGTGGTTGGTGCTGGCCTGGTTGGCCTCGAGCCAGTCCATCGCGCCGCCGAGCACCAGCGCCCGGATCTGCAGCACCCGCGGTTCGGTGGGGGGCAGCGCCTCGACCCGTCGAGCGGCGTCGCGGATCTGCTCTTCGGTGACTTCGTTGATCGACCGGCCGGACAGCAGCATCACCGCACTGGTCAGGCGTGCGGTGGTGAAATGCCGTGATGTCGCCGGCACCTCGTCCAGCGTGCGCACCGCGCCTCGTCGATCGCCGGCGGCCGAGAGGGATCTCGCCAAGCCGAATGCCGCCGAGATGGCCCCGTCGTTGGTGCGCCACACGGTCTTGTAGAACTTGTCCACGTCGACATTGCCGGCGAGTTCGCCGGTGGCGGCCAACGCCAATTTCGGCGCCAGCTCGCCGGGGAAGGTATCGAGCACCTCGGTGAAATGCTTGATGGCGGAATCGTAGTCGCCGGTCAGCAACTCCGCGACGGCCCGGAACCAGACCAACCGCCAGCGCCAGCCCACCCGCTCGGCCAGGTCGTCGAGTTTGCGTGTCGCCTTGGCCACATCGCCGAGGTCCAGCAGCGCGCGCACCTCCATCAGGGGGAGCTCGACGGACTCCGAGACGTCGATGCCCTCGGCGGCCAGTGAGCCGTGCCGCGCCGCGCGCAATGAGTCCAGGGTCTGCACCGGCTGGGAGAGCACCGTCGCCTGCAGCACGGGGGCGGCGACGTCGGCGGGATCGACCAGCGGCACCGACAGCGCGGTCACGATCTCCCGGGCGGTCAGCTTCTCCGAATGCACCTGCCCGTCCAGGTAGACATCGGTGTGCGCGACCGACAGGTCCACGCCGAAGGTCGAGCGGCTCGGGCTGAACAGCGTCGACAACCCGGGCCGCGGCACTCCGGAGTCCTGGGCCACGACCTCGCGCAGCACCCCCATCAACTGCCCGGAGATCTCCTCGGCCGAGCCGAACCGGCGCCGCGGGTCGGGGTCGATGGCGCGGCGCAGCAACCGGCCGAACGAGTCATAGGTCGTCAGCACCGGATCGTCTTCGGGCAGCCCGTCCACGTAGCGGCCGTTGCGGGTGCGCAGATTCAGCGTGAGTGCGGCCAGCGTGCGTCCGACCGTGTAGATGTCGGTGGCGATCGTCGGGCCGGTGCGCACGATCTCCGGCGCCTGGTAGCCCGGTGTGCCATAGAGGTAGCCGAACGAATTGACCCGCGACACCGCGCCCAGGTCGATCAGCTTCAGCTGCTCCTCGGTGAGCATGATGTTCTCCGGCTTGAGGTCGTTGTAGACCAGGCCGATGGAATGCAGATAGCTCAGCGCCGGAAGGATTTCCAGCAGGTACGCGATGGCCTCGGCGACCGGCAGCTTTTTGTCTTTCCTGCCCCGCTTGAGGGACTGCCCGCCGATGTACTCCATGACGATGTAGCCGACCGGATCGCCGTGCCGGTCGGTGTGTTCGACGAAGTTGAAGATCTGCACGATCTGCGGGTGGACCACCTCGGCGAGGAACTGCCGTTCGGCCATTGCGATCGCCTGGGCCTCGGCGTCACCGGAATGCACCAGGCCTTTGAGCACCACCGGGCGGTCGTTGACGTTGTGGTCGACGGCCAGGTACACCCAGCCCAGCCCGCCGTGTGCGATGCAGCCCTTGACCTCGTACTGGTTCGCGACAATGTCGCCCGTATTCAGTTGGGGCAGAAACGAATACGGACTCCCGCAGGACGGGCATTTGCCGTCCGACGCGCCCTTGCGCTCCGAGCTGGACCGGCCCACGGGCTTTCCGCAGTTCCAGCAGAACCGCTTGCCCTCCGGCACCACCGGATTGGTCATCAGCGCTTCGAGCGGATCGATGTCGCGGACCCGGGGGATTTCGACCAGTCCACCACCGAGCTGCCGGGTAGGCGGCAGCACCCGGGTCGCGACCGTCATCCGGTCCTGCGGTTCGGTGTCTAGGCTGCCGAGCGTGATGTGCGGTAGGTCGTCGTCGTCATCGTCCCAGTCGGGCCGGAAAAGTGCCTGGGTGGCATGCGCGCGCCCGGTCGTCGCGCCGGTCTGTGCTTCCGGCGCGTCGGTGCCCGGGTCGACGTCCTCGGCGTCGGCCTCGGTGTCGGGGTGCTCGGCCTCGGTCATCAGTCCACATACTTCGGTACGGGCGGGGCGGGCGCCGGGCCGAGAACCGTTAACCACTTGCGGTACAAGGTGTTCCAGGTACCGTCCCGGCGGATGCGTTCCAGCGTGCCGTTGACGAACCGGACCAGCCCGGTGTTGTCCAGGTTGATCCCGATGCCGTAGGGCTGGGTCGCCATGTTCGGTCCGACGATGTGCAGATACGGGTCTTCCTCGACCAGTCCGGCCAGGATCGAGTCGTCGGTGGACACGGCGTCGATCTCCCGCTGTTGCATGGCCACCAGGCAGTCCGCCCAGTTCACCACCGAGACGATGACCGGGGGCGGGTCGATCTGTCGGATGCGGTGCAACGACGTGGTACCCCGGGCCACGCAGACGCGCTTGCCCGACAGGTCGGCCACCTTGGTGATCGGCGAGTCTCGCGAGGCCAGGATCCGCTGGTTGGCGTCGAGGTAGACGGTGGAGAAGTTCACCTGCTTGCGCCGCTCGCAGGTGATCGTCATCGTCTTCACGACGATGTCGACCTCGGACTGCTGCAGCGCGGTGATGCGTTCGTCCGACGACAGGATCCGGTACTCGACGTGCGACGGGGCACCGAAGATGTCGCGCGCGACCTCGCCGGCGACGTCGACGTCGAAGCCGGTGATCTCGCCGGTGATCGGGTCGCGGAAGCTGAACAGGTTGCTGCCGATGTCGAGCCCCACGATCAGCCTGCCGCGAGCCCGGATGGACGCGACCGCGGCATCGGCCTCGGGCTTGGTGGCGAAGGGGCGCAGGCTGGCGGTGGCGTTGCAATCCTGGCCGGTCTCGTCGGGCGGCAGCGGTGGTTCCGCCGACAGCTGCTCCATGCCGACCGGGGTGGGCGGCGGCAACGTCGGCGCGGTGGCGACGGTCAATGTTTCCGTGTGCCCGCAACCCGCCAGCACGATCGCCGTGGCCAGCACGGCGGACGCCCGACGGATCCTGGGCAGACGGGTCATTATCGATACTCTTTCAGCCGCGGCCACAGGCCCAGGGCGACCGCGATGGCGGCACCCAGGCTGAGCACCACGCCGCCGACCTGGGCGCCGGACAGCCCGCTGCGCGCGTTGATCACGTCGTTGCGCAGGTGCGCCCGGCACTGCGTCATGGCCTTGCCCAACTGGTCTTCGAGCTTGTCGAACGCGGGCGTCGAGTCGTCCTCGGCGCTGCCCAGCGCGATCTGAGTGGCCGAGCGATAGTTACCGACCGAGATGTAGGAGTTGATCCGGTCGTTGGCCTGCCGCCAGCGGACCAGTAGCTGGTCGGCACCCTGCAGGTCGGGTTTGTCGACGGCATCGCTGCGGGCCATGTACTGGTCGATCTGCTGATGCATGAAGTCGATGCGCTGATAGAACGACTGTTTGCGGATCTGCTCGTCGCCGCGCCGGATCAACGACAGTGTCTCGTCGGCCCGGGCCTGTTGAGCGGTGATGGCCACGCTGGTCACGGTCTTGAGCGACTCGGCCGCCGTGTCTTTGGCGCTACGGCTGGCAGTCGTGGAGATTGTTAGCGCAGTCCCGACCCACACCACCATGACGAGGATACCGAGCGCACCCACGACCAGCCCGGGATTAATTCGGCGCCGGGTGCGCCGGGCCAGCCAACGATGCGAGAACACGCCGAAGACGACCGTGGTCGCGATGACGAGGACCACCGGAGCCGGAAAGTGCGTGGACGCGGTGGTTTCCGCGTCCACCCGTTCCGCCGTCGCCTGGTAGAGCTGCGCCGCGTCGGGCAGGATCGTCGACTGCATCAGGCCCGATGCCTCCGACAAGTACGACGAACCGACCGGGTTGCCTTCCCGGTTGTTGGTCCGCGCTATTTCGATCAGGCCCGTATAGACGGCCAGCTCGGCGTTGATCTTGCCGAGCAGCTGTACCAGCGGTTCATCGGTCAGGCCGCTGGAGGCCCGCGTCACCGCGACCGCCGCGTCGGTGATGGCCTGCTCGTAGCGCATGCGGACCGGCCACGGCTCGGCCTGCGCGATGAACGCGGTCGCCGCCGCGGCGTCGGCCACCGACAGTGTGGTGTAGAGCCGCCCGGCCGCGAACGCCAGCGGCTCGGTGTGGTTGAGCACGGTGGACAACACTTGCTGGCGGTGGTTGATCGTCGTCGAGGTGGCGAAGGCGCTGGAGACCCCGAGCGCCGCCAGCACGATGCCGATGGTGAGGATGCGGCCGGGGGTCGTCGAGATGAACCACCAACGGGGGTGGGCCGGTTCGCCCGGCGACCGCGACCCCAACGGTTCGGTCGACGGGTGCGCCAGCTGAACCGTCACGTGCTTTCAGACCTCAACTTTCGGTCACTGGAATGCGCCGCTCGTACCTGTATAAGCGAATTCTAAGAGGATGTCGGCGCGGATGGGGGGAGGCGGCCCCAATTTTGGTGATCGGCTGCATATCCTGAACGCGTGCAAGGCGACGGTGACGGATGGGTGATATCCGACCGCGGCGCCCACTACTGGGGTCGGTTCGGCGCGGCGGGTCTGCTGCTGCGGGCGCCACGCCCCGACGGCACCCCCGCGGTGTTGCTGCAACACCGGGCGGTGTGGAGCCATGAGGGCGGCACCTGGGGGTTGCCCGGCGGCGCCCGGGACAGCCACGAGACCCCGGAGGAGACGGCGGTCCGCGAAGCCCACGAGGAGGCCGGGCTGCTCGCCGAGCGGGTGGCCGTGCGGGCGACCGTGGTCACCGCCGAGGTTGCCGGGATCGCCGGTACCCAGTGGTCCTACACCACCGTCATCGCCGACGCCGGCGAGTTGCTGCACACGGTGCCCAACCGGGAAAGCGCCGAAATGCGCTGGGTCGCCGAGAACGAGGTGGCCGACCTGCCGCTGCATCCCGGCTTCGCGGCCAGCTGGGAGCGGCTGCGCACCGCGACGGCGCTGATTCCGCTCGGCCATTCCGACGAACGGCGCCAGCACCTGCCGCGCACGCTGGAGATCGACGCCGGGGTCTTCGTGTGGTGCATGGCGGTCAATGCGGATCAGGCGCCGTCGCACCTGAGTCCCCGAATCAGCTCGCTGCTCGAAGCGCTGAACTGAGCTGTTCGGCCGCGGCCCGGGGGTCTTTTGCCGCGGTGATCGCGCGCACCACCACGATTCGCCGGGCGCCGGCCTCGAGCACCTCGGGCAGCCGTTGTGCGTCGATGCCACCGATCGCGAACCACGGCTTGGTCGGGTTCAGCCGAGCGGCCGCCTCGACCAGCGGCAACCCCGGCGCGAAACGGTCGGGTTTGGTGGGAGTGGGCCAGCAGGGGCCGACGCAGAAGTAGTCGACTTCCCCTGTTTCCAAGGCCGCCGCGGCGTCTTTGACCTGGTCGGCGTCATGGGTGGACAGGCCGATCAGCGTGCCGGGCCCGGTGATTTCGCGGGCCACGTCCGGTGGCAGATCGCCCTGGCCCAGATGCAGCACGTCGGCTCCGGCCGCGCGGGCGATGTCGGCCCGATCGTTGACCGCGAACAGCGCGCCGTGCCGGCGGGCCGCGTCCGCGAGGACCTCGCACGCGGCCAGCTCATCGCGCGCCTCCAGCGGGCCGAACCGCCGCTCACCGGCCGATCCCTTGTCGCGCAGCTGGATGATGTCCACGCCGCCGGCCAGGGCGGCCTCGGCGAACTGGGCCAGGTCGCCGCGCTCGCGTCGCGCGTCGGTACACAGATATAGCCGGGCGCCGGTAAGACGGGTAACAGGATCGTGCACACCGCGACGCTAGCGCGCTAGCGTAGAACCCGAACAACGAGAGACACGGGAGTCCCGGGCGATCTGCGGGGCTGAGAGTGGACACAGCCGGAACCGCCGGAGCTGTCCTTACCGTCACACCTGATCCGGATCATGCCGGCGAAGGGAGCGGAAGATGTCAGAGGCAGGGACGCTGGCCGTCATCGGCGGCGGCGTGATCGGGCTGTCGGTGGCGCGCCGGGCAGCCCAGGCCGGATGGTCGGTGCGGGTGCACCGCACCGGCGACCACGGCGCGTCCTGGGTCGCCGGCGGCATGCTGGCCCCGCACAGCGAGGGCTGGCCCGGCGAGGAGCGATTGCTCAGGCTGGGCCTGGAGTCGCTGCGGCTGTGGCGTGAGGGCGGCTACCTGGACGGGCTGCCGCCGGAGGTGGTCACCGCCCGCGAGTCGCTGGTGGTGGCCGTCGACCGGGCCGACGTCGCCGACTTGCGCACCGTGGCGGGCTGGCTGGCCGACCAGGGGCACCCGGTGATCTGGGAGCCGGCCGCGCGCGACGTCGAACCCCTTCTGGCGCAAGGCGTCCGGCACGGCTTTCGGGCACCCACCGAACTGGCCGTGGACAACCGTGCGGTCCTCGACGCGCTGGCGGCGGACTGCGAACGTCGCGGCGTCGCATGGGCGCCGCCGGCACAGGACCTGTCGCGGGTCTCCGGCGACGCCGTGGTGATCGCCAACGGCATCGACGCGCCGGCGCTGTGCCCCGGCCTGCCGGTGCGCCCGGTGAAGGGCGAGGTACTGCGACTGCGCTGGCGAAAGGGCTGTATGCCGTTGCTGGGCAGAGTGATTCGCGCACGCGTGCACGGCCGCCAGGTGTACGTGGTGCCGCGTGCGGACGGGGTTGTCGTGGGTGCGACGCAGTACGAACATGGCCGTGACACGGCCCCGGTCGTATCCGGAGTACGTGACCTGCTCGACGACGCGTGCGCGGTGCTGCCGGCACTGGGTGAGTACGAGCTGGCCGAGTGCGCCGCCGGGCTGCGCCCGATGACACCCGATAACCTTCCGCTGGTGCATCGCCTGGACGACCGCACCCTGGTCGCGACCGGGCACGGCCGGTCAGGTTTTCTGCTGGCCCCGTGGACCGCCGAACAGATTGTGTCCGAACTCGTTCCGGTAGGAGTCCAGTCATGATCGTGGTAGTCAACGCAAATGCGGTCGAGGTCGACGGCCCGACTACGGTCGCCGGGTTGCTGGAATCGCTCGGCTTTCCCGAACGGGGTATAGCGGTGGCCATGGACGACGCTGTGCTTCCCCGGTCCAGTTGGACCACAAAGCTTTTCGACGGTGCTCGACTCGAGGTAGTGACGGCGGTGCAGGGTGGTTGACTCCAAGCTGACGATCGCGGACCGCAGTTTCGCGTCGCGGCTGATCATGGGTACCGGGGGAGCGACCAGTCTGGCGGTGCTGGAGGAGGCGCTGCGGATCTCGGGCACCGAGCTGACCACCGTCGCGATGCGCCGGGTCGACGCCGAGGGTGGTACCGGGTTGCTCGACCTGCTCAGCCGGCTGGGCATCACGCCGCTGCCCAACACAGCGGGGTGCCGCAGCGCGGCCGAAGCGGTGCTCACCGCACGGCTGGCACGCGAGGCGCTGAACACCAACTGGATCAAACTCGAGGTTATCGCCGACGATCGCACACTGCTGCCCGACGGAGTCGAGTTGGTCCGGGCCGCAGAGCAATTGGTCGACGACGGATTCGTCGTGCTGCCCTACACCAACGACGACCCGGCGCTGGCCCGCCGGCTGGAGGACACCGGATGCGCGGCGGTCATGCCGCTGGGCTCGCCGATCGGAACCGGCCTGGGCATCACCAACCCACACAACATCGAGATGATCGTCGCGCGAGCCGGCGTCCCGGTGATCCTCGACGCCGGCATCGGTACCGCGAGCGACGCCGCGCTGGCGATGGAATTGGGTTGTGACGCGGTGCTGTTGGCCACCGCGGTCACCCGGGCCGCCGATCCGCCCGCGATGGCCGCCGCGATGGCGGCGGCGGTCACCGCCGGTTATCTGGCGCGCCGCGCCGGGCGGATCCCGAAGCGCTTCTGGGCGCAGGCATCCAGTCCACCCCGGTCGACGATGCGGACCGGGGACCGGGCCGCTGAGCAGCGGGCCATCGAGCCTGAGCGATGAAACGTTATGTAGCGCTGGGCAGTTCGATGGCTGCCGGGCCGGGCATCCAGCCACGCGTTCAAGGCGCTCCCCGATGGTCGGGACGGTCGGCGCGCAACTACCCGCATCTGCTTGCCGAGCAGCAGAACCTCCAACTGGTCGACGTCACCTTTTCCGGCGCCACCACCGCTCACATCCTCAACGATCGTCAGCTCACTGCGCCGCCGCAGATCGCCGCGCTGGACGGCTCGGAGGATCTCGTCACGATCACGATCGGCGGCAACGACGTCGGCTACGTTCCGCTGCTGATGGCGGCGGCACTGCCACGGCCGGCCCGGCGGCTGCCGCTGCTGGGGGCGCGGATCGCCGAACTGCTGGACCCTAACGTGCGCGACCGCGCCCTGGCAGAGGTGTCCGACTCCTTGTGTGCGGTCGGGAAAGCCGTATGTGAACGGGCCCCGCGCGCACGGGTTTTCTTCGTCGACTACTTGACAATCCTGCCGCCCGAAGGCGGGTCGGCACCTCCGATTTCGGACGCGGATGCCGCCCTGGGCCGCCACGTGGCCACCGCGCTGGAACGGCTCACCGCCGACGCGGCCGCGGCATCCGGCTGCGAGGTGGTCAGCGCCGCCGCCGCCAGCCGGGATCATCACGCATGGGCTGCGCAGCCCTGGACGACCACGCCGGCGAAATACATTGTGCCGCTGCCGGGTCGGCCGGCGCCACTACATCCCAACGGTGCGGGGATGCGCGCGGTGGCCGAACTCGTTGCGGCCCAACTCTAAAACTCAGCCGTTGGACTGCCACCACTTGTAGAGAGCCGCCGTGTCTCCGTTGGACGCGCGGACGAAGGCCAGCACGTTCTTCGCGTCGACGGTCCAGAGGACCTCGGCCTGGCCGGAATCCGTTCCGCACGCCACCTGTCCGGCCGAGTCGGAGCTGCCCTGGTGCCACGTGGTGGGCGACTTGGCGTCCCCGCAGTTGGCGAGGGTGTCACTGCTGATGAGCTTGGTGAACGAGCTGGCCGTGTCGGCGCTGTTGGCGAACAGGAAGTACTTGCCGCCCATCGGGCCGCTGGAGTCGGTGTTCTGTCCGCACTGCAAGACCGCTACCACCGGGGCGGTAAACGAGCCCTGCACCTCGGACACCGCCTGAGACGAGCAGTTGCTGCTGCTGTAGCCCTTCGAAAGGGCGCTCAGCAGCGTGGCGTTGTTGTCTGCCAGCGCGGTCGGAGTGCCGACGCAGAAGAAGGTCGCTGTAAACGCTGCAGCCGTCGCGGCTCGCAGCGTCTTGGTCGGGTGAGACATCCTCGACTCCTGAAATTCGGGTAACCGCCTAAAAGGCTGCGCCGACGGTATTTGTCTTTGCCAGAATGATCGTAGGGGCAAACCACAGCTATGCAACCCATTCCGCCGAATACGGTTTACACCGGCATCCTTTCCGGCGACACCGGTGTGGAACCTGTTGCGGCCCAACTCTGATCAGGCGTTGGCCTGCGACCACTCGTAGAGCGTGGGGGCGTCGCCCATGAAATACATAGAGCCCAACCCGTTTTTGCCGTCGACGGTTCAAAGGACAAGGCGGACGTTTTTAAGTTCCGCAAGCCATCTGGCCACCGGCCTGGTTGGAACTGCGTTGGCGCCAGGGGACTGGATCTTTGCTGCCGCTGCACGAGGACAGGGAAACGTCGCGGGGTTGGCAGCGTATGCTCCGCTCAGGTCGTTGCTGATCTTGAAGAGCTGCTAAACCGCGGAAGCCGGCCCGTCGGAGTCGGGGTTCGCCCGCACTTTGGTGCTGCCACTTCGGGGCCCGTCAGCCGAGCCGATTGACAGTTGTTGAGGCCGTATCCCTTCGACTGCGCCGGCTAGTGATTTGTTATCCGCGCCGCCGCCGGTGTTGGGTCTGAGGTCGCTGTCGCGGCGCCCGCAAACGCCAAAGCACCCGCGGGCACCGCGGCGGTCGCGGCGCGCGGCGCGTCGGTCGGAGGTGACATCCGACGACCCCTTTCGGTGGTCGCAGTGGCGGTGCGACTACCGGAATCGGAGGGCTATGTCGTGGCTGTGCAATACATTCCGCCGGACATTGTCTTGGTGGGCATTATCCGGGTCTGACCTGGGCAATTCCGGGTGAGAACGGGAAGACGATGCACACAACGCATTTCGTCGATACGCCGGGGAACGAGCTAACCCGACCATCGGGAGAGGCCCTGCGGCGGCATCGATGTCGGGGACCGGACGAACTGATTTCTGCGTACCTAGTGCCCTCGCGACTCCGCTCAGGTATGGTAAGCACGCTTCACGCCAGCTAACTTCTCGTGACTGGAGAATTCATGACTGCACAACCGCCACCCCCGGGGTACCCACCGCAGCAGCCTGCGGGGCAAGCACCGGATAACTATTTGGTGTGGTCCATTTTGGCAACGCTGTTCTGCTGCTTGCCGTTCGGCGTCGTGGCCATCGTCAAATCCACTCAGGTGAGTGGATTGTGGGCGCAGGGTCAGTACGCCGAGGCGCAGGCCGCAGCGGACGCCGCCAAGAAGTGGGTGAAGTGGTCGGTCATCGCCGCGGTCGTTAGTGCCGTCCTTTACGGCATCGTGCTGGCGATCATCGCCATGACCGCCGACAACTCAACCCCCGCGGCCCTGGCCGCAATGCTGTAAAGGGGCTGCACCGACGGTGACCCTCCAGCGGCCGCTCACGCTCGGTCTCGGCGCCCCGCTAATGGTCGCCGCGTCGACGACGTTGGTGTGCGCGGCCATCTGGGCAGGCGATCCGACTACCCCGGGTGGCCCGCTGCCGGTGTGTCCCACCAAGGCTCTGCTGGGCATCGACTGTCCCGGATGCGGCAGCCTGCGGATGATTTATTCGCTCCTGCACGGCAACTTGATGGCCGCCGCCAGGTTCAACGCGTTGGGCTTGGCGGCGGTCGTGCTGTTGGTGTGGGCCTACCTGGTCTGGACCTACGGCCGGGTGACGGGCCGGCGGATCAGGAGCTGGCAGCACCAACGTTGGGCGGCCATGGTGACGCTGTCGTTGGTATTGGTTTGGTTTGTGGTGCGCAACATTCCGTTTGCCCCCTTCAGCGGCCTATACGTCTGACCTCACGCCGCGGTGAGCCGAATGCGCCGCGGCGCGACGGGCGTCTAACCTTGGGCGCGATGGTGAACAAATCCCGAACGCTTGCGGCGATGCTCGCCACGGTCGCGCTCGCCGCGGTGATGACCGGTTGCATGCACCGGGCGGCGAACTCCCAGCAGGTGAGCGATCCCGCCGCGGCGGAGTTCGCCAACACCATGCACAACAAGGTCACGGCCGACGCGATGATGGTGCACCTGACCAAGCTGCAAGACATCGCCAACGCCAATAACGGCACCCGGGCGGTGGGCACACCCGGCTACGACGCCAGCGTCGACTATGTGGTGAACACGTTGCGCCACAGCGGTTTCGACGTGCAGACCCCCGAGTTTTCGGCGCGGGTCTTTCATTCCGAGAAGCCCACGGTGACGGTCGGCGGGAAGGCCGTCGAGGCGCGCGCGCTCGAGTTCAGCCTCGGCACCGGATCCGACGGGGTCAGCGGCCCGTTGCTGGCGGTGTCGACGGGCAACGGCCAGGCTTGCGCGGCCTCGGACTACGACAATCTTCCGGTGAAGGGCGCGGTGGTCCTGGTGGACCGCGGCACTTGCCCATTCGCGCAGAAGGAGGACGCCGCCGCACAGCGCGGCGCCGTGGCGTTGATCGTCGCCGACAATGTCGACGAGGAACAGATGGGCGGCACGCTCGGAGCCAACACCGTCGTGCGTATTCCGGCGGTCGGTGTCACCAAGTCCACCGGTTTGCAGCTGCGTGCCCAGCCCGGGCCGGTCACGATCAAACTGGACGCCAGCAGCCAGAGTTTCAAAGCGCGCAACGTCATCGCGCAGACCAAGACGGGCTCGCCCACCGACGTGGTGATGGCGGGCGCACACCTGGACAGCGTGCTTGCGGGACCGGGCATCAACGACAACGGCTCTGGCGTCGCCGCAGTCTTGGAAACCGCAGTGCAGCTGGGGAATTCGCCCCAGGTGCACAACGCGGTGCGGTTCGCGTTCTGGGGCGCCGAGGAACTCGGATTGATCGGATCGCGCAATTACGTCGAATCGCTGAATTCCGACGACCTCAAAAACATTGCGCTGTACCTGAACTTCGACGTGCTCGCCTCGCCGAATCCCGGTTACTTCACCTATGACGGTGATCAATCCCTGCCGGCGGACACCCGCGGCCAACCGGTGGTGCCAGAAGGTTCGGCCGGTATCGAGCGCACCCTGGTCGCATACCTGAAGACTGCCGGCAAGACCGCCCAGGACACGCAGTTCGACGGACGCTCCGACTACGACGGCTTCACCCAGGCCGGTATCCCGTCGGGCGGTCTGTTCTCCGGTGCGGAGGCAAAGAAGTCCGCCGACCAGGTCAAGTTGTGGGGCGGGACGGCGGATGAGCCATTCGATCCGAACTATCACAAGAGCACCGACACCCTCGACCACATCGACCGCACCTCTCTGGGCATCAACGGCGCCGGCGTGGCCTACGCGATCGGTCTGTACGCCCAGGACCTGACCGGACACAACGGGGTTCCCGCCGTGGCAGACCGCACCCGCCACGTGCTTGCAAAACCATGATCCGGCACCTGTGCTCGGTGTTGGTGCTGATCGGGCTGGTGGCAGGGTGCTCGTCGCCGCGGCAGGGGCCGCCGGCTGCCGCGCCGGACCTCGGCCGTGTGCTGGCCGGAAAGGTCACTGCCGACGGGATGTTCGTGCACCTGCGGGCGCTGCAGGACATCGCCAACGCCAATAAGGGGAACCGGGCAGCGGGGACGCCGGGCTACGACGCCAGCGTCGAATATGTCGCGAAAGCGTTGCGCGACAAGGGGTTCGATGTGGCCACGCCGCAGTTCGACCGGCTGTACGCGGTGTCGCCGGGTAAGCCGTCGCTGACGATCGCCGGCAGCAGCTATCCGCTGGACCAGGCCTCGCTGTTGGTGCGGACGCCGCCCGGCGGTCTCAGCGGCCAACCGGTGAAGCCCACGCAACCATCGGGGTGCGCGGCGGGCGATTACCCGGCCGCGCTGCCCGCGGGTGCCATCGCCGTCGTCGACGACGCGCGCTGCTCGGTGGTCGACAAGCAGAACAGCGCGAGGGCAAAGGGAGCCGCGGCAGTGATCGTGGTCAGCACACCCACCGGCGAAGGAGCCCCGCCCACGCTGTTCACCCCGGGCTACTACAAGCAGCTGACCATGCCGGTCGCTGTCGTGAGCAGCAACGGGGGCAGCGCGCTGTCCCACGCCACCGCACCGGTGCACCTGGTCCTGGACGCCGAGAACATCAAGATCACATCGCGAAACGTGCTGGCACAGACCAAAACCGGATCGACGAACGACGTGATCATGGTTGGCGCTCATCTCGACGGTCCGCGCAGCGGTCCGGGCATCAACGACAACGGGTCCGGGGTGGCCGCGGTGCTGGAAACCGCCCTGCAGCTGGGCCCGCTGGCACCGGTGAACAACGCGGTACGGTTCGTGTTCTGGGGGGCCGACGAGGATGGGCTCAACGGCGTCATGGATTACGTGTTCGGCCTGGATGACGAGCAGCTCAACGACATCGCGATGTACCTGAACTTCAATCTGCTCGGTTCGCCGAACGCCGGGTTCTTCACCGACGACGGCGATCAGTCCGGTCCGCCCGGACAGGGGATCGCGTCCGCCGATGTGCCCGAAGGGTCGGCCGGTATCGAGCGCACGCTGTCGGGCTATCTCAATCTGGCCGGCAAGCGGCCCGCCGACATGCCGTTGGGCACCCGCACCGACTACCACCCCTTCATGATCGCGGGGGTACCGATCGGCGGCATGAGCACCGGCGCATCGCAGCTGAAATCCCCTGTGCAAGCTCGGCTGTGGGGCGGCAAGGCGGGTGTCGGGTACGACCCCAATTTCCAAAGCCCCCGCGACACGATCGACAATATCAACCGGGAAGCATTGGCAGTCATGGGTTCTGGCGTGGCATACGCGGCAGGCAGCTACGCCATGTCGATTTCCGGCGCTAACGGCGTCCCGCTCCATGACAAGCGGCATCGGACCCGGTTACCCTAGCGGCGTTTGCTGGGCCGCTGGTTTTCGCTACGCTGTTCAACCAGCGGACCTAGAATGAGAACCCTTTGCTGCTGCCGTGCAGCCGGTCGGGATGAGGTTGGGCATGATGAACCGCGGGCAAGGTCGACTTCGGTTGCATGGCAGCCGCAGGCGCGTCATCAGCGGTTCGCTGAACGCGGCAATTGCCTGTGCAGCGACGGTGTTCGTGGTAGCGGGGTGTACGACAGTCCTCGACGGGCGGCCCTTGTCGATGCTCAACGACCCGTTCCGGGTGGCTGATCTGCTCGCCACCGACGGCCACAGCGGGATCCGCGAGAACCCGCCGCCGCCGACCGGCACGGTGATCAACACCGACAACGGGCTGATCGACAAGCTGTCGTTGCTGTCGGTTAACGACATCGAGGACTACTGGAAATCGGCGTACAGCCAGTCGTTGAAGGGCACGTTTCTGCCCGTCGCGAAACTGGTCTCCTACGACTCCAACGATCCGAGCAGCCCGATCGTTTGCCACAACGAAACGTACAAGCTCGTCAACGCCTTTTTCACGGCCCGCTGCAACCTGATCGCCTGGGACCGCGCAGTGTTCATGCCGGTCGCGCAGAAGTATTTCGGCGACATGTCCGTCACCGGCGTGCTGGCGCACGAGTTCGGGCACGCCTTGCAGCAGATGGCGAAGCTGGTGACGAGAACGGACCCGACCATCGTTCGTGAGCAGCAGGCCGACTGCTTCGCGGGGGTCTACCTGTATTGGGTGGCCGCCGGGAAGTCGCCGCGTTTCACGCTGAGCACCGCCGACGGCCTCGACCATGTGCTGGCCGGGATCATCGTCACCCGCGACCCGGTAATGGATGCCGACACCGAGAACGACGACGAGCACGGGTCGGCGCTGGATCGGGTCGGTGCCTTCCAGATGGGTTTCGTCAGCGGCGCTTCGGCGTGCGCGGGAATCAACCAGCAGGAAATCGCGCAACGCCGCGGAGACCTGCCCAAGGCCTTGCAGACCGACCCCAACGGGGACCCGCAGAGCGGTGAGGTCGCGCTCAACGAAGACACTCTGTCGACGCTGATGGAGTTGTTGGGAAAGGTGTTCTCGCCGAAGAGCGCGCCGACCCTGTCCTTCCACACAACCCCTTGCCCCGATGCGAAACCCAGTCCGCCCGCGTCCTACTGCCCGGCCACCAACACCATCATGGTCGACCTGGCGGGCCTGGCGGCGATGGCGAAGGTCTCCGACGAGAAGGAACACACCCTGCCGCAAGGCGATGACACCGCCCTGTCGATCGTCATGTCGAGATACGCGCTTGCGGTACAACACGAACGCGGTCTACCGATGCAGAGCCCGTGGACCGCGCTGCGGACCGCGTGCCTGACCGGTGTGGTGCACCGCAAGATGGCCGAACCGATCGACACCCCCTCCCACAAGGAGCTGCTGCTGACTGCGGGCGACCTCGACGAGGCCGTCGCCGGTTTGCTCACCAACCACATGGTCGCCAGCGATGCGGACGGGACCAGCGTGCCCGCCGGCTTCACGCGCATCGCGGCGTTCCGCGGCGGCGTGGCCGGCGACATCGACGCGTGCTACACGCGCTATCCCGGCTAACCAAGGCGTAGAGTAAGCAACCACTTGACCTCAGGAGGCGTCCGTGACGGAAGAACCGCCTAGCTATCCGCCCCCACCCGGCGAATCCGGATATCCGCCACCGGGACAGGGTTATTCGCCACCTCCACCGGGACCGAGCTACCCGCCTGGACCGGGCGGAAATTACCCGCCACCGGCGCCGGGTTATGCGCCCCCGCCGGGTCCCGGTTATCCGGCAGCCGTCGGCACCAATGGCATGGCCATCGCGTCGTTGGTCTGCTCGTTGTTGGGCTGGCTCTGCGGCATCGGACCCATCCTGGGCATCATCTTCGGCATCATCGCGCTGGGCAAGATCAAGCAGACCGGTGAAGGTGGCCGCGGGTTGGCCATTGCCGGAATTGCGATCGGTGCGGTCCTGATCGTGGTCGGCATTGTCGTCGGGATCCTCAGCGCGATCACCGGGAGTGTGGAGCGGGATCGCTATCACGACAGGTATTCGGGAGCTCCCGCCACGGTTCTCATCGTCGACAACGTCGATCTACCGGCCATCTCGGGCATGGCTGCCTAAATACGCTGGCGCTCAACCGATCTCGACGAGCCTTGAAACCAGCTCGTCGCCGAGGCGGCGGATGTAGCCGACCGGATCGGGATTTCCCGGCAGCGGGCCGACGTTGATCATCGTGAATCCCAGCTCGGCGTACCGTTCCACCGTCTTCAGGTAGCCGTCGACGTCCTCGAACGGGTCGGCAATATGGCCAACGGTTTTGCGGATGTCGCCGGGGTCCCGGCCCACCGTGTCGCAGTGCCGATTCAGTACGTCGACCTTGTGCCGGAGCATGTCGACCTCTCGAACCGTGCTGTTCCAGATGTCGGCATACTGTGCGACCAGTCGCAGCGTCTTCTTCTCGCCATCGCCACCGATCAGGATCGGCGGGCGCCGAATCGGTTGCGGCTCACAGATTGTCTCGGCCAGCTGATAATGCTTGCCGGCGTAAGGCCCGTTGTCGTCGCTCCACATCTGCCGGCAGATTTGCAGCGTCTCCTCGAGCATCTCGAAGCGCTGGCTCACCGGCGGATAGGGAATGCCCAGGGCCGCATGTTCGCGGTCGTACCACGCCGCGCCCAGGCCCAGCATCGAGCGGCCCCGCGACAGCACGTCCAAGGTGGTGACCGTTTTGGCCAGCACGCCCGGGTAGCGATACGTGACTCCGGTGACCAACAGGGTGAGGTCGATCGTGGTCGTTTGCCCGGCAAGGAAACCCAGCGATGTGTAGCCCTCGAGGAATGGGTCCTCGGCGGGCCGCCCGGTGTTCTCCATCTGAAGGAAATGATCGGCCAGGGTAAACATGGTCGCGCCCGCTTGCTCCGCGGTCTTTGCCGCGTCGGTCAACGTCGGACCCAGCTCGGCGGTGTCGCCGGGCAGAAAGTCGATAAAGTGCACACCTATTTCCATTGCAGCCAATGCCCTTTCAGGATTCGGTCAATCTTTCAAGCAGTGCTAACGCGTCGACGATGATGCGGCGCTCGGCTTCGGAGTAGCGTTCCTGCAACTCACGGGCCAGCCACTCCTCCCGCACTTGGCGGTCGCTTTCGGCGCGCTGACGGCCCGCCTTGGTCAACGAGACCACTTGGCGCCGACCATCTTCGGGGTCGGGTGTGCGCTCGATGAATCCGCGTTGGCCCAGGGCGGCCAGGATGGTCGCCATCGACTGAGGACGTACCCGCTCTGCGCCGGCCAGCACGCTCGCCGACGATGCTCCCTCTTTCCAGAGCCGGGTGAGCACCGCTGTCTGTGACGGGGTCAGATCGTTGCGGACCTCGACATCTCGCAGCCGACGTCGTAGGCGGCTGAACACCACTCGAATGTCTCGGGCGGCGGTTGCAGCGGATTCGCCGATGCCATCCATCACACCATCGTAAATTAGACAGTTGAAACTGTCCAGTCTGGACTGTCTAAATAGCGTCGACCGTCATGTCATGCAGACGTTGGCGAACAGCAGCACCGGCCAGGACACGATCGAGCCGAGGAACGACACCACCAGGTCGGCGCCCTGCATGCCACGAAGATGGGCGGTGTGTGTCGACGACCAGATCAGCCCGACGATCGAATAGGGGATGCCCAGCAGCACCGCGAGTGCGATCCACTCGGCCACCGTCATCTCGTAGTTCAACAACTGCCGCAGCTTGGCGATCAACCGACTGACTCCTTCCGGGTGTCTGCCTTATCGTTGCGCATATGGCAGCGTTGGCGGCAGGATTGGCCCGCATTCGCAACGGGCTCGCGCGTCCGGTTTCGGTCCAGGCACTCATCGAATTGGCCCTATGGCTCGCCCTGCCCTACCTCCTGATCGGCTTCTTCTGGGCCACCATCCACCCCGACCGGGTGCGCGAACTGCAAACGGAATGGGCGAAAGTGACCCCCATCAGTCCGGACCTGGTCGCGTTCGGCGAAGCCGCCGCGCTGTGGCCCGCGATTTTGTTGCTTCCCGCCACGTGCACGCTGCCGGGGCAGTAGCGCCTCAGCCCAACAGGCGCAGCGCCGCATCGACCGCGAGCGCGGGCACGTCGAGTGTCTTCGAGCGCAAATCGTGTCGCGCGCCGGTGATTTCGACGACCTCGGTCGCCGCGGGGATCAACGCCGCGGCATCACGCACCTCGGCCGGGGTGCCGAAGGGATCCGACGTACCGTGGGTGAACACGGTAGGCACCCGAATGGCGGGCAGGTGTTCGGTGCGGGGTCGTTCCGGCTTTCCCGGTGGATGGACCGGGTACGAAAACAGTGTCAAAACGTCGACCCCGGGCGGGTCTGCCTCGGCGACCACCATCGACGTCTGCCGGCCGCCGTAGGAATGTCCGCCCGCGATCAACGGGCCGTCGGCAAGCTTGCGGCACAACGCGATTGCCTCCTCGATTCCAGCGCGGTCGGTGGCCGCTGAGCCGGACGGCGGCCCTTTGGGACGGCGGCGCCGGTAGGGCAGGTTGTACCGAACCGCCAGCCAGCCACGCCGCGCCCACTCGTCGCAAATCCGTTGCAGCAGATCCGATTCGCGGTTGCCGCCGGCGCCGTGCGTGAGCACCACGACACCGTGCGCGGCACCGTCGGGTTGGTGCGCGATACCCGCGATCGGGTCGAGATTCACCACAGCCGGAACAGCGGCGAGACCGGGCCGTGGCCCTGGCCCAGCGGGTAGGCGGCACGCAGGCATTCGGTGACCCATCGCTTCCCGAATGCGACGGCCTCGGGAACGGTCAAGCCGTGGGCAAGTGCGCAGGCGATCGCGGCGGCCAGCGTGTCACCGCCGCCGTGGTCGTTGCCGGTCGCGATGCGCTCGGTATCGAACTCGTGGAAATCCGCGCCGTCATAGAGCAGGTCGCAACTGCGTTGCGACGAGCGTAGGTGACCGCCCTTGACCAGCACCCACCGCGGGCCCAGCGCGTGCAGTGCCTTGGCCGCCGCGCGCTGCGACTCGGCGTCGACCACGTCGAGTCCGACCAGCAGCCGCACCTCGTCGAGATTCGGCGTCACCAGCGTGGCCAACGGAAACAGTTGCGTGCGAAGCGAATCCAGGGCCGCCGGCGCCATCAGCGCATCGCCGTGCATGGACGCCGCCACCGGGTCGACAACAAGGGGCACGGTCAATCCGAGCCGGCGCCAGGTGGCGGCCACGGCGTCGATGATGCGCGGTGACGCCAGCATCCCGGTCTTGGCGGCCTGAATGCCGATGTCGCTGACCACCGCTTCGATCTGGCCGGCCACCACGTCTTCGGGAACCTGGTGAAAGCTCTTGACTCCCAACGTGTTCTGCACTGTTACCGCGGTAACCGCGATGCACGCGTGCACACCCAGCAGCGCAAAGGTGCGCATGTCGGCTTGGATGCCCGCGCCACCGCCGGAGTCCGATCCGGCGATGGACAGCACCCGGCGCGGGGTCGTACCCAGCGGTGCCAGCGGCAGGTAGCTCACTGCGTGATCGGCAGATACACCCGGTTGCCGTGCTCGGCGAACTCGCGCGACTTCTCGGCCATGCCGCTGGCAAGCATGGCTTCGATGTCCTCTTCGGTCTCCAGGCCGTGCTTGGCGGCGTAGTCGCGGACATCCTGGGTGATGCGCATCGAGCAGAACTTCGGCCCGCACATCGAGCAGAAGTGCGCGGCCTTGGCGGGCGCGGCGGGCAGCGTCTCGTCGTGGTACTCCCGCGCGGTGTCGGGATCCAGCGACAGCGCGAACTGGTCGTTCCACCGGAACTCGAAACGCGCCTGGCTCAACGCATTGTCGCGGTCCTGCGCGTGCGGATGCCCCTTGGCGAGATCGCCTGCGTGGGCAGCGATTTTGTAGGCGATCACACCGTCTTTGACGTCCTTGCGGTCCGGCAGCCCGAGGTGCTCCTTCGGTGTGACGTAGCAGAGCATCGCGGTGCCGGCCTGGGCGATGATGGCCGCGCCGATCGCCGAGGTGATGTGGTCGTAGGCCGGCGCGATGTCGGTGGCCAGCGGCCCCAGCGTGTAGAAGGGAGCCTCCTCGCACAGCTCCTCTTCCAGCCGCACGTTCTCGACGATCTTGTGCATCGGGACGTGCCCGGGGCCCTCGATCATCACCTGCACGCCATGGGCTTTCGCGATCTTGGTCAGCTCTCCCAGGGTCCGCAGCTCGGCGAACTGCGCGGCGTCATTGGCGTCGGCGATGGATCCCGGCCGCAGCCCGTCGCCAAGTGAGAACGTCACGTCGTATTGGGCCAGGATGTCGCAGAGCTCTTCAAAGTTGGTGTACAGGAACGACTCCTGATGGTGCGCCAGGCACCAGGCCGCCATGATCGATCCACCGCGGGACACGATGCCGGTGACCCGCTTGGCGGTCAGCGGCACATAACGCAGCAGCACGCCGGCGTGCACCGTCATGTAGTCCACGCCCTGTTCGCACTGCTCGATCACGGTGTCGCGGTAGAGCTCCCAGGTCAATTCGGTCGGGTCGCCGTTGACCTTCTCCAGCGCCTGGTAGATCGGGACGGTGCCGACCGGCACCGGTGAGTTGCGCAGGATCCACTCGCGGGTCTCGTGGATGTTCTTGCCGGTGGACAGGTCCATGATGGTGTCGGCGCCCCAGCGGGTCGCCCACACCATCTTGTCGACCTCTTCGGCGATCGACGACGTCACGGCCGAGTTGCCAATGTTGGCGTTGACCTTGGTCGCGAACGTCTTGCCGATGATCATCGGCTCGATCTCGGGGTGGTTGTGGTTGGCCGGGATGACCGCACGTCCGCGGGCGACCTCGTCGCGCACCAGCTCGGCGGCCATGCCCTCGCGCGCGGCGATGAACGCCATCTCGGCGGTGATCTCACCGGCGCGGGCCCGCTGCAGCTGAGTACCGCGGTCGCGGACCACGCCGGGGCGTGGCGGCAGCCCGGCGGTCAGGTCGATCGCGGCGTCCGGATCGGTGTAGGGCCCGGAGGTGTCGTACAAATCGAAGTGCTCGCCGTTGGAGAGGTTCACCCGGCGCAACGGCACGCGGGCTCCGGGAACCCCGTCGAGCTCCCGATACGCCTTCGTGCTGCCCCAGATCGGCCCGGTGGTCACGGAAACGGTGTCCACGGTGGTGGAAATAACGTCAGTCATATTTTCATCTCCCTACGCCGGCATTACCCGGTCAGGTTCGTACGGTCGACGGCCCCAAGCCGTCCTCTCAGCACACTCGGCGTGCGCTCCCGCGGTTGTTTACTTTTTCGGTGGCTAAACGCCCGTAGGCGACGTTACCCCCACCCCGGGGCATCCGCGCCGCACGGGAGCGCCCAAGCGGTCCAGATTGCGAAAATATCCACCGGACCTCGCCACGGAATCGGCTCCAATCAGCGGATCGCTCTTCCGTCAATTTCCCGCAGCGAGATGATGAAGGACGTGCAGCAGCCCAAGCAAGCGGGCGCCGCGACATTCACCCGGACTCGGCAACAGCCGACGAGGGGGGCCGGGGGCGCCGCGAATTCATATCTGAACATCGGCAGCTTCAAATTCTGGTTCGACGGAGAACGCTGGGAGTGGTCCGACGAGGTCGCGCGGATGCACGGCTACGAGCCGGGAACGGTCGCACCGACGACGAAACTGATGTTGTCCCACAAACATCCCGACGACCGGGCGCACGTCCGCGATCTGCTCCATCATGCGTTGCACTCCGGGGAGTCTTTCTCCAGTCGTCACCGCTTTGTCGACACATCCGGCGCGGTGCACGATGCGATCGTCGTGGCGGATCGCATCGTGGACGACGAATCGGGTGCGGTGCGGGGAACGGCGGGCTACTACATCGACTTGAGCGGCATCGACGAAGCCCGTCACGAAATCCGCCAGGAAGTTCTCGACGAGGCGCTGCCGGATCTGTTCGAAAACCGGTCGGCTATCGAGCAGGCCAAGGGCGCGATGATGGCCATCTACCGGATCAGCCCCGACCAGGCGTTTCGGGTGCTGCAGTGGCGTTCGCAAGAAACCAACATCAAGCTGCGCACGCTGGCCAAGCGACTGGTCCAGGAGGTCAGCGACCTGCCGCCGATGTCAGCGGCGGTTCAGAGCCAGGTCGACCATCTGCTGCTGACGATTCACGAGCGCATCCGCGCAGACGGTGGCTAGACCTCTTCCATCGCTTCGCCGATTTCTTCCAGCAGCCGGTTGTGGTGGTTGCTGGCCAGTATGTGTCCGGCGGCGATGACCAGGGCGACCGGCCAGTCGATCAGTTCGAGTGCGGCCAGGGCGGCCAGGCCGCCGTAGTAGGCCAGCTGTTCGGGTCGCGGAATCTCGGTCTGCCCGATCACGGGCAGCTTCACCACGAAGGTTTCGCCTGCGCGAATTTTCTCCACCGCTTCGCGTTGAGATGTTGCACGGCGAGTTTTCTTTTCCGCCATCATTTGCCTTTCAGTAACGAAGGGTTTCCCAACTCGCCGGGTGACTTGGTCACCGTCGGTCTATGTCGACGACCGACTCCCTGGCCGATCCGATATTTTCCTCTGTTGCCTCGGTGCTCCGCGTGCCGTTGCTCGAACTCTATGCGCTGCTGTGGCGCGTCGGGATCGTGGAGATCGTCCAGCCCGATCGGACGCATCGCAGGCCACCGCGCTTTTCGTCGCGAGTGATTTCGCGACCCCGGGCGACGATCTGCCCCGACCCGTCAGCACACGCTGCCGGGCGGCCGCATGGCCGGCCGCAACGCGCCTCCGCGTAAGACCCCTCTAGGTGGTGTTGCGCAACTAGTTGGTGCTGCGCAACGCCGCGGCCCCGGCGCGACGTCCGGCCGTCTTCTTGGCCGGGGCCTTGGTAGCGGACTTCGACGGCGCGGACTTTTGCGGCGCCGACTCGGTCGGCACCGGCTTGAGCTGGGCCTTCGACGGGCCGCCAGGTTTGTGGCTGAGCCGGTGCAACACCAGCGCGCCGCCGCCGACCGCCAACAGCAGCGGCCACTCGACGAGCCCGGCCACGCCCAACGCGCCGATGGCCAGTGCGGCCGCCGGGGTCGAGTGGCTGCCCGAGTTGATACCCCGCTTGATGCCCTCGGCCGCGCCGGTTACCCCACCGACGATTCCATTGATTGCCGCGCCTCCGACGGCGCCCGCAGCGGCGGTGGTGGCATCCGCCGCGCGATTGACAGTTTTGCCCGCGTTACGGACTGCCCCTCCGACGACACCCATGATGACTCCCTGGATCCTTGGTCGCTCTGGCTGCAAACCGCGTAGCAACATGTATACCCGCCGAACGGGAAGTTAACAGCAGTCACGAAAATTGTGCACGTATCTAACAACGCAAAATGCTGCCACGTCGGAAACGTACTCACAACGCGAAGTCGTCCGGAATTTGTGCGGTTATCCGGGATTCAAGTCGACCAATACCGGCGCGTGATCGCTGGGCGCCTTGCCTTTGCGCTCGTCCCGGACAATCTGCGCATCGCTGACCCGCCCGGCCAGTGCCGGTGAGGCGAGGATGAAGTCGATGCGCATACCTTGCTTTTTCGGGAACCGGAGCTGGGTGTAATCCCAATAGGTATAGACGCCGGGGCCCGGCGTGAATGGCCGTACTACGTCGGTGAATTGCGCGTCGACAATCGCGTTGAACGCCCGGCGTTCGGGCTCGGACACATGCGTGGCGCCGACGAAGAATTCGGTGCTCCAGACGTCGTCGTCGGTCGGTGCGATGTTCCAGTCGCCGACCATTGCGATCTGAGCGGTGGGATCGTCGTGCAGCCAGCCGGCGGCCGTATCGCGCAGGGCGGCAAGCCATTCCAGCTTGTAGGTGTAGTGCGGGTCGGCCAGGGTGCGGCCGTTGGGCACGTAGAGACTCCACACCCGGACGCCGCCGCAGGTCGCCCCCAGGGCGCGGGCTTCGGCGGTTGCGGCCACTTCCGGCTTGCTGCTCCAGGTGGGCTGGCCGTCGAATCCGACCTGCACGTTGTCCAGGCCCACGCGAGACGCGATCGCCACGCCGTTCCACTGGTTGAAGCCGACGTGGGCGACCTCGTAGCCGAGTTCCACGAAGGGCAGGGCGGGGAACTGGCTGTCGGAGCACTTGGTCTCCTGCATGGCCAACACGTCGACCTCGGCGCGGGCCAGCCAATCGGTGACGCGGTCCAGGCGGGTGCGAATCGAGTTGACGTTCCAGGTCGCTAGTCGCACAGCTAGACGCTATCCCAGCCGCCCGACCGGGCGTCGAAGTAGCGACGGCGGTGGTGTCGTCGGAAGCCGAGGTTGTCGGCGAGGCCGGCGGTGGCCGTATCGCCCTGGGCGACCGCGATGTATGCGCGGGTGGCGCCGTGGCTCGCACCCCAGACCAACAGGTCTTCGCGGGGTGCCGAAAGGCCCACCCAGCGGGTGCCGTCGGGCGCATCGGTCACGGCCGCACCCGGTGGCGCGGCCGACGGGTCGGGCTCCCGTGCGGCCAGGTCACCCAGGTCGCGGACCAACACGCGCTCGGTGTGATCGGCCACCGCGGTGCGCGGCGGGGTCAGCAAGCGGTCCGGGATGGCCAGCAGCGCGGACCGGCCGCGACGGTCGTACCAGGCGACGATCGCCGGGACTGAGCTGAACCGGGCGGAAATATCCAGTGGCACTGCCGAATTCGGGGCCAGGCCGGCTTCGCCGAACCGCAGCAGCCAGCCGTCCAGCCAGGCGTGCGCTGGGCCGGGCCAGGCCGCCGCGGCGGCGCATTCCAGCGCGCGGATCGCCGACGTGCGCACCGGTGCGTCGGTCAGCACCCGCAGGGCCACCACATCGGCGGCCGCGAATTCGGCGACCGCCCCCGTCTTCGTCCGCACCCGCACTACCGGATCCACCGCCAGCAGGTGCCCGACCGCATCCGTGAGCGGCGGAACCGATCCGGCCGGACGCCGGTAGCGAACCGTCACCCGGGTTCCGAGGCTCGGCCACGAGACCATCAGTGACCGAACGGATCCGGTCCCTCGCCGGGCATCCACGACAGCCCGGGCACACCCCAGCCGTGGGATTTGACGGTGCGCTTCGCGGCGCGGGCGTGCCGTCCGATCAGGCGGTCCAGGTAGAGGAAGCCGTCCAGGTGGCCCGTCTCGTGCTGCAGCATCCGGGCGAACAGTCCGGTGCCCTCGATGGTGATCGGTTTGCCGTCGGCGTCCAGCCCGGTCACTCGCGCCCACTTCGCGCGCCCGGTGGGAAACGACTCACCGGGAACCGACAGGCACCCCTCGTCGTCGTCGCTCGGGTCGGGCATGGTCTCGGGTATCTCGGAGGTTTCCAGGATCGGGTTGACGATCACACCGCGGCGGCGCTCGGTCATGCCGCGGTCGTCGGCACAGTCGTAGACGAACAGCCGCAGGCCGTGTCCGATCTGATTGGCGGCCAGCCCGACGCCGTGGGCGGCGTCCATGGTGTCGTACAGGTCGGAGATCAACCCGGCGAGGTCTGCCGGCAGCGAACCGTCGGCATCGACGGGCACCGGTGTGGTCGGTGTATGCAACACCGGATCGCCCACGATGCGGATTGGTACGACTGCCATGGTCGGCTAGCTTAAGGGGCCGCGAAGTAAGCAATGAAGGCAATCCGCCGACTCGCGGGTCTGGATGAGCGCTTGAGGGTTCGCGGCGTGATTCAATATTCGCCGAAACATGCCCCGGTGTAAGTCAAGTCAGTAGAGCTACACGGAATTCGGCGGAAGGGTCCAGGGGAAGCGATATGGACAGCGCCATGGCGCGGGCAAATCGATCGGGGGACGATGCTGAAATCGCCGATGGGCTGACCCGACGCGAACACGACATCCTGGCCTTCGAGCGTCAGTGGTGGAAGTTCGCCGGTGTCAAGGAAGACGCGATCAAAGAATTGTTCTCGATGTCGGCAACGCGGTACTACCAAGTGCTGAACGCGCTAGTGGATCGGCCGGAGGCGCTGGCCGCCGACCCGATGCTGGTGAAGCGGTTGCGGCGGTTGCGGGCCAGCCGTCAGAAAGCGCGCGCAGCGCGGCGCCTCGGCTTCGAGGTGACCTGACTAGCTACAGTAGGGCTCGATGAAAGAGCGTGTTCCCGATTCCACGGGGCTCCCACTGCGGGCCATGGTGATGGTGCTGTTGTTTCTCGGCGTCATCTTTTTGCTGCTCGGCTGGCAGGCTCTGAGCTCCTCCGGGAAGTCCGACGACGACTCGGCCTCGTCGGCCTCGAGCGCGACCAGCACCAGCAGCACCGCCGCGTCGACCTCGACGAGTCCGAAGCCCACGGCCACCGATGCCGACATCCACGTGTTCAACATCTCCGGCAAAGAAGGCGTTGCCGCGCACACCGCGGACCAACTGAAGGCCGCCAACTTCAAGGTCATCGACGTCGGGAATCTGACGTTGCCCGAAGTGACCGCCACGACCGTGTACTTCACCGACGCGGGTAGCGAGCACGCCACCGCGGACGCGGTCGGCAAAAACCTGGGCGCGCCGGTCGAACCGCGCATCCCCGCGCTTAGCGGAGAACCGCCCGGCGTAATCGTCTTGGTCGCGGGCTGACTCGGAGTCGTGAGCCGGGTTAGGCTCTCGCTATGCCTACGCTTGCCGGTCACCGCAATGTCGTTGTCACCCTGTCCGCACTGTCCGCAGCCACCAGTGTCGTTTTGCTGAGTGCGTGCTCGTCGCCCCAACACGCGTCGTCGGTCCCGGGTACCACTCCGTCCATCTGGACGGGATCACCCGCGCCGGCAACCGCGGGAACCGCGAGCGAAGGCAAGCGGAGCATCACGACCCATCTGCGCGCGCCCGACGGGACCCAGGTTGCGACCGCGACGCTCGACTTCGCCAACGGTTATGCCACCATCACGATCGCGACGACCGGGGTGGGTCAGATCGCGCCCGGCTTCCACGGCGTGCACATCCACAAAGTCGGCAAGTGCGAGCCCAATTCGGTTGGCCCGACCGGCGGTGCACCCGGTGACTTCCTTTCCGCGGGCGGCCACTTCCAAGCGCCCGGCCACGCAGCCGAGCCCGCCAGCGGGGACCTCACCTCGCTGGAGGTTCGCAAAGACGGTGCCGGGACGTTGGTGACCACCACCGACGCCTTCGCGATGGACGACCTGTTGACGGGTGAAAAGACGGCGATCATCATCCACGCGGGTGCGGACAACTTCGCCAACATTCCGCCGGAGCGATACAGCCAGACCAACGGGGCGCCGGGTCCGGATGCGATGACGATGAGCACTGGTGACGCCGGCAAGCGAGTGGCGTGCGGTGTCATTGGTGCCGGCTAACAGGTCCTTTGAAAAGGGCGACGCGCATATCGATTTCGCCCGGTCGCCGCGGCCGACGCTCGGCGTGGAGTGGGAGTTCGCCCTCGTCGACGCGCAGACCCGCGATCTGAGTAACGAGGCCACCTCCGTCATCGCCGAGATCGGCGAAAACCCGCGTGTGCACAAGGAATTGCTGCGCAACACCGTCGAGGTGGTCAGCGGCATCTGCGATTGCACCGCGCAGGCGATCGAGGATCTGCGCGCGACGTTGGGTCCCGCGCGCCAGATTGTCCGGGCCCGCGGCATGGAACTGTTCTGCGCCGGCGCTCACCCGTTCGCGCAGTGGAGCACCCAGCAGCTCACCGATGCGCCCCGCTACGCCGAGCTGATCAAGCGCACCCAGTGGTGGGGACGCCAGATGCTGATCTGGGGTGTGCACGTGCACGTGGGAATCTCCTCGGCGCACAAGGTGATGCCGATCATGACGTCACTGCTGCGCTACTACCCGCACCTGCTGGCGCTGTCCGCGTCGTCACCGTGGTGGACCGGCGTGGACACCGGATATGCCAGCAACCGCGCCATGATGTTCCAGCAGTTGCCCACCGCCGGGCTACCGTTCCAGTTTCAGACGTGGCCGGAATTCGAAGGGTTCGTCTATGACCAGAAGAAGACCGGCATCATCGACCACGTCGACGAAGTCCGTTGGGATATAAGGCCTTCGCCGCATCTGGGCACACTCGAGGTGCGAGTCTGCGACGGCGTGTCCAACCTGCGTGAGCTGAGCGCGCTGGTCGCGCTGACACACTGCCTGGTGGTCGACCTGGATCGCCGGCTGGAAGCCGACGAGTCGCTGCCCACGATGCCGCCGTGGCATAACCAGGAGAACAAGTGGCGCGCGGCGCGCTACGGCCTGGACGCGGTGATCATCCAGGACGCCGACAGCAACGAGCGCCTGGTCACCGACGACCTCGCCGATGTGCTGAACCGCTTGGAGCCGGTCGCCAAGTTGCTGCACTGCACCGACGAACTCGCGGCGGTGGAGGACATCTGGCGCCACGGTGCTTCCTATCAGCGACAGCGCCGGGTGGCCGAAGAGCACGACGGCGATTTGCGTGCTGTCGTCGACGCGTTGGTGGGCGAGCTGGAGATCTGATGGAGCTGGCGATGTTTCCCCTGGAGGCGGCGTTGCTGCCGAACCAGGATCTGCCGTTGCGCATTTTCGAGCCGCGCTACGTCGCGCTGGTGCGGCATTGCGTCGACGCCGGCGAACCGTTCGGCGTCGTGCTGATCTCGCGCGGTCGCGAGGTCGGCGGCGGCGATGCGCGCTGCGACGTCGGCGTCCTGTGCACGATCGAAGAATGCGTCGAGCAGGGCGCCGAGCGCTACGCCGTGGGCTGCCGGACCGGCGAGCGGATTCGGGTGTCCGAGTGGCTGGCCGACGATCCCTACCCGCGGGCGTCGGTGCAGCCGTGGCCCGATGAACCCGGTGCCGCGGTCACCGTGGCGCAGCTCGTCGACATCGAAGACCGGATGATGGCCTTGTTCGAGCGGATCGCCGAAGCGCGCGACACCATGCTGCCGGACCGCGAGGTACTGCTGGGCCCCGACGATGCCGACGCGGGACAGCGGCTGTACACGTTGGCCACTCGTATCCCGATCGGCGCGGCCGACCGCTATGCCGTGCTGGCGGCGCCGTCGGCGGCCGACCGGCTCGCAGCACTGAGTGAGGCGGTCGACGCGATCGCCGAGATGGTGGAGTTCCAGTTGTCGGAGTAGCGGTGTGCTTTCCTATAGGGAAATTGATTGCGCGACTGGACGGTTGAGTGAAAGTACATCTGCAAGTAAACGGATCGCCCACCGGTGCGTCGGCGAGTGCGGCCGAGATCGTCGAGACGGGTGCCGACGGCCTGTTCACCTTCGAGGGTCAGCACGATGTGTTCTTTCCGCTGCTCATCGCGGCCAACGAGACCAACCTGGACTTGATGACCAATGTCGCGATCGCCGCGCCGCGCAGTCCGCTGCACATGGCGCACGCCGCCTACGATTTGCAGGTTTACAGCGGCGGCAGGTTCCGGCTCGGGCTGGGCTCGCAGATCAAGGTCCACATCGAAAAGCGCTACGGCAGCACCTGGCATCGGCCGGCGGCGCGGATGGCCGAAACCATCGCGGCGATCAAGGCGATCTTCGCGGCGTGGGAAGGCCAGTCCCCGTTGAACTTTCGTGGCGAGTTCTTCACCCACACCCTGATGGCGCCCAATTTCAACCCTGGCCCGAACCCGTTCGGGCCGCCGCCGGTGTTGATGGGGGCATTGGGCCCGATCATGACGCGCACCGCCGGCGAAGTCGCCGACGGCCTGCTGGTCATGCCGTTCAACAGCGCCCGCCACTTCGTCGACCACACCGTCCCCGCGATCAACGAGGGACTTCGCCGTTCGCAGCGCTCCGCCAACGATTTTCAGGTGGTCGCCCAGGCCATGGTCGCGGTCGGCAGCAACGAGGGGGACCTGGCGGCCGCGGTCGACGGCGTCGCGTCGCTGATCGCCTTCTACGGATCCACACCGGCCTACCTGCCGGTGCTCGAGGCGGAGGGCTGGGCGGAGGTCCAGCCGGAGCTCAACGCGCTGTCCAAGCAGGGCCGCTTTGCCGAGATGCGCGCCCTGATCACCGACGACATGGTGGCCCGGATCGGAATCGTCGGGACACCGGAGCAATGCGCGCAGCAGATCGCGCAGCGGTTCGGCGATCACGTCGACGAAGTGTGTTGCTACTTCCCCTACTACACACCGGTCAACGCGGACCTTGCCGGCCTGATCGACGCCCTGCACCGCAGGCCCGCGCGGCGATGAGCAGCGACGTGGTGACCGACGTCGACGCGGGCGTGGCGGTCGTCACGCTCAATCGGCCCGAGTTACTCAACGCCTACACCGCCGAGATGGGCTCGCTGCTGAGCCGCGCCTATTGGGAGTGCGACGAGAACGACGACGTCCGGGCCATCGTGGTCACCGGGGCGGGCCGTGCTTTTTGCGCGGGTGCCGATTTCTCCGGCGGCGCAACGCCGTTCGACAGCCCCCAAGACATTGCCGGGTTTTCCGCGTCGCCCATCGATCCGCCGGCGTTCGCATTGCGCAAACCGGTGATCGCTGCCGTCAACGGGCATGCCATCGGCATCGGGCTGACGATCGCGCTGCAGGCCGACATCCGCATCCTCGCCGAGGACGCCAAATACGGTGTGGTGCAAGTGCGCCGGGGAGTGATACCCGATTGCATGGCGCATTGGACATTGGCGCACCTGACCAATCTCGGTGTGGCGGCCGAGGTGCTGCTGACCGGGCGCACATTCGACGGGCCCGAGGCCGTCGCTTACGGTATCGCGAATCGAGCGGTACCCGCCGCGCAGGTGCTCGACACCGCGCTGGAGATGGCCCGCGACATCGCGGTCAATGTGGCGCCGATGTCGGCGGCGTTGTGCAAGCGGCTGTTGTGGGACACCGCGATTCAGGGGTACACGCCGCGGCAGGTCGCCTCGCTGGAGACGCAGTTGCACCACCGCGTGATGGGCACCCCCGACGCGAGCGAAGGAGTCACCGCGTTCTTCGAGCGGCGGGCCCCGCGGTTCGGCTCGCAGGTGTCGCGGGACTGGAAAGCGCTGCCGGAGCCGTGAGTACCCGCGTCGAGGTCACACGCCGGCGCATATCTGCTCGGAGAGCAGCCAGAATTCGGCGGCGCGCTGTCCGTCACTCGCGTACGGGGCGACGTTTTCGCTGATTCCGCAGCCTTCCAGGTACAGCGCGCCGCGGTCGGCCAGATCGGGGCTCACCGCGGCCCACACCTGGGTGGCCGCACCCTGCTCGGGAGTGGAGAAGTCGAGACGGCCGTCGCTGGTCTCGCCGCGCAGTGCGCTGTTGTCCACGACGAGCTTGCGAAGGTTAGAGAAGTCCGCGCGCGACATGTATCGCGCCAGCGAAGTGGCGACGGTGCCGGGATGCACGGCGTAGGCGCGAATCCCCAAGTGGCACAACCGCCGATCGGCTTCGATCGCGTGCAGGATGTTCGCCGTCTTGGCGGCGCCGTACGCCACGAACTTGTCGTAGTCGCGACGCTCCCAGTTCGGATCGCCGAAGTCGACGTCGCCCATCACGTGACCCCCGGAAGACAGGATCACCACCCGGGCGCCCCGCGCGGCGGTCAGCTGCGGGACCAGCAACCGGGTCAGCTCGAAGTGCCCGAAATGGTTTGTCCCGATCTGCAATTCGAACCCGTCCTGGGTGCGGCCGAACGGGGTGAACATGACGCCGGCGTTGTTCATCAGCACATGCACCGCCGGCGCGATGTCGCTGATCGCCTTCGCCGCCGCACGAACGCTGGACAGCACGGTGAGGTCGAGCTCGACGGCGGAGGCCGTCGCGTCCGGTACTTCGGCCCGCACCCATTGGGCGGTTTCGGCCAGCGCATCCCGGTTGCGGGCGGCCAGGATCACGTGGGCACCCGCGGCGGCCAGCGCCCGCGCCGACTCCCGGCCCAGACCTGACGAGGCGCCGGTGATCACACATGCCTTGCCGGACAGGTCGATTCCATCGACGACCTGCAGCGCGGTCCGACGTTCGCTCATCGCCGCGTGTCCCGCAACTGCGGTTTGAGTGACTCAGGATAGATGTCGATTGTCTGAGTGTAGCCAGTTTGCGCGTCATCTCGATGCAGTCGTGGTGCAGCCAATTGCAATATCCTGGTCGTCGGCACTCCGGAGTGTTACTCTGCGTCGGCATGGGCATGCGCGAAAGCATTTTGGACTCGGCTCTGCAGTGCTTTACCGAGGACGGGTACGAGCGGACCACGGTCGCGCGGATTCGAGAGCGCTGTGGCGTATCCAATGGTGCTCTGTTTCATCACTTTTCGTCGAAAGATGCGATCGCGGGTGCGCTTTACGTCGAGGCCATGCAATCGGTTCAGGACGGCTTCTGGAACGTGATTCGGCAAAACCCGGCGACGTTGCGGGAGGCCATCGGCGGCGTGGTTCGCCAACTGATGGGTTGGATTGAGGACAACCCGGATCGTGCGCGTTTCCTCTATGGCCGAGGCCACCTCGACTGGACCACCGAGGCCGGTGGGCAGCTGCAGGACTTGAACCGCGGCCTGACCGACACCTATCAAAACTGGTTGGCGCCCTTCATCGCCCGTGGTGAGGCGAAGGACTTTCCGATGCCAGTGGTGATCGCGATCGTGACCGGGCCGGTGCACGCCATCGCCCAGCGATGGCTGGCCGGCCAACTGCCGGACCCGCTGCTGCATTATGCCGACGATTTGATCGATGCGGCCGTTGCCGGCATGAGCGGTGTCCCGACCAGGCGACCGCGGCGACAGCAACCGCCGGCCCAGGGCCGAGTTCGTATCCAGCTGCTGGGTAGCGAGGGTTCGGTCATCGCGGAAGGTGACGCGGTCGCCGAACTAACACCGGTGCCACCCGCGCGCTGATCGCACTGGAGAGTGAAACTCCGGAGTGTTACTCTGCACCCATGCTGGAAGCTACGACGGCACGTGAATTACTCGAACTCTCCCCGGTCCACACCCGGCTGCGTGCGCGAGCGCGCGATGTTGCGGCGCGGTGGTCGGACCGGTCGGGCGAGATCCGACAGCATCTGCTGGATCGCCATGAGATGCACCCGCAATTGTGGGCCAGCTTCTGCGAGCACGGCTGGCCCGGATTGGTGCTACCCGCCGAATATGGTGGGGCCGAGGGCGGGCTGCTCGGCATGAGTCTTGTCCTCGAGGCATTCGCCGAACGCGGGATCGTGCTGTGGATGCCGGTGCTGTCCTCGGCGATCGCGCATGCTATCGCCGAGGCCGGTCCGCAGTCGGCTAGTCGGCAGTGGTGTACGCGGGTTGCCCGTGGACAGACGTTGCTTGCCCTGGCCGCAACCGAGTCACACAGCGGCCACAACATCTTCCGCACCAGGACCGAGATCCACTGCGACGGGGACCATTTCGTGGTCAACGGCGTCAAGCAGATCACGTCCGGCCTGGACGTGGTGGATCGCGTGCTGGTGTTCGGCCGTGCGGCGTCCGGCGATGCATCGAAGGGCCACACGATGGTCCTGGTGGACCCGAACTCGCCCGGGGTGACGATCCGCGAGCTGCCGATGCGCTATCGCGAAGGCGTCCGGCAATATCAGCTCGAACTCGACGGTGTCATCGTTGCGGCGGACGGCCTGATCGGCACCGAGGGCAACGGCCTGGCAGCCATGTGGCCGTTCACCGCGGTGGAGCGCGTCCTGACCGCCGCACTATGCCTGGGGAGCGCGGCATACGCCCTGACGTCCGCGATCGGCCGTGCGCGGGAACGTGTCATCTCGGGCACTGCGCCGATCGGCGCCAACCAGGCGATCGCGCACCCGTTGGCCAACCTGCACGCCCGGCTCGCGGCGGTTCGGCTGTTCATGTACCGGACCGCCTCGCGGTTCGACGCGGGTGTGGACGCGTATGCCGTTGCGGGCGAGGCGAATATGGCGAAGGTGCTCACCGCCGACCTCGCGTTCGACAGCTACGACCACACCATGCAGGTGATGGGGGTCGATGCATGGGATGAGCGCCAGGGCTGGATCGACAACTACCTCGATGCCCGGCTTTCGCGATCCGGCCCGGTCAGCAACGAGTTCGCCCTCAATTTCATCGCCGAACATATCCTGGGCCTGCCGGCACACACGTAACGGATTCGGTCGCATGCCGTGGATTGACGACGCAGACGGTGGCGATCAAGGCGGCGATGAAGAACAGTGCCGCGGCGATCTGCAGCAACCGGGTGAAACTGGCATCGGTGAGCGTTCCCGCCGCGATCAAACCCACGCTCGCCACAGAGGTCAGCGCCGACGTACGACCCACCGCGTTTTGCACAGCCGCCGCGATTCCGCTGCGGGCCGCGTCAACCGAAGACAGGTTCAACGCGCCCAATGGTGTTGTGGTGAGGAGCAATCCAATGGCCAGCACCGTCGTCCCGGGCAGCAGATGCGTGACGATGTTGAATCCGGCACCGGGTCGGATCAGCAGCAGTCCCAGTCCGGCCAGGATCGGACCCGCCGTCAGGAACACGTGCGGTCCGATGCGCGCGGACAATCCGCCGACGCGTTTGGCGAACAGAAACGACAGGATCGGGTTGGGCAGGGTGGCCAAGGCCGCGACCGTCGCGCAGTAGCCCGCGACCTCCTGGGTGTAGAGCGCGACGGCGAGGGAGGCCATGGCGATGGCGCCGTAGACGAACGCGGTGACCAGGTTGGCGGCGGCGAAGTTACGGACCGTGAACAGGCGCAGCGGTATGAGCGGGTGCGGGGCACGCCGTTGCCAGCTCACGAACGCCAGCAGTGCCGCGATCCCCACGATCAGCGTGGCGACGATGCGGCCGGACCAGCCGTGCTGCCCGGCCTCGATCAGCGCATCGACGGTGGCGGCCAGCCCGATCGCGGCCAATACCGCCCCGCGGACATCGAGGCCGGCGCGTTGGGCCGGTCGGGGCACCGGGCACAGCCAAAACGTCAAGGCGAAACCGATGACGATCGGGACGGCCGACAGCGCATAGATCCATCGCCAGCTCAGCAGGTCCACCGCCAGTCCGCCCAGTAGCGGGCCGATCGCGAAGGCGGTACCGGTCCAGCCGGTCCAGGTGCCGATGGCTTTGTGACGGTCCGCGGGGGCGAACGTGGAGTTGATCATTGCCAGCGACCCGGGCACCAAAAACGCCGCACCCAGACCCTGGATGACACGGCCCGCGATCAGCATCACCGGCGAAGCCGCGGTGGCCGCCAGCACCGAGCCCACCCCGAAGGTCGCCAGCCCGAAACGCATGACCGGCACTCGGCCGAACAGATCGGAGATGGATCCACCGGGCAGGATTGCGGCCGCCAAAGCCAGCAGGTAGCCGTCGACGACCCACTGCTGCAAGCACAGGCCTCCGCCGAGTTCGCGCTCGGTGGCCGGCAGTGCCAGGTTCACCACGGTGCTGTCGAGGAAGGCGACCATCGACACCATGACCGCCACCAGCATGACCCGGCTGGTGGGCGCCGTCTCGCGCAGTTTCGCGAGCAATCCTGCGCGGTGTGCGGGTCGCACGGCCGCGCGAGACGGTTGGGTCACGAGCATGGCGGCCTCGCGGGGCGGTCGCTCATCCGAGTCCTCCTCGAGGCCGCCGAAACGTGTTTGGCCGGCGACCTGTTCAGGATGATGTATGCGAAGTGGTTACGCGCCGGAGCGCGAAAACGTTCAGGCCGAACTCATATGACTACCGTTCGGTGTGGCGCGGGGTCGGCGGCGCGCTGCGTCAGCCGCGGCGCCACGACCCGATGCAGCGGGGCGATCACGGCCCAGACCATGCCGGCGGCGAGTTTGCGGCGATAGTGCACCCGAGTGGTGAGCGTGGCCCGCCGACCGTTCTGGCGTCGCAGCGTCAGCTCGCCGCGCATCAGCGGCCCGCGCGCGGTCAGCACCAGCTTGTCGGGGTCCGATTGCACGATCGTCCAGCCGATCAGGTGATCGGGCGAGGAATGCGGGTAGAGCTGAAATCTCAATACGTGACGATGGATCCACAACACCGCGCCGCCGCCGCGGTCGTTGCTGAGTGCGTCCCGAAACATCTGTTCGGCGGTACGCGCGTCGCCGTGCGTGATCGCGACCTCGAAGACGTCCGTGTAGTCGGACGCGGTCTGGCCGGTGTCGGTCTGGTCGCGCAGTGCCGCGGCCGCAATGCGTTTCAGCGTCCCGCGCGTCACAACCCGGTGTGCGCCGGTGCCGATGACCAGGGCGCGATAGATCCTTCCGTGCACACCGGGGAAGGCTGCCCACGTGATCGCGCGCATCCGGGTGCGGTCCGCGGCTTCGGCCTCCAGCTCGAACACCCACCGGTAGACGGCGAACAGGTGGCGGCCTTTAAGCGCGAGGCGTTCGGGCGCGCGTGCTTCGTCGAGCACGAATCCGATTGGCACGCCTCCCGGGTCGCGCGGGTCGCGACACAGCACGCACAACAGCGCCGACCACGTCACTGCCCGATTCGCGTCGATGGTTATGGCATGCTCATCGATATAGGGTAATCGTTCCATATAGAAGGAATGTACTAGATCATGGCACCTCCGCGGAAGCATGAAACCGATGTGATCCTCGACGCAGCCCGAGCGCTGGTGCTCGACGGCGGACCGCGCGCGGCCAGTGTCGCGGCGATCGCGAAATCCAGCGGCGCACCGGCCGGCACGTTGTATCACCGCTTCGGCAACCGCGACGGCATCCTGACGGCGGCGTGGTTGCGCGCGCTGGAACGCTTCCAGTCTCGGGCGATGGGCGCATACGCCGACACACCGACCGACATCGCGGTGGCGATGGCAGTGTCCGCGATCAGCTTCGCGCGCGAACTCCCGCAGGACGCGCGGCTGTTGCTGACCATCCGTCCGGCTGACCTGCTCGACGACGAGCCCGACGCGCAATTCCAGGAGACGGTGGCCGCGATGAATGCGCCGCTGATCGAACGGGTCGGTGTGCTGGCTCGAAAACTCTATGGGCGCAAGGATTCCCGGTCCGTTGACGCTGTCTCACGCGCGATCGTCGACCTGCCCTATGCCGTCGTCCGGCGGCACGCGCGCGACGATCCGATGCCGTCCTGGCTGGAGGCCGACGTCGCGGTGTCGGTGCGTGCGGTGTTAGACAGCTTTGGCGAACGCGCGTAGCGACTCCACCTGAACGGGATCCAGGGAGGGACGCACGGTTTTGCGGGCCGCCTCGAGGTCGGCCGCGGTGACGTCGGCGGCGTCGATGGAGCGCCGCATCGCGGTGAGCGCGGCCTCGCGCAGCAGGGCCACGCAGTCGGCCGCGCTGTACCCGTCGAGTTCGGCGGCGATGTCGTCGAGATGGACATCCGCGCTCAATGGAATGGATTTGGCTGCGGTGCGCAGGATTTCGCGGCGGGCGGCCGCGTCGGGCGGCTCCACGAACACCAGCCGCTCCAGACGGCCCGGGCGCAGCAGCGCGGGATCGATCAGATCGGGCCGGTTGGTGGCGCCCAGCACCACGACGTCGCGCAGCGGGTCGATGCCGTCGAGCTCGGTCAGCAACGCGGCCACCACGCGATCGGTAACGCCCGAGTCGAAGCTCTGCCCACGCCGGGGCGCCAGCGCGTCTATCTCGTCGAGGAAGACCAGCGATGGCGCCGAATCCCTTGCCCGCCGGAATAATTCGCGGACCGCCTTCTCCGAGGCGCCCACCCACTTGTCCATCAGCTCGGAGCCCTTGACCGCGTGCACGCTCAGCTGCCCGGTGCTGGCGAGCGCGCGGACCACGAACGTCTTGCCGCAGCCCGGTGGTCCGTAGAGCAGCACTCCGCGTGGCGGATCGACACCGAGGCGCGCGAAGGTGTCGGGATGCTGCAGCGGCCACAGCACCGCTTCGGTCAGCGCCTGCTTGGCTTCGACCATGTCGCCGACATCGGCGAGCGTCAGGGTTCCGACGGTCAATTCCGCGCTGGCCGAACGAGACAGTGGCCGGATGACGGACAGCGCGCCGACCAGATCGTCCTGCTGCAGCGTCGGCGGCCGCCCGTCGGCGCTGGCCCGCGACGCCGCCCGCAGCGCCGCCTCCCGGACCAGCGCGGCCAGGTCGGCGGCAACGAAACCCGGTGTGCGGCCCGCGATTTCACCGAGGTCCAGCTCGCCGGTCGGGGCGGATTTCAGCAGTGTCTCCAGTAGCGCTTTGCGGGTCGCGCCGTCGGGCAGCGTCAGGCCGAGCTCCCGGTCGCAGAGCTCGGGGGAGCGCAGCCGCACATCGAGCTGGTCGGGTAGCGCCGACGTGGCGATCAGCGCTACGCCATCGGTGGCCACCGCGGTGCGCAGCTCGGCGAGGATCAGGGCGGCGACCGGCTCGGCGGTCGCCGGCAGCAGGGCGTCGGCATCGGTGATCAGCAGCACGCCGCCGCCGTCCCGAATCGCGGCCACCGCGGCGGCCACCGACTTGAGCCGATCCTCGGCCGCCAGCGCGCCCACCTCCGGGCCGTCGAGTTGGACCAGCCTGCGGCCCGCGCACACCGCACGTACCATCGTCGCCTTGCCGACCCCGGCCGGACCCGACACCAGCACGCCCAAGTTCGTCGTAGCGCCAAGGGTTTTCAGCAGGTGGGGTTCGTCGAGCGCCAGCTTGAGCCATTCGCTGAGCTTGCCGGCCTGCACTTGGGAACCCTTGAGATCGTCGACTCCGATGGCGGGATCCGCGATGGCGACCGGTTCCGGCCGGGCTGCGGTGGCGCCGACCGGAATCCCGTCACCCCAGGAGACCAACGAGTTCGGTTGCACGCTCACCGGCCCATCGGGGTCCACGCCGGTGACGGTGAGCAGCTCCGAGGTCCAGCTGATCCCGACCGCCGATGCCAGCGCCCGGCTGGCTGCCGACGTCGAGGTGCCGGGCCCGAGGTCGCGGGGCAGCAGCGACACCGCGTCGCCCACGGTCATCACCTTGCCGAGCAGGGCCTGTCGCAGGGTGGCCGAGGTAATCGATTGGATGGCAAGCGAAGAGCCGTTCAGCGTCACCGATCGTGCGCCGTACACCGTGACCGCGCTGACGATCACCGCGGTGCCCTCGCGCAAGCCCGCGTTGGACAGCGTCACGTCGTCGAGCAGCACCGTGCTCACCGGGATCGCCGTTTCGGCGAGCCCCGCCACCGCTGCGGTGGTTCGCGATCCCGTCAGCGACACCGCATCCCACTCTCGGATGCCAAGGGCGGCAACGGCATTCGGGTGCATACGGATGACGCCGCGGCGCGAGTCGACGGCTGAGGTGTTCAGCCGGGCGGTCAGGGTCAGCCGTCCGGACCCCGCGCCGGGATCCGTCATGGCAAGCGTCCACCCGGCTTACGCAGCCCGAGTCGCGCCATCGATCGTCCGCCGGGTCGTCCCAGCCGGACAATGGGGCGCCGGCTGGGCTGTGCGCGGCGGTTGGCTCGTCGCACCGCGCGCCGTTGCTCGGGCTTTTCGCCCCACACCTCGGGGTGCACGGCCAGCCAGCGCTGGTTGCGCACCGCGAAGGGGACGTGGCACAGGTAAGCGACGATGATGACCCAGATGAGGACGTAAGGGGCCAGCACCGCCGCCGCCGCGCAAATCGCGAGGATGGCCAGCAGTGGCGCCGCCCAGTTCGGTGGGACTGCCGCGGCGTGCATCTTGCGCATCGGGATTTTGCTGATCATCAGCATCGACGTCCCGGTGATCCACAGGCAGAGGAACACCGTGGACGACCACCAGCCATCGCCGAACTGCAGCTTGAGCCCGATGAGGCCGATCATCGAGATCGCGCCGGCCGGCGCGGGCATTCCGACGAAGAACTCGTGCGCGTAGGCGGGCCGGGATCCGTCGTCCTGCAGCGCGTTGAACCTCGCCAGCCGCAGCACCACGCAGACCGCGTACAGCAGCACAACGATCCAGCCGGCCGGAGACGTCGACAACAGCGTCACGTAGAGCACGATCGCCGGAGTCACGCCGAAGTTCACCGCGTCGGCCAGCGAGTCGATCTCCTCGCCCATGCGCGACTGCGCGTCCAGGATGCGGGCCACCCGGCCGTCCAGCCCGTCGAGAATCGCCGCCGCGGCGATCAGCGCCATCGCCGCCTTCGGCTGGTGCTCGAGAGCGAACTTGATCGACGTCAGTCCCGCGCAGATCGACAACACCGTCATCGCACTGGGCAGGATCTGCAGGTTGACCGCCCGGCCCCGAATCTTGTTGGTCATCGCAGATCGGCCAATACCGTCTCGCCGGCCACCGCGCGCTGCCCAACCGCGACGATCGGCTGGCTGCCCGGCGGCAAGTAGGTATCCAGCCGGGAGCCGAACCGGATCAGGCCGTAGGTGTCGCCGATCGACAGCTTGTCCCCGACGTGCGCGTTGCAGACGATGCGTCGCGCGATGAGCCCGGCGATCTGCACGGCGACGACGTCGGCGCCATTGTCGGTCCGGATCCGCACGCTGGTGCGCTCGTTCTCGTCGCTCGCCGACGGCAGGTCGGCCGACCCGAACCGGCCGGGGCGGTGTTGCACGGCGATCACTTCGCCGCCGACCGGGGCGCGCTGCACGTGCGCGTCCAGGATCGACAGGAAAATGCTGACCCGCGGCAGCGGCGCGTCGCCCATGCTCAGTTCCGCGGGCGGGGCCGCGGAGTCGACCAGGCAGACGACGCCGTCGGCGGGGGCGACCACGACACCGGGCCGCGTCGGCGGCACCCTCGGGGGGTGCCGGAAGAACGCGGCGCAGGCACCCGCGGCCAGCAGACCGACCCGGCGCGGCCACCGGTGGTTGCGTCCGACCAGCGCGAGGGCCAGGCCGGCGGAGATGAACGGCAGCCCCGCGGGATGCACCGGCGGAACGGTTTCGCGCACCAACTCGAGCATGTGCCGTGGGCTGACGGTCGGGCCCTGGTAGGACAGGCCTTCGTCAGCGGAATGGCGGGGGCGTCGTGCCACCCGCGTCATCTTACGGAGCCCGGGTGCCGTGCCGCGTCGTGCGGGCCAGCAACCGGGAGTGTCGAACTCTCAGGTCAGATCCCACACCTGCAGCTCGGTTCCGGCGGGCACCTCCACGACATCCTCGGGGATGTCCAGCAGGCCGTTCGCGGAAGCCAGCCACCGCAGATGGTGCGAGGCCGGCGGGCCGTAGCTGAGCACGCTGCCGTTGGCGGTGTCGAGAATCGCGCGCCGGAATTGGCGTTTGCCTTTCGGCGAGGTCAGCGACTCGGCAAGCACCGCGGGCCGGTGCGGGCGGTGCGGATCCGGCAGGCCCATCGCGGTGCGCAGCGCGGGACGGATGAACACCTCGAAGGACACCAGCGCGCTGACCGGGTTGCCGGGCAGGGTGACGATCGTGGTGCCGGCCACCCGGCCGATGCCCTGCGGCATCCCGGGTTGCATTGCCACCTTGACGAATTCCACCCCTTCGCCGCGCTGGACGCCGTGGGGCCCGAACGCGTCCTTGACGACCTCATAGGCGCCGGCGCTGACTCCGCCGCTGGTGATGATCAGGTCGGCCTCGCCCGCATGCCGATCCAGGATCGAGCTGAACTGCGCGACATCGTCTTGCGCGGTCGCGACGGCGATCACGTCCGCGCCTGCCTCACGCACGGCCCCGGCCAGCATGATCGAGTTGGACTCGTAGATCTGTCCGGGCCGCAGCGGGGTGCCCGGCGTCACCAGCTCCGTCCCGGTCGAGATCACCAGCACGCGCTGCCGCGGGATCACCGGCAGCCCCGGCAATCCCAGCGCCGCGGCCAGGCCCAGCACCGCCGGCGTGACGACCTGACCCTTGCGCAGCACGGTGGTGCCCGGCGCCACGTCTTCGCCCGCCCGGCGGATGTGCTTGCCGGGCTCCGAATGGGCGCGGATCGCCACCGAGTCCACGCCGCCGTCGGTGTTCTCCACCGGCACAACGCCCGTCGCCCCCGCCGGCATCGGCGCGCCGGTCATGATCCGGTGCGCGGTTCCGGGTTGCAGCGTCAACGGGTCGGTGCGCCCGGCGGGAATGTCCTCGGCGACCGGCAAGACGACCGGCCGGTCGGGTGTGGCGCCCTCGGTCTCCTCGGCGCGTACCGCGTATCCGTCCATCGCGGAGTTGTCGAAAACCGGCAGCGCCAGCTCGGCAACCACGTCATCCGCCAGAACCAGGCCCTGCGCCTCCGTCAGTGGCACCGGCACGGCGGGGCGGGCGCTGATCATGGCAGCTACGACGCGCTGATGTTCCTCGACTGACCGCACCCGGCCATTATCGGCCCCTCGGATTCCGGAGCCGACGCCGGTGGTCGCGGCGTCGGCAAACTCATCCTCTGCGATCCGTGCCGTCCGACGTAGAGTCGAGAACGTGATTACCGGGATGGCCCACACCGGGGTGTGCGTACCGGATTGTGAGGCCGCGGTGGCCTTTTACCGTGACGTGTTGGGCCTGCGTGTGCTGTCGCCACCGTACGTGATGGCCGGTAACGCCATTCGCGACGACATGGGTGAGCTGGTGTCCGATCCGACCATGAAAGCCGCCATCGTCGGCTTCGGCGACGGCAGCGATCGCGTCCTCGAGGTGATCGAGTACCTCAACGTCGACGGTGGCCCTCCTGACGGCCGGCGTGGCGCCGGCAGGGCACTCACCGACCACGGGCTCTCGCACGTCGGGCTGGTCTGTGAGGACCTCGAGGCCACCCGCGCCGAACTCGAGGGCAAGGGAGTCCGGTTCCTGGTGAGCGGAATCGCCGATGTCGCGCGAGTGCGCACCACCTGGTTCGTCGATCCGTGGGGCGTGGTGTTCATCCTGGTGGAGAAGAGCCGGCCCGAGCGACCCTACTTCGCGCAATTCGGGGCGTGATGCCCCGAAAAATGAATGTCGCGGTCATCGGCGCGGGCGCCGGTGGCATCGCGATGGGAATCCAGCTCGCCGAGGGCGGCTACGACTTCACCATCTTCGACCGCGCCGACGGATTCGGAGGTACCTGGCGGCACAACACTTTTCCGGGTGCGGCCTGCGATGTGCCGTCGCATCTGTACTCCTACTCGTTCGCGCTGAACCCGCGATGGAGCAAGACCTACGCGAACCAGCCCGAGATCCTGGCCTACCTGGAACGGGTGGCCGCCGAGCACGGGCTGGGACCGCACCTGCGGCCCCACACCTCGATCACCACCGCGCGGTGGTCGCAGCGCCGCCGACGGTGGACGCTCGTCACCGGCGACGGCGATCAGCACGAGTTCGACGCCGTGGTCAGCGCTGTCGGAATGCTCGACGTGCCCCACATCCCGGATATCCCTGGGGCGCAGCGGTTTCGGGGCAGGCGATTCCACTCCGCGCGGTGGGATCACAGCAAGTCGACGGCAGGTGAGCGGGTCGCGTCCATCGGCACGGGCGCCAGCGCGATCCAGTACGTCCCGGCGATCGCCCCGAAAACCGCACATCTCACCGTGTTTCAACGAACACCGATCTGGATCTCTCCCCGATTGGATTTTCCGTTCACACCGGAACAACACGCAGAGTTCGAACGCGATCCGGCGGCCGTGCAGAAGCTGCGCGACGAGGCATTCGACGCCTACGAGGCTTCCAGCTTCGACGTCGACGCCACGCAAACCCGCGAGGCGACCGAGCTGGCCCGCAGCTACCTGATGCGCAAGGTCGCCGATCCCGAGCTGCGCGCCAAGCTGACGCCGGACTACCCGGTGGGCTGCAAGCGGCCGTTGATGTCGCGCGAGTGGTACCCGACGTTCGGATTGCCGAACGTCAGCCTGGAAACCAGCGCGATCGCCGAGATCACCGAACGCGGGGTGCGCACCGCCGACGGCGTCGAGCACCGCGTCGACACCATCATCTACGGCACCGGCTTCAAAGCCGCGGACTATCTCGCCAGCATCGACGTGTACGGCAGCGGCGGCCGGGTGCTGCGCGACGACTGGAGTGACGGCGCCGAAGCCTACCTTGGCACGTTGATCGCCGGATACCCGAACTTCTTTACGCTCTACGGCCCCAACACGAATGGCGTCAACTCGATCATCTACATCCACGAGGCGCAGACGACCTTCATCCGGCAGATGCTCGACGTGATGGGTGGTCGCGGGGCGCGCACCATCGAGGTCACCGAGGAAGCGCAGCGCCGCTACAACGACGAGATCCAGGCCGCGATGGAGGGCAAGGTCTGGCTGGCCTGCACCAACTACTTTCGCCATCCCAGCGGCAAGGTCGTCACCCAGCTGCCCTACAGCGGGCGGACCTTCTTCGAACGCACCCGCACGCTGGTGGACGAGGACTACGAGCTGCGCGCGTAGTTGTCGGTGAACTGGTTGCGTAGCCACCCGATCATCATCGGTACCACCTCTGGGGCCTTGCTCATCGCGACGTGACCGGCGCCCTCGATCAGGTGGACCTCGGTGTTCGGGCGGCCCTTGAAGACAAGGGTGTCCGATTGCGGGATGAAGTAATCGTCGGCTCCGTTGGCGACGAGCATTGCCGAATTATTGTGCTGGGCAAGAAGATCTGCTCGGTTGAGCTGACCGATGCCGGCGCTGAGCTCATCCAGGGAGGGGGAGTGGTCCCAATGCATGGCGTTGCCGAGAATGTCGTGCATTCCGTAGGGCAGCTTCTTGACATTCTCCGGCTCGAAGGAGTCGACAACCGGACCGCCGAGATCGATCGCAGCGTCCACGATCCCGGACAGTCCCGACATCGCGGCGAAGTTGCCTCCGAACGAGGCGCCGAAGTGCGCCACCCGGCCGTCGCCGAGTGTCTTTGCGTAGGCGGCGATTCCGTGAATCACTTCGTCGGCGTACTGGTCGAGCGGAATCGTGGTTTCGCCGGTGCCCGGGTGGTCGAAGGCCAGCGTCGACACCCCGGCGTTCATCGTGAACCCCACGCACCACGGGTGGATGTCCATCTTCCAGGTGTCCACCCCGCCGCTGGCGATCAGCACGGGCCGCGCGGCATAGTCGCCGTCGGTGGAGTACAGGTGGACGGGCACCTCGACGGTGTCACCGCGATAGGGGACGGTGATGATGCGGCGTTCGAAGGAGACCGGGAAATCCGGTGCGGCTAAATGGAATTGCTCGAGCTGGTTGCGCATTGCCTGTACCCGGGCTTGATCGGTCAGACAGGGGAACTTCGCGCAACCATAGACCAGCGACGCCATCCGGTGGTCACCACGATAGGCGTATTCGTTGGCCAGCTTGGACCATTCGTAGGTCCACCCGCCGGGCGCGTCGGTCCACATGTCGATGACGGCTTCGCGCATCCGCTCGATGTCGTCGAGCGGAATGCCGAACTTCTCGAACTGGTGGGTGCGGTCCTCGAACATGTCCGCGGCGTCGATATCGAAGGTGTACATGGTGGTTCAGCTCCTCAGTGTGGCGAAGTAGTCGGCGATGGTGGCGGTGTCGGCGAGGGCGGCGACCGCCCCGAGGTAGCCGTCCGGGCGGACCACGACCCGGCCTCCGGCGGTGAGTCCGAGTCGTTGTGCCACAAGACCTTTCGGGTCGGCGATGACGGCGTCGTACCCTGCGACCGGCGTGTCGGCATCGGTGACCAGGACCTGCAACTCGCCCTCCCCCGCGGCGGGTGCCACATGTCCATGGGCGACGGTGACCACGGTGTGGCCGGTGTTCTGTGCGCCGCAGACGGCGCTGAGCTGCTTCTGCACCGTCTCGTCGACGACATGTGGAAGATGATCACCGGCAACCGCTTTGGCGCGTTTGACCGGTTGGCCCACGGCGATGGGGCTGTCCCGGTAGCCGATGTCGATCTCCTCGACGACGTTGGCGACGAATCGGCTGATCGCCGGGATATGGGACAGGGTCTTCACGATCAGGTTGCGGATTACCCGCGGCACCCCGGACAACGTTCCCACCCGGGTGAGCCGATCGGTGAACGAAATGACCTTGTGGGCAACGGGAAGTCGTTCGGCTTCATAGCTGTCCAGCAGCCGCTCGCCGGCTTCGCCATTGAGCACCGCGGCCAGCTTCCATGCCAGGTTGAATGCGTCCTGCATGCCGGTGTTCATGCCCTGGCCACCGGCCGGGCTGTGGATGTGGGCGGCGTCGCCGGCCAGGAAGACCCGGCCCCAGCGGTAGGCGGGCACCCGCGCGTGGTGGACCTCGAAACTGGTCAGCCAATGCGAGGTAAGCAAGTGGATTCCGCCGACTCGCTGGTCGAGGATCGTCTGCAGTTCGTCCTGTGTGGGGTGGAGGTTCAGCGGGGCGCCTGGCGCGTCGTGGATCTCGGCCAGAAAACGCATCCGCCCTTCCCGCATCGGCAGTACCACCACCGGCCCGTCGGGGGCGAAGAAGGTGTACATCGAATCCCGGTCCAGCTGATGCTCGGCATCGACGTCGCCGAGCAGAAAGCGTTCTCCCACAAAGGAACCGGCGAGTTTGGTGCCGACAAGTTTGCGCACGGTGCTGCGGGCGCCGTCGGCACCGATCACCCACGGCGTGGTGAGGAGTTCGGTCACTCCGTCGGCGTGCCGCAAGGTGAGGTGCGCGCCGGCGTCGTCCTGCTTCAGCGCGACCAGTTCGACACCGCGTTCGATCGTGACACCGAGCGACTCCAGGTATTCGGTCAGCACCCGCTCGGTCTCGGTTTGCGCCGTGACCAAGCTGAATGGGAACGCGCTATCGACGACGCTCAGCGGGACGTGGAACAGCCTGCTGCTGCCGGCGTACATCCGCATCGCGGTGGCCTTGACCCCGGTGCTCACCATCTCGTCAATGATGCCCATCCGGGAATACATGTCCAGGCTGCGGGAGTGCACCGCGATGGCCCGGGACTGGTCGGTGGGTGCTGCCAACTTGTCGATTACTCGCACGCGGATGCCGCGGCGGGCGAGTTCGCAGCCGGCGACCAGCCCGACCGGCCCGGCACCGACGACCAAGACTTCGGTCTTCGAGGTGGTGTGCATCGTCTACTCCTGATTTTCACGGTTCGTTGAAACTATCCTCACGCTACGTTGAAACTAGTCTCAACGCAATAGGAAATTCACGCCGTGATGAAACTTGAGTTGAAGAAGGCGCTAACTACGGGCGACGCGGCGCCTCAGACCCAGAAGTTGTCGTGCCGGACGAACCACTCGCTGCGTTCGTCGTCGGTCATGTCGGCCAGTGCGCCAAAACCTTCGAAGTAGGTCTCGCGCGGAGCACCGGGCGCGAACAGCATCAGGATCGACGCGGGTTCGTCGGCCTCGTTACGGAAGCCGTGGATTCCGCCCGGCGGCACGTAGAGGAAATCGCGCGCGCGGCCGTCGACCCACTCCGTGCCGTCGTAGAGCTTGATCGTCCCGGACAGCACGAAGAAGGCCTCCGACATGGCCCGGTGGTAGTGCGCCGGGGGCCCGCCGCCGGCCGGCCCGATATCGACCCGGTACAGGCCGTAGTCGCCGTCGGTGGCCTGCTGGTTGGCGAGGTAGTGGTACTTGACCCCGGCGGTCTCGTAGTCCGGCGGTGCCCCTCCATTTTCCGGGGCCCGTCTGAGCCAGGCGCTGACCTCCGGCTGCTCGGCGGTGTAGCGGGTCGGCGGATACGGCGGCACGACGAGGGACATGAAATCCAGCCTGCCAGTTGGCCTCGCCGGGGTGGAGGTCCGGAAAGGCGCAAGAGAGGAGCGGCTGCTCGATGTGCCCTAATCGGACGGGTAGACCACCCCGGTGAGGTCCTCAGAGACCGATTACAGCCGGCGCTGCAGGTCGACGTCGTGGGACTTCTCGCTGGACGAGACCAGCTTGGGGTAACCGCGGGTCTCGGCGAACCCGTCGGGGCCGTAGTACTGGCCGCCGAGCACGCCCGGGTCGGTGGCCGCGCGCAGCGTCGGGAGCGCGCCCATGGCCGCGTCCTGAGCGATCACCGAGAAGAACACGTTGACGAGCGGCCGGAACGCCGCGGGCGTGTAGCGGCCCAGCTCGGTGTTCGACCCGCCGGGGTGGGCGGCGGCGGCGATCGTCGTGCCGTGCGGGGCGAGCTTGCGCTGCAGCTCGTAGGTGAACAGCAGGTTGGCCAGCTTGGCCTGCCCGTAGGCCGCGACCCGGTTGTAGGAGCGCTCCCACTGCAGGTCGTCGAAGTGGATGTCGGCCAGGATGCGGTGGCCCATGCTGCTCACCGTCACGACCCGCGATCCGGGGACCGGCAGCAGCCGCTCCAGCAGCAGGCCGGTGAGCGCGAAGTGGCCCAGGTGGTTGGTGCCGAACTGCATCTCGAAGCCGTCTTTGGTGGTTTCCTTCGGCGTGTACATCACGCCCGCGTTGTTGATCAGCAGGTCGATGCGGTCGTAGTCGGACTTGAGCTGTCCGGCGGCCGCGCGGACGGAGTCCAGCGACGTCAGGTCGAGCTCCTGCAGCGCCACGTCGGCGCCGGGGCTCTTGGCGGCGATCCGGGCGGCGGCGTCCTTGCCCTTGTCGAGGTTGCGCACCGCGAGCACGACGTGGGCGCCCCGCTCGGCGAGCGCGGCGGCCGTTTCGTAGCCCAGGCCGGTGTTGGCTCCGGTGACGACGGCGACACGGCCTTTCTGGTCGGGAATGTCCGCTGCTGTCCACTTGGCCATGGCAAACTCCTTAATGGGAAACTAAACGGGGCGAGCGCTCCGGTTGATTCGTACTATACGGAACGTGCGCCCCGCTTTGTCAACCGATAGGTGGTGAACAAATGGCGCAGCCTGAACGTCGGCTGCGTGCCGACGCGGCGCGCAACCGGGCGCGCGTGCTGGAAGTCGCCTACGACACCTTCGCGGCCGAGGGCTTGTCGGTGCCCATCGACGAGATCGCCCGTCGGGCCGGCGTCGGGGCGGGCACCGTCTACCGGCACTTCCCGACCAAGGAGGCGCTGTTCCAGGCGGTCATCGACGACCGCATGCAGCAGCTCGTTGACGAGGGACACGCCCTGCTGGAATCCGCCGGCCCGGGCGAGGCGCTGTTCGCCTATCTGCGTTCGCTGGTGCTGCAGTGGGGCGCGGCGGATCGCGGCCTGGTCGATGCCCTGGCCGGTTTCGGCATCGACATCGCCGCCGCCGCACCGGATGCCGAGGATGCCTTCCTGGCAATGCTCGACGAGCTGCTGCGCGCCGCGCAGCGGGCGGGCACCGCGCGGCCGGACATCGGCGTACGCGAAGTGAAGACGATCATGGTCGGATGTCAGGCCATGGAGGCCTACAACGCGGAATTGGCCCAGCGGGTCACCGACGTCGTCGTGGACGGTTTACGCGCTAAGCGATAGCCCCCGATAACCGCAGCCCCGTTCTTGCACTCGGCATAGGCGAGTGCTAAGAATGACGTTGGCACTCGCAGTGTGTGAGTGCTAGGTCGGGACGGTGAGGCCAGCTCTGGTCGTCCGTCGCGGGCACTGCGCCCGGCCAGCGTAAGTAATTGGGTTGTTGCCACCCGGTGACCCCAGTTTCATCCCCAATCCGGAGGAATCACTTCGCAATGGCCAAGACAATTGCGTACGACGAAGAGGCCCGTCGCGGCCTCGAGCGGGGTCTGAACGCCCTCGCCGACGCGGTAAAGGTGACGTTGGGCCCCAAGGGTCGCAACGTCGTCCTAGAGAAGAAGTGGGGCGCTCCCACGATCACCAACGATGGCGTGTCCATCGCCAAGGAGATCGAACTGGAGGACCCGTACGAGAAGATCGGCGCCGAGCTGGTCAAGGAAGTTGCCAAGAAGACCGACGACGTTGCCGGTGACGGCACGACGACGGCCACGGTGCTGGCTCAGGCGCTCGTCAAAGAGGGCCTGCGCAACGTTGCGGCCGGCGCCAACCCGCTGGGCCTCAAGCGCGGCATCGAGAAGGCCGTCGAGAAGATCACCGAGACCCTGCTGAAGTCGGCCAAGGACGTGGAGACCAAGGAGCAGATCGCGGCGACCGCGGGCATCTCGGCGGGCGACCAGTCGATCGGTGACCTGATCGCCGAGGCGATGGACAAGGTCGGCAACGAGGGCGTCATCACCGTTGAAGAGTCCAACACCTTCGGCCTGCAGCTCGAGCTCACCGAGGGCATGCGGTTCGACAAGGGCTACATCTCGGGGTACTTCGTCACCGACGCCGAGCGTCAGGAAGCGGTCCTGGAGGACCCCTACATCCTGCTGGTCAGCTCCAAGGTGTCGACCGTCAAGGACCTGCTCCCGCTGCTGGAGAAGGTCATTCAGGGCGGCAAGCCGCTGCTGATCATCGCCGAGGACGTCGAGGGCGAGGCGCTGTCCACCCTGGTCGTGAACAAGATCCGTGGCACCTTCAAGTCGGTGGCGGTCAAGGCCCCCGGCTTCGGTGACCGCCGCAAGGCGATGCTGCAGGACATGGCCATCCTCACCGGTGGTCAGGTCGTCAGCGAAGAGGTCGGCCTCTCCCTCGAGACCGCCGACATCTCGCTGCTCGGCAAGGCCCGCAAGGTCGTCATCACCAAGGACGAGACCACCATCGTCGAGGGTGCGGGTGACCCCGACGCCATCGCCGGCCGGGTGGCCCAGATCCGCGCCGAGATCGAGAACAGCGACTCCGACTACGACCGCGAGAAGCTGCAGGAGCGCCTGGCCAAGCTGGCCGGCGGTGTTGCGGTGATCAAGGCCGGAGCTGCCACCGAGGTGGAGCTCAAGGAGCGCAAGCACCGCATCGAGGACGCGGTGCGCAACGCCAAGGCCGCCGTCGAGGAGGGCATCGTCGCCGGTGGTGGCGTGGCTCTGCTGCAGGCGGCCCCGGCGCTGGACGACCTGAAGCTCAAGGGCGACGAGGCCACTGGCGTCAACATCGTCCGCGTGGCGCTCGAGGCTCCGCTGAAGCAGATCGCCTTCAACGGCGGGCTCGAGCCCGGCGTGGTCGCCGAGAAGGTTCGCAACTCGAAGCCCGGCGTCGGCCTGAACGCCGCCACCGGTGAGTACGAGGACCTGCTCAAGGCCGGCGTTGCCGACCCGGTGAAGGTGACCCGTTCGGCGCTGCAGAACGCTGCGTCCATCGCGGCGCTGTTCCTGACCACCGAGGCCGTCGTTGCCGACAAGCCGGAGAAGGCCGCCGCTCCCGTCGGCGACCCGACCGGTGGCATGGGCGGTATGGACTTCTAAGTCTCTGAGTACGAATAAGTCCCAGCTACGAGAAAAGCCCGGTCCCTTTTGGGGCCGGGCTTTTTCGTGTGTCAGGGCTGCTCGAGACGCAGGCAGTCGTCCTTACAGCCGGGTCTGGTCACCGTCTGCGGCGCCGCCTTGCGGTGCAGAACCGCGCGACTCGGCACCACTTGCAGCGCGTCGTCGCCGGCGAGGCCGGTGCCGTCGACGATCAGCGAGTAGCCGTCGGGTTCGCGCGGCGGCCAGACCAGCGTGACCGCGTCGTGCCGGGCGATGTTGTTGCGGGTGCTGTTGCCGATCGAGCCCACCTCCAGCACGCCGTCGATCAGCACCGGGTGCACCGCCACGGCGTGCGCGTGCCGTCCGTCGCCGAAGGTGATCAGGTAGGCGAACGTGAAGTCGGCCAGCGCGCCGGTGAGTTGATCGAGATCGACTTTCACGCTCATGACGCGAGGATAGGCCGCGAGTGTGGGCTGCAAGAGTGCGAGTGGAAGTACTCGTACCTAGGGCCCGCGCTCGGCGCCCTAGGGTTAGCTGCGTGGCTCTCCCAACTCCCGCACCCACCAGCACCGCCGTCGTCACCGGAGCGTCGTCGGGCATCGGCGCCGCCATCGCCCGCGAGCTCGCCGATCGCGGGCACGGCGTCACCCTCGTCGCGCGCCGCGAGGACAAGCTGCACGAGCTGGCCGATGAACTCGCGAGTCGGGTTCGCGTCGAGGTGATCGGTTGCGACGTCGCGGATTCGGCCGCTCGCGCCGGCCTTTTCGGCGAGGTCGATCGTCGCGGGCTGACGGCCGAGATCCTGGTCAACAACGCCGGCATCGGCACCATCGGGTCGGTGACGGATGTGTCGGTCGACGACGAGATCGCCCAGGTGCGGGTCAACGTCGAGGCCGTTATCGACCTGACCACGCGCGCGGTCCAGCAGATGGTGCCGCGCGGGCGCGGCGCAATTCTCAACGTCGGATCGACCGCGGGCTACTACCCCTTCCCCGGCCAGGTCGGCTACGCCGCCACCAAGGCGTTCGTGATCACCTACACCGAAGGACTGCGTGGCGAACTGGCCGGCAGCGGTGTCACCGTTGCGCTGCTCAACCCCGGCCCGGTGCGCACCGAGTTCCTGAAGAACGCCGGCATGGACGAGCGGAAGTTCGCCGACGCGTTCCCGAAGTTCATGTGGCTGCCCGCCAGCGAGGTGGCGCGCGCCGGAGTCGACGCGCTCGACGGCGATCGCGGAGCGGTGATCCCCGGGCTGCCAAGCCAAATCAGCACCCGGCTGTTTCAGTTCATGCCGCGACGTCTGCTGCTGCCGCTACTTAAAAGGCAGCATCCCGGTCTCAAACGGGACCGCTCAGCGCCCTAGTGGCCAGCGCCGCATCCAGCCCTCCATCGGTAGGGCGAGCGCGTTGCACAGTGTGCAGATGGTGCGATACCAGCCGACGGCCGTGAGCAATTCGATGCGCTGCTCGTCGTCGAGGTCGCGGCCCAGCGCCGTCCACGTCGCCTCCGACCACGACCCGGTGCGCTCCAGCTCGTCGACCGCCTCGATCAGCGTCCGCTCGGCCGGACCCCACCGCGCGTCGTCGGGGCCGCCGGTCACCAGCGCGTCACACTCGTCGTCGCTGACTCCGACGATCGGTCCCCAGAACGCCGCCTGCCCGCCCCACTCGTACTCGCAACCGACCAGTGCGCAGGTGCGCAGGATCGCGATCGTCCGGGTCCGCGGCGGCAAAAGCGCTGCGATGTAAAGGGATTCACCGAGCTTGCGTAGCCGGTTGGCCAGCGCGGGGTGGCGCTGCAGGCAGCGCACCAGGAGCAGGGGCTCATATGGGCGGTCCGGGTGGCCCCAGCTGTTGATGCTGGTGGTGTCTTCCTCGCTCCACGGCGGGGCTAGCGGCGCGACGCGACTCATGCGACTGACTGTACGAGGTCATGCCGGCAGGGAGAACACCACGCAGTCGTGCAGGGTGCCTTTGGCCGCGGAGTCGGGATCGGCGTCGCGGTGCAGTAGCGCGCGGGTCGGCACCACGTCCAATCGCACTGTCTCGGAGTCGGACTCGGCGACTTCGGCGTGGCCGTCCACGATCAGCGAATAGCCGCCCGGCTCGCGCGGCGGCCACAGCAGGGTGACATCGGCGCGCTGGCTGAGGTTTTCGCGGGTGCGGCCGCCGATGAGTCCGATATCGAGGACGGCGCCGTCGCGCAGCCGCGGTTCGACCGTCACGGTGTGGACGCGGTATCCGTCGTCGACGGTGATCAGGTACGCGAACGGGAAGTCGGGCAGGGCGGCGGCCAGCCTCTGCAGATCCACCCTCTTCTTGGTGCGCATGATGTCGAGGATAGGCGCAGCGGGCGTGTCGTCAGTCCGCCGTCAAACCCGTCGGTATGGTGCCCGAGCCCAGATTGCTGAGCAGACCCAGGTTCGCGGTTCCCGGGTTGAAACCGGTGCCGGCGTTCGGTGAATTGAGCAGGCTCGCGCTGAAGTCCGCGGACGCCGCACCGCTCGTCACGGTATGCGCAAACCCGGTGCCGGGGGTGTCGGTCAGCCAGGATCCGACGTGGCCGCCGGTGTGATCGAGGCTGGCCAGTGCGTTGATGTGGTGTGCCAGGCCCCCGGTGCCCGCGTGCGGTCCGAAGATCAGGTCGCCGTTGTGGAATTGCATGCCGAGGTTCTGCATGACCTGCTGCCAGGGCGCCAGCTGTTCGGCGGCCGCCGAGGCGTCGGCGTGATACCCGGACATCGCGGCCACGTCAGTGGCCCACATCTGTTCGTAGGCGGACTCGATGTCCATGATCGTGGGGGCGTTCTGGCCCAGATGGTTCTGCGAAGCCAACGCCCGCACCAAGGCGCGGTTGGCGGTAACCACCGCCGGCTGCACCGTGGCCGACAGCGCCGTCTCGAAGGCGCCCGCGATGGCCGAAGCCTGGCTGGAGGTCGCCTCGGCCTGTGCGGCCGCCGCCTTGAGCCAGCTCACGTATTGGGTCGCGACGGCCAGCATCGCCGTGGCCGAGGGACCCTGCCACGAGCCGTTGGCCAGATCCGAGGCCACGGAGAAGAACGAGGACGCGGACGAGGCCAGGTTCTCGGCAAGCCCATCCCAGGCTTCCGCGGCAGCATGCAGCGGCGCCGATCCAGGACCGGCGTAAAGGAGGGCCGAATTGATCTCTGGCGGCAACCACGCAAAATGCGGGCTCGTCACTGCAATAACTTAACCGGGACAGGCGCTTCTTCGTAGCGTTATGGCGTGGCTGCGGGCCCCATTTGGCGCCCGCGGACCAGCTTGCCGGGACGCGCGTCGGTGGGTTTGCCGTTTTCGGCGATCACTTCGCCGGACACGATCGTGGCCACATACCCGTCCGCGGTCTGGTCCAGACGACGCCCGCCGGCGGGTAGGTCATAAGTGATCACCGGCTTGTGCAGGCGCAGCGCCGCGTGGTCGATCACGTTGAGATCGCCCTTGTATCCGACCGCGATTCGGCCGCGATCGGCCAGCCCGGCGACCCGGGCCGGCACCGACGTCAGCTCGCGGACGGCCTCGGCGACCGTGAAGCGTCCAGACGCCCGGTCCCGCGCCCAGTGCGTCAGGAAGAACGTCGAGTAGCTGGCGTCGCAGATCATCCCGTAGTGGGCGCCGCCGTCGCCGAGCCCGAGCACCACGTCGTCGCGGCGCAGCAGCTCGCCGACCGTGTTCAGCGAGTTGCGCTCCATATTGCTGGTCGCGACCAGCAGCATGGCGCGGCCGTCGTCGTCGAGCAGCCGGTCGTAGGCCTCCTCCATCGGGTTCACGCCGCGGGCCCTGGCCCGGGCCCCGATGCTGTCCGCCGGGTCCGGCTCGTAGTTGGGGTTGTCGCCCAGCGGGAAGATCCAGTCCCACATTTGCGCGACGTACAGGATCGGGTGGCCTTGGCCCGGCTTGTCGGCCAGGATGCGGGCGCGGACCTCGGGCTTGCGCATCTCGGCGACCCGCTCGGCCAGCGGCAGATGCGCGATCTCCCGGTAGCTGGGGTAGAGCACGAACGGGTTGGCGGTGAGTTGCAGCCCGATGATCAACCCGATCGGGCGGGGCAGCAGTTGCGCGGTGATGTCGCCGCCGGCGGCGTTGGCCTTCTCGATCATGTTGATCGCGTCGGGCCACGTCGGGTCCCCGGCGTTGGCGACGACGAGGGTGAAGGTGACCGGCAAGCCGACCTCCTCGGCGACGTCGAACACTGTCTGCAGCACCGGCTGGTAGCCGCCGGCCGGAATATCGGGCACGAATTGCAGCAGCCCGCCGCCGCCGTCAACGACGCCCTTGGCGATCTCTTCGATCTCCTCGCGGGCGGCTTCGTAACTCGGTATGGGCGAACCGCTTTCGGTCTTATGGATGGTCAGCCGCGACGACGCGAAGCCCAGCGCACCGACTTCCATGGCCTCCTTGGCCAGCGCCCGCATCTTGGCGAGGTCGTCGGCGGTAGCGGCTTCGCGGTCGGCGCCGCGCTGGCCCATCACGTAGACGCGCAGCGGCGAATGTGGCAGGTAGGCGGCCACGTCGATGTCACGCCTACCGGCTTCGAGCGCGTTCAGGTATTCGGGAAAGGTTTCCCAGGTCCACGGCAGGCCGTCGGTCATCACGACGCCCGGGATGTCCTCCACCCCGGCCATCACGTCGACGAGGACGTCGTGGTCTTCCTGACGGCACGGCGCGAACCCGACGCCGCAGTTGCCCATCACCACGGTGGTCACGCCGTGTGCCGAGGAGGGGGTCAGGCGCTCCGACCAGATGGACTGGCCGTCGTAGTGCGTGTGCAGGTCGACGAAACCCGGCGTGATCAGCAGGCCGGTCGCGTCGATCTCGCGCTCGGCACGGTCGCCGTTCACGGATCCGACGGCCGTGATGACGCCGCCGGTTACCCCGACGTCGCCGACGTACGGCTCACCCCCCAGCCCGTCGACGATGGTGCCATTGCGAATGAGGAGGTCGTAGATCACCTCATCAATCTACGACCGCGCCGCACGTCGTGCCACGATCAATTCGCGATCGACCACGTGGGTATTAACTGCGCTGACTACGCGAAATCCCAGGCGTTCTCGTCGGGAAGATCACCTCGTGTTGGTGGCCGCCGACGAAAACCTCGGTGCGTTCGTGCGCGATCCGGACGGCAACAACGTCGACGCGGTCTATCCCCGGGGTCCGTAGTGTCGTTGGTATGTCAGATGCCGACGCCGCCGCCCGCGAGTTACTCCGCGACGCGTTCACCCGGTTGATCGAACACGTCGACGAGCTCACCGATGGACTGACCGACGAATTGTCCAACTACCGACCCAGCCCGGACGCCAACTCCATCGCCTGGCTGATCTGGCACAGCGCCCGGGTGCAGGACATCCAGCTGGCCCACGTCGCCGGTGTCGAGGAGGTCTGGACCCGCGACGGCTGGGTGGACCGCTTCGCGCTGGATCTGCCGCGCCGCGACACCGGCTACGGCCACGGCGCCGCGGAGGTGGCGAAGGTCCGTGCGCCTGCCGATTTGCTGTCCGGCTACTACCACGCGGTGCACAAGCTCTCGTGCGAGTACATCGCCGGCGTCACCGCCGACGAGCTGGCCCGGGTCGTCGACAGCAACTGGGATCCGCCGGTGACGGCCAGCGCCCGGTTGGTGAGCATCATCGACGACTGCGCCCAGCACCTCGGGCAAGCCGCGTACGTGCGGGGCATCGCGCCGTAGATTGACGGCGTGCGATTCCTCGCGACGCTGACGCTGTGGCTCGCCACCACGATCGCGCTGGCGGTGGCCGTCCCCGGGGCCTGGGTACAGCTCAATCTTGTCGACGAGAACGGCTACGCGGCGCTGGCCCGGAAGGCGGCGGGCGACCCGGCCCTGCAGTCCGCGATGGCCGGTGAACTCACCAGCCGGACGATGACGCTGATCGCCGAGCATGGCGGTGGACGCACTCCCGTGGACAGCGCGCAGGTGCGCGACGCGGCCGGCGCATACACCGCCGGTCCGTCCTTCCCGCCGATGTTCGCGACGGCGAACCGGGCGGCACATCGCTGGCTGTTCGCCGATGCGGGGTCCGGTGATTCCTGGGCGGTCGACGTGGCCCCGATGCTCAACGATCCCGCGTTTGCGCAGATCTTGAGCGAGCACAACGTGAAGGTGCCCGCCACGCTGACCGTGCCGCTGACGGCGTCGGTGCCCCACTCGCTGCGGCCGGGGGAGCTGAGCCGGGTCGGCGCGTGGGGCAAGTGGGCGAGCTTGGGGGCGGTCGCGCTTAGCGGGCTGTTAGCACTGCTGACACTGCTGGCAGCCCGGCGCCGCGGCAAGGCGCTGACCGGTCTGGGCGTTTCGGCGCTGCTGGTCGGCGCCGCCGGGTGGGTCGGCATGGAGGTCGGTGCCCGCTACGTCAACGAGGCGCTCAATCGCACCAGCGGCGACGTCCGCCAGATCGCCGACGTCATGGTCCACACGGCCGAAGCCGGAATGCGGGACTGGCTGAACCTGACGTTGGCCGCCGGCGCGGGGCTGGTCGTCGTCGGCGTGATCGTCGCGGTGCTGGGCAGCCTGGTGAAGAAGGCTTAGCTCAGCGGCAAGGTCGCCAATATCGGGCTGGTCGGCTGGGGTGAGCCCGCGCCGGGTTCGACGGTGAAGGCCAGGGCCGTCGACTTTCCGAGGTTGGTCAGCGTCGCCGTCGTCGAGGGCGAGACGGCCGCGGTGCCCATCGTCCCCGCCGAGGTCGGGCCCTTGGAGTCGATCAACCACATCTGGTAGACGGTGCCCGGAGTGGGCGGCGGCACGTTGTTCATCACCAGCACCCCGGCGCCGCGATCGCGGGAGAAGACCACCGTGGCCGTCCCGTTGGCCAGCGGGCGCGAAACGGTCCGGACGTCCGGGGCCGCCATCACCTGCTCGGCCACCGACTGCGTCGGCGTCGGGCGCAACAGCGTCTGCAGGCCGAATGCCGTCAGGCCCGCCACGATCGCCGCCGCGACCGATATCAATGCGGTGGTGCGCCAACGGTTTTGGCGCTTCACAAGACTTGGTGTGGCCAGGGCGAGCACGGCGGACCGCAGATGCGCGGGCGGTTCGGCGATGGTCGAAGCCGAGACGACGGCCATCGTCTCGCGCACGGCGCGGACTTCCTCGGCGAAGGCCGACGCGATCGACGCCGGTGCGGCCGCGAGGTGCAAGTCGATGTCGGCGCGCTCCGCGTCGGACACCGCGTGCAGGGCGTACGGCGTGGCCAGCTCGAGCAGCTCGAAATCGGTGGGCTCGGTCATGCTACGTCCAGGCAGTTACGCAGCCCGCGCAGCCCGTCGCGGATGCGGGATTTGATCGTCGACAAATTGGCCGCCAGCCGTTGGGCCACCTCCGGGTACGTCAGCCCGCCGTAGTACGCCAGCTCGATGCACTGCCGCTGCGCATCGGTCAGCCCGCCCAGGCAGTCGGCCACCCGGCGGCGCTCGTCGCCGGCGATCGCCGAGTCGGCGACCACGTCGTGGTCGGTGTCGACGTTGGCCGCGCCGTAGCGCGACTCACGGCGACTGCCGGCCTGCTCGGCGCGCACCCGGTCGATCGCCCGCCGGTGCGCCATGGTCAGCAACCAGGACAGGGCGGAGCCGCGGGCCGGGTCGTAGTCCGACGCCGAACGCCACACCTCGAGATAGATCTCCTGGGTGGTTTCCTCGCTGTAACCGGCGTCGCGCAGCACCCGGATCACCAGCCCGAACACCCGGCTCTTGGTCAGGTCGTAGACGGCGGCGAAAGCCTGGGTATCGCCGCGCGCAACTTGACGCAGCAACTCATCCAAGTCGCTGCTCAGCTGCGGCAGTCCGGTCATTGTCAGGTAGCCTATCGCTGTCCGCCGGGCCGCATCGACGACGGCTATCGGCGTGCCGCTCTCGGCGGTCGCGGGACAAAACACGCGGTCCTTTGCTGATATTCCGCGAAGCCCGGCCGGCCGGCCATCAATTTCTCCGTCAGCCGGACCCCGGTCACAAACACCAGGAAGTACGTCATCAGCAGCGGTGAGCCGACCGTGGCCAGCGACCACCAGCCGGTGATGGTGATCAGCCACAGGCCCCACCACACGGTGGCGTCGCCGAAGTAATTGGGGTGACGCGTCCACGCCCACAGACCGCGGTCCATCACCACACCGCGATTGGCTGGGTCGGACTTGAAGATCCGCAGCTGCCGGTCACCGACCGCTTCGAAGGTGACACCCACCAGCCACACGACCACGCCGAGCACCAGCGCGACGGTCAGCGGTTTCGGGGTGGGCCCGGTCACTGCCGACAGTTGCAGCGGAAAGGAGACGAACCAGGTGATCAACGCCTGCAACAGAAAGACTTTGCGCAGCACCACCCCGGGTGTGGCGTTGCGCAGCATGGCGGCATATCGCGGATCCTCACCCTTGCCGGCGGTCTTGCGGTGGATATGCCAGCTCAGCCGCGCGCCCCAGATCGTCACCAGCGCCAGCAGCAACCAGCGGCGGATCGGGTCGCCTTGGCCGAGCGCCGCAGCAACGGCGGCGATCGCGACGAAGCCGATGCCCCACGCGACGTCGACGACGTTGTAGCGGCCGATGCGCTTGCCGATGGTGAACGTGACCGAATGCACCACGGCCAGAACCACAACCGAGGCGCCGGACACCTGGGCCAAGTTCTCTATGATGCTCACGTCACTCATCGGCACCCCTCGCGCGCGAACGTCCACTGGTAGACGTCCAAGTATCCCGATCGGAAGCCCGCCTCGGAATACGCCAGATACAGCTCCCACATTCGCTGGAACACATCGTCGAAGCCGATGTGCGCCAATCGGTCTCGCCGCTGCAGAAACCGCTCCCGCCATAGCCGCAGCGTCTCGGCGTAGTGTGGGCGCAACGAGGTCATGTCGACCGTGCGTAAACCGGTGCGGCGCTCGGTGATTGCGGAGATGGCCTGGGTAGAAGGCAGCAGTCCGCCCGGGAAGATGTACTTCTGGATCCAGGTGTGCGTGTTGCGGCTGGCCATCATCCGGGAGTGCGGCATCGTGATCGCCTGGATCGCAACGCGGCCGCCCGGTCGCACCAGCCGTTCGAGCGTGTCGAAATACCGTTGCCACGCATGGAATCCCACCGCTTCGATCATCTCGACCGACACCACCGCGTCGTAGACCCCCTCGACGTCGCGGTAGTCGCAGAGGTCGATCGTCACCTTGTCGGTCAGCCCCGCCGCGGCAACCCGAAGCCGCGCCAGCTGCTGTTGCTCGACCGACAGGGTCACCGAGCGGATCTCGGCTCCCCGGGTGGCCGCGCGGATGCACAGCTCGCCCCAGCCGGTCCCGATTTCGAGTATCCGGCTGCCCTGGTGAACGCCGGCGAGGTCGAGCAGCCGATCGATCTTGCGCTCTTGTGCGGCAGCCAAATCCGCCGCCGACGCCGGCAACCGGTCGAACAGCGCGCAGGAGTACGTCATGGTCTCGTCGAGGAATTCGGCGAACAGGTCGTTGGACAGGTCGTAATGCTCGGCGATATTGCGCCGGGCGCGATCCCGGCTGGCGCCCCACCACCGCGGCCGGAAGGCCGGCCCGATCGGACGCAACCATTGCAATGGGCGCGGCACCAGTTCGTCCACCGAGGTGGCGAACACCGTCAACAGCCCGCTGAGGTCGTCCGACGACCATTCCCCTGCCATGTAGGACTCGCCGAAGCCGATGAGGCCGTAGCGCCCGATTCGGCGCGCCATCGCTTTCGGTTGGTGGACAACCAAAGTCGGCACCGTCGGGTCGGCCGCACCGACGACCGTGCCGTCGGGGTAGGCCACTCGCAGCGGAAGCCGAGCGGCCGCGCGTCGCAGCAGCCGGTCGGCGGCCGCGGCCGCGGCCGCACTCCCGGGCCCGGACGGCACCTTCGCGATTGCCGGCCAGCGTTCGGAATCGATTGCCGCCGAGGGTTTTCGGATGGTCGGTACGGTCATCGCGGTACCAACGGAACTCGACGTAACCACAGTTTGATCCCCTGAATTCGGATACGTAAAGCCACCACCAGCGGTGCCAGCGGCGAAATGAGTTGCATGATCGCGACCTGTGCGGCGGTCGCGGGCCGCCGTTGCCCGCGCATGTTGGCCACGAACGCGGGCTGACGGTCGCGGCGCAGCTCGATGGTGATGTCGACTTCGTTGTCGGGCCGAGGTGCTCGCACCAGGTAGTAGCCGTCCACGGCATTGAACGGCGAGACATAGAACTTCTTCTCGGTGACCACCGGCATGTCGGCCGGGGGCAGCAGGTAGGCGTGGCGGTCGCCGTAGGTGTTGTGCACCTCGGCGATCACATGGCGCAGCCGGCCGTCGCGGTCGTGGCACCAAAAGACGCTCAGCGGATTGAACACATACCCGAGCACGCGCGCCTGCAGCAAAGCGGTGACGCGACCCTCGGGCGCGGCCAGGCCGCGCTCGGCGAAGAAGGCACCGAGCCGGTCGCGCAACGAGCCCTGCTGCCCAGGGGCGAAGTGGTCAGAGGCGCGAAAGCGGGCGAACGGTCGCAGCCACCAGGGCAGCCGCGGCAGGTCGTCGAGGTCGACATACCAGCTGTAGCTTCGGTATTCGAACGAGTGGCGCACCGGTGCCTGTCGCGAATGGCTGATCGTGGTGCGGTAGAGCGCGGGCGTCAGCATCGGGCGACCGCCTCGCACCGGGTCGCCGTCGGCCAGTCGGCACCGAGGCGCCGCGCCGCGGCCAGGCCCGAGGCGGCGCCGTCCTCGTGGAAACCCCAGCCGTGGTAGGCGCCGGCGAAGACCACCCGATCATCATCCAGTGTGGGCAACAATGCTTGTGCCGCAACGGATTCCGGCGTGTATAACGGATGACTGTAGGTCATTTCGGCGATCACCGACGCCGGATCGACGCGGTTGTGACCGCCCAGGGTCACCAGGTACCGGCGGTTGCCATCCAGCCGCATGAGTCTGCTGACGTCATAGGTGACCACGACATGGTCCTTCTCGGGGGTAACCAGGTAGTTCCATGATGCGCGCGCACGGCGATGCCTGGGTAGCAGCGACTCGTCGGTGTGCAGCTGTGCCTGATTGGTCGAGTACGGAATCGCGCCCAGCACCGCGCGCTCCCAGGGGTTCGGATCGTCGAGCAGCAGCAGCGCCTGGTCGGGATGCACGGCGACGACGGCTGCGTCGAACAGCCGCGGCGGGTTGTCGCCCGACCGCACCCACACGCCGTCGGGTACCCGCCGCAGCGAGGTCACCGGCGTCCCGGTCGACACCTCGGCGAGCCGTGCGGCGATGGCCTGCACGTAGTGCGCCGAACCCCCGGTCACGGTGCGCCAGGTGGGGGAGCCGAACACCGAAAGCATGCCGTGGTGGTCGAGGAAGACGAACAGATAGCGCGCCGGGTAGCGCAGGGCGTCGTCGCCGGCGCACGACCACACCGCCGCGACCAGTGGGGTGATGAAAAAGTCGATGAAATAGGACGAGAAGCGGTGCCGGCGCAGAAAGGATTCCAGCGTCTCCAGTTCCTCTGGCTCGGTGCTGTCGTCGCGCAGCAGCAGCGCCGCGGCGCGGTGGAAGCGGGTGATCTCGGCGAGCATGTGCAGGTAGCGGGGCCGCAGCGACTGCTTACACGCGAACAACCCACTCAGGCCCAGGGCGCCGGCGTATTCGAGCCCGATCTCGTCGGCGCGCACCGACATCGACATCTCGGATTCCTGGGTGGCCACCCCCAGCTCGCTCAGCAGCCGGCACAGCGTCGGATAGGTACGGTCGTTGTGCACCAGAAACGCCGAGTCGACGCCGATCACCGCGCCGCCGTCGTCCAGGAAATGGGTGTGCGCGTGGCCGCCCAGCCGCACGTCGGCTTCATACAGCGTGACGCGGTCCCGGCCGGACAGGATGTAGGCGGCGGTAAGGCCGGCTACGCCGCTGCCGATGACCGCGACTGAACGCACGTGTGACGAGTCCACGACTCCTATTCGTAACCACGCAGCTGGCGGATGGGCTGCTTCGCCCTTAAGGATGTCTAGCCGAAAGTGAACGAAAACACCTGCAGGCCCTTGCTCACCTGCAGGTCGAACTGATCGCGGTGGGCGCCGCCATCGGACACGATTTCGTGCAGCGTGGGGACGCCGCCGATCGGTGTGGTGGTGGTTTTCCCGTCGCGGGTCATGGTGATGGTTCCGGTGCCGCCCACGACGACGAAGACGCTCTTGGCCGTGTAGTTCAGCCGGATCGCGGCGTCGTCGCTTTCGGCGGTGATGCCCTGGTCGTCGAGGGTCCACCGGCCGCGCAGGGCGAATCTGTCGTTGGCCAGCTGTGCCGGGAAGCCGAACCCCGCGGTGCCCGCCTGATAGCTGCCGTCACCGCCGTAGGTGGTGGCTTTGTCGGGCGCCAGGTAGGTCTCGGGGGTGAGGTTGGTCTTCGGGGTGGTGTCGGCCCCGTTGGCCGGCGCGGGCAGGGCGACGTTCGGATTGGCGTCCCTCAGCAGTTGGCGGATCAGCTTCTCGGTGCCGTCGTAGTCGCCTTCGCCGAATTTGGTGTGCCGCAGCGTTCCGTTCCCGTCGATCAGGTATTCGGCCGGCCAGTACATGTTGTTGAAGGCGTTCCAGGTCGCGTAGTCGTTGTCCAGCGCGATGGGGTAGTCGATGTGCAAGCCGGCGGCACCGCTGGCCACGTTGCCGGGGACCCGTTCGAAGGCGTACTCGGGAGTGTGCACCCCGATGACCACCAAGCCGCTGTCGCGGTAGCGGTTGTACCAATCGACGACGTGCGGGATGGCGCGTTGGCAGTTGATGCAGGAGTAGGCCCAAAAGTCGATCAGGACGACCTTGCCCCGCACCGACGCGGGGTCGAGCGGTTTGCCGTCCGGGGTGTTGAGCCATCCGGTGATGCCGGTGATGGCCGGGGCCTGCCCGCACTGCTGCAGCTCGGTAGCGCCGTCGGTGCAGTTGGTGGGCAGCCCGTTACTGGTGTTGCCCTGATTGAGTTCCAGCACGCTACCCGTGGTCGGCCCCGGTGGGTGACTGGGGATCAGTGAGCGTTGGATATCGTTGGCGCCCAAGCGATTCTGCATCGCAGTCGTGTAGTCGGGGACGGCGCGCTGCAGCAGGGCGGGTAAATTGAACACCAGCGCCACCGCGAGCACGATCATCATGATTCCGCCGACGATCTGAATCTGGCGTTGACGACGGCGGAAGGCCGTAACCCGTTGCGCGACTTGCCGTCCGGCCAGCGCGAAAGCCAACAGCGGTATCGCGTTGCCGAGCGCGAACGTGGCGGTCAACACGAACGTGGCCGGCCCGAGCGACGTCGTGCCGCCGGCCACCACGATCGCGGCCAGCACCGGCCCGGCGCAGGGTACATACAGGGCGCCCAACGTCAGTCCCAGGCCGAAACCATCTGTGCTGGCGCTGCTTTGGCGTTGCGGTAGGAAGGCGAACGGCCGCTCGATCAGGTGTTGCAGCGGCGGGAAGATCAAACCCAGGCCGATCAGAGTGAGCACCACCAGTGCGGTCCACCGGATGGCATCCTGCGGCAGATGCAGTGCTGACAGCAGCGCGGAGCCGATCAGGGTGGCCAGGCTGAAGCTGCACACCAGGCCCGCGATCACCAAGTAGGGACGCATCGCCGAACTCAAACCGCGACTGCTGGCTTTGCTGTCGCTGCCGTCCATGCCGGACAGAAAAATCACCGGAAGCACGGGCAGGATGCATGGCGAGATGCCGGTGATCAGGCCACCGAGCAAGCCGATGAGCGCAATTGTGTGCATACGAGTTATTCGAGACGGCGGCGGTTACGGACGGGATAAAAGACGCTCACGACTCTCCACGGTAGCCGCCGGCGGAAAGCACATCGCGTGCGTTATACAAATCACATGACGTGCGTTACGCTCCGTCGGTGGCGCAACTCACGTTTCAGCGTGCCCGCACCGAAGAGAACAAGCGCCGACGTGCGGCCGCACTCGTCGAAGCCGCGCGCTCCCTGGCACGCGAGACCGGGGTTGCGTCGGTGACGCTGACCGCCGTCGCCGGTCGCGCCGGCATTCACTACTCGGCGGTGCGCCGCTACTTCACTTCGCACAAAGAGGTCCTGCTCCATCTCGCCGCCGAGGGGTGGGTGCGATGGTCGGGCACGGTGTGCGAGGAGCTGGCTCAGCCGGGCCCCATGTCGCCGGCGCGGGTGGCCGAAACTTTGGCCAACGGGCTGGCGGCCGATCCACTGTTCTGCGACCTGCTCGCCAATCTGCACCTGCACCTCGAGCATGAGGTGGAGGTGGATCGGGTGGTCGACATCCGGCGAACGATCTCCGCCGCCGCGGTCGCCCTCGCCGATGCCATCGAACGCGCGCTGCCCAAACTCGGCCGCTCGGGCGCGTTCGACAGCTTGATCGCCGCCTACTCGTTGGCGGCCGCTTTCTGGCAGATCGCCAACCCGCCGGAGCGGCTCACCGATGCCTACGCCGACCAGCCGGAGGCCGTGCCGCCCGAGGAGTGGAATATCGAATTCGGCCCCGCCCTCACCCGGGTGCTCACCGCCACTTGCATCGGTCTCCTCGCCGAATCGCCATGAGCAGAAAGCGGATTGGGATGTTCGAACTCCGAGCCATCGCAGCGTCGGCGAACCCGGACCGGCCCGCCGCGCGCCGGAGCGCGGGCGCGTTTGCGGGACTTGGCGCACCGAAGCAAACGGTGCGCGGCTCGCGCGGTCCGGCCATGGCTCAAGCACTCGGACGGGCGGTTGATCGCTCGGCAAGCGGAAGGTGAGTGAGTGGCAAAGGCGCCTGTTGCCAATGCGGTGAGACGACTGTGGATCGTTCTCGTCATCGCGGTCGTGATCGCGGTAGCGGTTTTCTGCGTCCTTCGCCTGCGCTCCTTCTTCGGCAATCACGACACGTCGGGGATCGGCAGCAGCAGCCTGGACGACATCAAGCCGTTCAACCCGAAGCACGTGGTCTACAAGGTGTACGGGTCGGGGAGCACCGCCAATATCAACTATCTGGACATCAATGCCCAGCCGCGGCGCATCGACAACGTGCCTCTGCCCTGGACGCTCTCGGTCACCACCACGCTCCCGTCGGTGAGCGTCAACGTGGTCGCGCAAACCGACGGAGACCAGATCGGCTGCCAGATCATCGTGAACGACGTAGTCAAGGACGAAAGGTCGGTCACCGGAGTGAACGCTGAAACCTTTTGCATAGTGAAGTCCGCATGACCGATCACCAAGCCGCCGGGCTTCCCCACATGCCGCTTTTCGCGCGGTCGGTGTACAAATTCGCGCCCTTGATCGTCGTGGGCTGGGTCGCGCTGGTGGTATGCCTGTCCATGTTCGTCCCCGACCTGGAAACGGTCGGCAAGCAACACACCGTGCCGATGAGCCCGAAAGAGGCGGCATCGATGCAGGCGACGCAGCGCGTCGGCAAGGTCTTCAACGAATTCACCAGCGACAGCGCAATCATGATCCTGCTGGAGGGTGACAAGCCGCTCGGCGACGACGCCCACCGCTTTTACGACCAGCTGATCAAGAAGCTCGAGGCGGACACGACGCACGTCGAGCACGTCCAGGACTTCTGGGGCGATCCCCTGACGGCGGCCGGCTCCCAGAGCTCGGACGGCAAGGCCGCCTACGTGCAGGTGTATCTGCGGGGTAACCAGGGCGAGACCAAGGCCAACGAGTCCGTCCGATCGGTTCGCCGAGTGGTGGACTCGACGCAACCGCCGCCCGGGGTGAAGGCGTACGTGACCGGTGCGGCGGCCCTGACCGCCGATCAGTCGGCGGCCGGTGACAAGGGCGTCATCTTGGTCACCCTGCTGACGTTCGCCGTGATCATCGTGATGTTGCTGTGGGTGTACCGCTCATTCATCACCATGTTCGTCACCCTGGTGATGGTGGTGCTCGAGCTGTTCGCGGCGCGCCAGGTTGTCGCGTTCCTGGCGCATAACGAGGTCATCGGCCTGTCAACCTTCGCCGTGAACCTGCTGGTGTTGATGGTGATCGCGGCGAGCACCGACTACGCCATCTTCGTGCTGGGCCGGTACCAGGAGGCGCGATCGCTGGGCGAGGACCGAGAACAGGCCTTCTACACCATGTTCCACGGGACCGCGCACGTGGTGCTGGGCTCCGGCCTCACCATCGCCGGCGCGATGTATTGCCTTAGCTTCACCCGCCTTCCGTATTTCCAGAGCCTCGGCATCCCGTGCGCGGTGGGGACGCTTGTCGCCGTGTTCGCGGCGCTCACCCTCGGGCCGGCCATCTTGGCGGTGGGCAGCCGCAGTCGCTTCCACCTGTTCGACCCCAAGCGGAAGATGCGGACCCGGGGCTGGCGGCGCGTGGGCACCGCGATCGTCCGGTGGCCGGGGCCGATCCTGGGCGTGTCGATCGGCATCGCGCTCATCGGCCTGCTGGCACTGCCCGGCTACAAGACCAATTACGACAACCGCCAGTACCTTCCGGCGAGCACGAAGGCGGTCGTCGGATACGAAGCCGCGGAGCGGCACTTCTCCAACGCCCGGATGAACCCGGAACTGCTGTTGATCGAAAGCGATCACGACATGCGGAATCCGGCGAACATGTTGGTACTGGACCGAATTGCCCGATTTGTCTTCCACATCCCCGGCGTTGCCCGCGTCCAGACGATCACCAGGCCGCTGGGAGCGCCGATCGAGCACACATCGATCCCGTTCCAGATCAGCATGCAGAACACGACGCAGGTCGAAAACCAGGAGTACATGAAGAAGCGGATGGCCGACATGCTCACCCAGGCCGACGCGATGCAGATGTCCATCGACACGATGCAGCGGATGTACGACATCACCTCGAAGATGGCCGCCGTCACGCACCACATGGACGGCCTCACGCACGAGATGCTGGACGTCACAAGCAATATGCGTGACGAGATCGCCAACTTCGACGACTTCTTCCGACCGATCCGCAGCTACTTCTATTGGGAGAAGCACTGTTTCGACATTCCGGTCTGCTGGTCGCTGCGATCCATCCTGGATGCCCTCGACGGCCTGGATCAGATCGTCGAAAAGTTCCAGTACCTGTCGAATGACATTGGTCAGCTTGATGCGTTGCTACCGCAGATGCTGGCGCAGATGCCGCCGATGATCGCAACGATGTCCACGATGAAGCAGATGATGCTGACCATGCACAGCTCGATGAACTCGATGTACGACCAGATGGACGTGATGAGCCAGAACTCGACCGCCATGGGTCAGGCGTTCGACGCGGCCAAGAATGACGACTCCTTCTATATTCCGCCGGAGGTCTTCGACAACCCCGACTTCAAGCGCGGTCTGAAGATGTTCTTGTCGCCCGACGGCCACGCCGCCCGTTTCATCATTTCCCATGACGTCGCTCCGGCGACGCCCGAAGGCATTTCGCACGTCGATCCGATCAAGTTGGCGGCGAAGGAAGCGATCAAGGGCACGCCACTGGAGGGCTCCAAGATCTGGCTGGGCGGCACGGCCGCGGTCTACAAGGACATGCGAGACGGGTCCAAGTACGACCTGATGATCGCCGGGATATCGGCGGCCAGCCTGATCCTGATCATCATGCTGATCATCACCCGCAGCCTGGTCGCCGCGATCACCATCGTGGGTACCGTGCTGCTGTCGTTGGGAGCCTCCTTCGGCCTCTCGGTGCTCGTCTGGCAGGACATCCTGGGCATCGAACTGCACTGGATGGTGCTGGCGATGTCGGTCATCCTGCTGTTGGCAGTGGGGTCCGACTACAACCTGCTGCTGGTGTCCCGATTCAAAGAGGAGATCCACGCGGGGTTGAAGACCGGAATCATTCGGTCGATGGCCGGCACCGGTGCGGTGGTGACGTCTGCCGGTCTGGTGTTCGCCGCCACGATGGCGACGTTTGCGATCAGCCCGCTGCGCGTCATGGGGCAGGTCGGAACCACCATTGCCCTGGGCCTGTTGTTCGACACCCTGATCGTGCGGTCGTTCATGATGCCGTCGGTCGCGGCGTTGATGGGGCGCTGGTTCTGGTGGCCGACGCAGGTGCGCACCCGCCCGGCCAGTCAGATGCTGCGGCCCTACGGCCCGCGCCCCGCGGTTCGCAAATTGCTCAACGAGCCCCTGCTGGTGCCCGCCAATGGCCAGTCACCCAACGGGCAGGCGGCCACTACGGATCGCTTCCCGGCGCACTACTGACGGATTACAGCGCTACCACCTGGGGCAGCACGTCGTTGGTCTCTTGCACTGACTCGCCGCAGGTGCGGCAGTGCGAACTCGCGTAGCGGCGAAGCCGTCCGACCTTCACCCGCGCCTCGGGCTCGACGTGCTGTCCACGAACCACGCACAGCATGTCGACGACCAGGCCGGCTTCGCGGGCGTGCACGTGCACGATGCGTGTGGTCGGGGCGTCGGAGTCGCCGACGACCTCACGCCAGTCGAGGGCTGCGGCTGGGAGCGTGGCTGGGGTCGCGGTGCGCATGGCCACCACTATTCCCCGTGCGCTGGTCGGCAAACATCCACCGAACGGGCCTGACATCGGCTGATTCGGTTGTCCCCCAATCGGGGGACGAAAAGCAATTAACCCCGGGCCGGGCCCGGGGTTAATTGGTGAGTGCGGGGGTTTACGCCCAGTTCCAGACCGACATGTCGCCGGGCGGGTACTGATTGCAGATGTCGGTCGACTTGGCGACCACACCCTTGTTGTTGAAGAAGATCTTCATGTGGTTGGGCCAGGCCACCCAGAGCGGGTCGGAGACCGGCGCGTAGAAGTTCTCGGAGTAGCCGCGACGGTCCTGCGGCGCCAACGAGTAGAACCAGTGCGCCTTGTCGATCGTCGCCTGCTGGACGTTCGGGTGGTTGTTGAAGTCGATCATGTACCGCTGGTAGTACACCGGGCTGGTGTCCCGGGTGGCCGCCAGGATCTGCTCGGCGTCACACGTGGTGTTGATCATCCGGCGGGGGATCGGGAAGTCCTCCGTGGAGTCCGCCCCCGCGGTCGCCGGGACGGTCACAGCGGCCATCCCCATTGCAAAGAACATGGCGCCTGCGCGCAGGCACGAACTCAGCCGAGACATAGGTATCACGGTAGCACTTCGGGCATCCTGCGGGCGAGTCTTGGTCGACCTTTTAGTCCAGCTTATTAGCTATCACTATCAGGGACGATGACGTGCGAGGGGTCGGGTCGCAGGTCAGGTGGGGCCTGGCTGTAGTCGCCGAAGGGGCCGTCGCGGCGCTGCACCGCGGCCCGGACGCCCTGGGTTTGAGCGGTGTCGATGAAGCCGAGCGCGTCGGGAGTATTGCGCATCAGGCCGTCCAGGATGCCGCCCAGCGTTTGGGTGGACGCCAGGCCCATGTTCTCGTAGGCCTGGTTGACGATCAGCTTCTGCGCCTGCAGCTGCGACAGTGGGATGTGTGCCAGCTCGGCGGCGATCTCTGCCACCCGGGCCTCGAGGCGGTCGAACGGCACCGCCTCGTTGATCAGCTCGATCTGGGCGGCCTGGACGCCGGACAGCGGCCGGCCGGTCAGCGAATGCCACTTGGCCTTGGCCAGGCTCAGGCGGTAGAGCCACATGCCGGTCAGGTACGCACCCCACATCCGGCTGTAAGGAGTGCCGATGACGGCATCTTCGCTGGCGATGATGATGTCGGCGCACAGCGCGTAATCGCTCGCGCCGCCGACACACCAGCCGTGCACCTGCGCGATCACCGGCTTGGACGCGCGCCAGATCGCCATGAACTTTTGCGTCGGCCCGGTCTCGCGGGCGCTGACCATCGCGAAGTCCTTACCCGGATCCCACTTGCCGTCGGTCATCATCGACGCGCCCCACTGCTGGAATCCGCCGCCGAAGTCGTAGCCGCCGGAGAACGCCCGGCCGGCGCCGCGCAGCACGATGACCTTTACTCCCGGATCCCGCTCGGCGAGGCCGATGGCGGACTCGATCTCGTCGGGCATCGGCGGCACGATCGTGTTGAGGTGCTCGGGGCGGTTCAGCGTGATGGTCGCGACCGGACCGGAGGTCCGGTACAGCACGGTCTCGAAGTCGGGCTTGGAATCTGACATAGGCCCCAGTGTGGGCTAGCGCTCCTCGACGGGCGGGTCGGGTTCGCGATTTTCCGGACTCGACGCGTAGATCTGGTCGCCGATCTTGAGGTAGGGCGTTGTGAAGTAAGCCGTGCTCAGGACCAGTGTGGAGAAGATCAGTGTCGTGATGACGGCGTTCGGCCACAGTTGTCCCGTCCCGAAGCCGAAAAGGACGATGCCGAGAGCCGAGGTCCCCCAGTAGAAGTACCGGGCCTTGCGGCGCTGCGAGATGAAGCGAAAACGCGACTGCGCCCACCCCGCGATGATCAGGATCAGACCGGCGATGACCATGCCGAATTCGATGATGTCGAGGATCTTCACGGTTGGCCTCCCAGTGTCCGCCATAGGAACGAATAGCTCAGAGCCGATTTGAAAGCGGCTTGCTCATTGTCCGCCGCACCGGCGTGCCCACCCTCGATATTCTCGTACAACCAGACCCGGTGGCCCGCGGCCTGCAGCGCCGCGACCATCTTGCGGGCGTGGCCGGGATGCACCCGGTCGTCGCGCGTGGACGTGGTGAACAGCACCTGAGGGTAATGACGCGTCGCCGAAATGTTCTGGTAGGGCGAGTATTTGGAGATGAAATCCCAGTCGTCCGGGTTGTCGGGATCGCCGTACTCGGCCACCCATGACGCGCCGGCCAGCAACAGGTGGTAGCGCTTCATGTCCAGCAGCGGCACATCGCAGACCAACGCGCCAAACTTCTCCGGGTACTTGGTCAACATGATGCCCATCAGCAGGCCGCCGTTGCTGCCGCCCTGGGCGCCCAGTTGCGCGACACTGGTGATGCCGCGGTTCACCAAATCGTCTGCCACCGCGGCGAAATCCTCGTCGACCTTGTGCCGGTTCTCGCGCATCGCCTGGGTATGCCAGCGCGGCCCGTACTCGCCGCCGCCGCGAATGTTGGCCATCACGTAGGTGCCGCCGCGGGCCAGCCACAGCCGGCCCAACACCCCGCTGTACCCGGGCGTCCTGGAGGATTCGAAACCGCCGTAACCGCCGAGCAGGGTGGGGCCGGGGCCTTCGAGCGCGCGTGACCGCACCACGAAGTACGGGATCTTCGTCCCGTCGTTCGACGGCACGAAATACTGTTTCACGTCCAGGTTTTCGGCATCGAAGAATTCCGGCGCAGACTTGATCTGCTCGAGTTTCCCGGCGCCGGTGCCGCGCAGCAGCTGCGAAGGCATATCGAATCCACTTGAATCCAAAAAGAATTCGTCGCCGGTGTCGTCGGCGGCCGCGATCACCGTGTTGGTCGCCGGTGGGATTCCGGCGATCGCTTCGCGCTGCCAGGTGCCGGGCATGACGATTTCGACCCGGCTGGCGACGTCGGCCAACGTGACCAGCAACAGCCGGTCGCGGGTCCACGCCGTCTGGTGCAGGCAGGTGTGCTCGTCCGGTTCGAAGACCACTTGCAAATCGGCTGTCCCGGCCAGGAATTCGTCGTAGCCGGCCGCCAGTAGTGAGCCGGCGCGATAGGTGGCGGCGCCGAACGTCCAATCGCTGCGCAGCTCGATCAACAGCCATTCACGATGAATCGACGTGCTCGCGTCGGTCGGCACGTCGATGCGGATCAGTTCCGACCCGCGTATTTCGTAGAGCTCCGAATTCCAGAAGTCGATGGAACGGCCCGCGAAGCTGCGCTCGAAGCCCGGCGTCCGGTCGGCGTTCGCCCCGGCGCTGACGTCGGTACGTGTGCCGGAGAAGATCGTCTCGGCCTCGCTCAACGGAGTGCCGCGCCGCCATCGCTTCACGATGCGCGGGTATCCGGATTCGGTCAGCGAATCGGGGCCGAAGTCCGTGCCGACCAGCACCGTATCCGGGTCGGCCCAGCCGATCTGCGACTTGGCTTCCGGCAGCGCGAATCCGTCGGGGATGAATTCCCGTGTGCGCATGTCGAATTCGCGCACGATCACCGCGTCCGAGCCGCCGCGGGAGAGATTGACCAGGGCGCGGGTGAACTCCGGTTCGATGACCGTGGCGCCGGCCCACACCCACTTCTCGTCGTCCGCTCGACCGAGCTCGTCGACATCGATCAGCACGTCCCACTCGGGGGAGTCGCTCCGGTAGCTGTCCAGCGTGGTGCGCCGCCAGAGCCCGCGCGGGTTGGCGGCGTCGCGCCAGAAGTTGTACAGGTACTCGCCGCGGCGGCGCACATAGGGGATGCGGGCGTCGGTGTCGAGCACCTCCAGGGCCTCGGCGCGCATCCGTTCGAAGTCCGCGTCGCAGAACTGCGCCATCGTCGGTTTGTTGCGCGCCCGCACCCAATCCAGCGCCTTTTCGGCGGTGACGTCCTCAAGCCACAGGTGTGGGTCGTCGGGGTCCGAATCTGTCGTTGTCATGAAAGCCCTGTCATGGAAGCCATTGTGGTCCCAGCGGTAATGTGAGCTGTATTACAGGTGAAGCAGAATGGAAGTCGAGCTAATGACTGTCTTCGCACGCCCGGGTTCCAGCGGGGCCCTGATGTCCTATGAATCGCGGTACGACAACTTCATCGGGGGTGAGTGGGTCGCACCCGCCAAGGGCCGCTACTTCGAGAACCCGACGCCGGTGACCGGCCAAACGTTTTGCGAAGTGGCGCGGTCCGACGAGGCCGACGTCGACAAGGCGCTCGATGCCGCACATGCCGCCGCCCCGGCCTGGGGCAAGACCTCACCGGCCGAGCGGGCCGCGGTTCTGAACAAGATCGCGGATCGCATTGAAGCGAACAAGGATTCGTTGGCACTTGCCGAAGTCTGGGAGAACGGCAAGCCGATTCGCGAGACGCTGGCCGCCGACATCCCACTGGCCGCCGATCATTTCCGGTATTTCGCCGCCGCGATTCGCGCCCAGGAAGGCTCGCTGTCGCAGCTCGACGACGACACCGTCGCCTACCACTTCCACGAGCCGCTGGGGGTCGTCGGGCAGATCATCCCGTGGAACTTCCCGATCCTGATGGGCGCCTGGAAGCTGGCGCCGGCGCTGGCCGCCGGCAACACGGTGGTGCTCAAGCCCGCCGAGCAGACGCCGGCGTCGATCCTCTATCTGATGTCGTTGATCGCCGACGTGATTCCGCCGGGTGTGGTCAACATCGTCAGCGGATTCGGCGTCGAGGCCGGCAAACCGCTGGCGTCCAGTGACCGGATCGCCAAGATCTCGTTCACCGGGGAGACCACCACGGGCCGACTGATCATGCAGTACGCGTCGCAGAACCTGATCCCGGTCACGCTCGAGCTCGGCGGCAAGAGCCCCAACATCTTCTTCTCCGACGTGATGGCCGCCAACGACAACTTCCAGGACAAGGCTCTCGAGGGCTTCACGATGTTCGCCCTCAACCAGGGCGAGGTGTGCACCTGCCCGTCGCGCAGCCTGATCCAGTCCGACATTCACGACGAGTTCCTGGAGCTGGCCGCGATCCGGACCAAGGCGGTGCGGCAGGGCGACCCGCTGGACACCGAGACCATGATCGGTTCGCAGGCCTCCAACGATCAGCTGGAAAAGATCCTGTCCTACGTCGAGATCGGCAAGGGGGAGGGCGCCAAGGTCATCACCGGCGGTGAACGTGCCGAACTAGGCGGTGACCTGTCCGGCGGCTACTACATGCAGCCGACGATCTTCTCGGGCAACAACAAGATGCGCGTCTTCCAGGAGGAGATCTTCGGGCCGGTGGTGACGGTGACGTCGTTCACCGATTTCGACGACGCGATGAGCATCGCCAACGACACCCTCTACGGCCTGGGTGCCGGGGTGTGGAGCCGCGACGGCAACACGGCCTACCGCGCCGGCCGCGAGATCAAGGCCGGCCGGGTGTGGGTCAACTGCTACCACATGTACCCGCCGCACTCGGCGTTCGGCGGCTACAAGCAATCCGGCTTCGGCCGCGAGACCCACCAGATGGCGCTCGACCACTACCAGCAGACCAAGAACCTGTTGGTGTCCTACGCCGACAAGGCGCAGGGCTTCTTCTGATGCGCGCTCCGGCGACCCCAGCAGGTGTCGTCATCACCGATGCCGCCGCCGACCTGCTGGCTCGGTTGCAGGACCGTCACGGGCCGGTGATGTTTCACCAGTCCGGCGGCTGCTGTGACGGGTCGTCACCGATGTGCTACCCGCGCGGCGACTTCCTCGTCGGTGACCGCGACGTGCTGCTCGGCGTCCTCGACGTGGGAGCCGACGGCGTCGCGGTGTGGATCTCGGGTCCGCAGTACGCGGCCTGGAAACACACCCAGCTGGTCATCGACGTGGTGCCCGGCCGCGGCGGCGGATTCAGCCTGGAGGCACCCGAGGGGGTGCGGTTTCTCAGTCGCGGCCGGGTCTTCACCGACGAGGAGAAAGCCCAGCTAGACACCGTCCCGGTGATCACCGGCGCCGCGTATGAGCGGGGCGAGCGACCGTCGATTCGGGGCCCGGTGATTGACGAAGCCGTGCCGGAAACGTGCCCGCCTCGTAGTCCGTGACTCAGTACCCTCGATGAGGTGATACCGCTACCCCGGCCCTGGCTGCTGGCCAGCGCGATGCTGATCGGCACCGCGGTCGGCTTCCTGGCGGGGGTGGCGTCGACGGTGCTGGTCCACACTCCGATGCGGTCCGACGTCGTCATCGCACTGGTGGTCGGGCTGCCCAGCTTGATCGGGTTGCTGACGATCCTGTTCTCGGGGCGCCGGTGGGTCACGATGCTGGGCGCGTTCATTCTGGCCATCGCACCCGGCTGGTTCGGGGTACTCGCCGCCATCGAGGTGACCGGTGGCTGACAAAAAGGTCGACAAAAAAGTTGAGGACGACCGCGCGTCCAATCCGGGGACCGAGCCGTTCGTCCCGGATTTCGAGGACACCGGCACCCAGGGATTCGTCCCGGACTTCGAGGACACCGGTGAGCATTCGGTGCCGTTCGTGCCGAACTTCGACGACACCGGCGTGCAGCTGATCCCCGTCGCCGCGAAGGAGCCGGCCAAATCCGAAGCCAACGAAGCCAACGAAGCCAACGAAGCCGCGGCCGAGGCGCCCGCCGTTGCCTCCCAGGCGGATGCCGAGCCGGCCGGTCTACCGGTGCAGTCCGTCACCGTCCCCGGTCGCTACCAGTACCTGAAGTGGTGGAAATTGGCGCTGGTGATCCTCGGCGTGTGGGCCGCGACGGCCGAGGTCGGGCTGAGCCTGTTCTATTGGTGGTTCCACACAATCGATAAGACGCCGGCGGTCTTCATGGCGCTGGTCTACGTCGTCGCGTGCACCGTCGGCGGCGTGATGCTGGCGATGGTTCAGGGCCGGCCCATCATCTCGGCGCTGTCCATCGCGGTGATGTCCGGACCGTTTGCGTCCGTCGTCGCCGCGGCACCCCTGTACGGCTATTACCACTGCGCGCGGACGGCTCATTGTCTGGTCGGCGTCATCCCGTATTGACCCAACAGGGTAGGTCCGGTGTCGTGCGGTGAGAAGTCCTCGCACACTAGTGTGGGCTCGTGACTTCTCACTATGACGTCGTTGTCCTTGGAGCTGGTCCCGGCGGATATGTCGCAGCGATTCGCGCCGCGCAGCTCGGTCTGAACACCGCGGTCGTCGAACCGAAGTACTGGGGTGGAGTCTGCCTCAACGTCGGCTGCATCCCGTCCAAGGCGCTGCTGCGCAACGCCGAACTCGCGCACATCTTCACCAAGGAAGCCAAGACGTTTGGCATCGGCGGCGAGGCGACCTTCGACTACGGGGTCGCCTTCGATCGCAGCCGCAAAGTGGCCGAGGGCCGCGTCGCGGGCGTGCACTTCCTGATGAAGAAAAACAAGATCACCGAGATCCACGGCTACGGGCGCTTCACCGACTCTCACACGCTGTCCGTCGATCTCAATGACGGTGGCAGCGAGACGGTCACGTTCGACAACGTCATCATCGCCACCGGCAGCAGCACCCGGCTGGTTCCCGGCACGTCGCTGTCGGAGAACGTGGTCACCTACGAAGAACTGATCCTGTCCCGGGAGCTGCCGCAGTCGATCGTCATCGCCGGGGCCGGCGCCATCGGCATGGAGTTCGGCTATGTGCTCAAGAACTACGGCGTCGACGTGACCATCGTCGAGTTCCTGCCGCGCGCGCTGCCCAACGAGGACGCCGACGCGTCCAAGGAGATCGAAAAGCAGTTCAAGAAATTGGGTGTCAAGGTCCTCACCGGAACCAAGGTCGAGTCCATCACCGACGGTGGTTCCGAGGTCACGGTCACCATTAGCAAGGACGGTAAGTCCGAGGAGCTCAAGGCCGGAAAGGTGTTGCAGGCCATAGGTTTTGCGCCCAATGTCGACGGCTACGGATTGGACAAGGCCGGCGTCGCGCTGACCGACCGCAAGGCCATCGGGATCACCGACTACATGCGCACCAACGTCGACCACATCTACGCGATCGGCGACGTCACCGGCAAGCTCCAGTTGGCCCACGTCGCGGAAGCGCAAGGCGTGGTCGCAGCCGAAACCATTGCCGGTGCAGAGACTTTGGCGCTCGGCGACTACCGGATGCTGCCGCGGGCGACGTTCTGCCAGCCGAACGTCGCCAGCTTCGGGCTGACCGAGGAGCAGGCCCGCGAGGAAGGCTACGACGTGGTGGTGGCCAAGTTCCCGTTCACCGCCAACGCCAAGGCGCATGGTGTGGGCGACCCCAGCGGTTTCGTCAAGCTGATCGCCGACGCCAAATACGGTGAGCTGATTGGCGGTCACCTGGTCGGCCACGACGTATCCGAGCTGCTGCCCGAGCTCACCCTGGCGCAGAAGTGGGACCTGACCGCCACCGAGCTGGCCCGCAACGTGCACACCCACCCGACCATGTCCGAGGCGCTGCAGGAGTGCTTCCACGGCCTGACCGGCCACATGATCAACTTCTGAGCGCTGATGATTCGCGGCGAGACCATTCTCGGTGCCCTGGCGGGCGCGGCTACCGGTTATGTGCTGTGGCTGGTTGCCATTTCACTCGTCGGCGACAACGCGACGGCGGGCCACTGGGGTCCGCTGGTGTTGCTGGGGTCGGTGCTGCTGGGAGTTTTCGGCGCGATCTGGGGTTTCGTGTTACGCCGGCGCCGCAAATACCTGTGGGCGGCGTTCGCTTTCGACTTGCCGATACTGCCGGTACTTTTGACGCTGGCGGTGCTGGCCGACGTCTACGCCTGAGGCACTATCTCGGGTTGTCCAACTCGATGTTCAACGCGGATATCGTCGCGGCCAGCCCATCGTATTGCGTTGCGAGCAAGCAGAATTCGATGAGCCGGTACCGGTCGAGGTGCATCGCGAGTTGTCGCCAAGTGTCCTCGCTGATGGATCGGTTCTTGATCAGCTCATCCGTCGCGTTCAGCAGCGCCTGTTGCCGGGCGCTCAATATCACCCGGGGCCCGTCGCCGTCCGGAGCGTCAGGCCAAGCGAAAATCGTCGCCTGCATGTGAGCGTCCAAACCGAATCGGCGTCCCATCTTCCGATGGTGCTGTAACTCGTATTCGCTCGACCGCAAATGCGCGACGCGCAGGATCACCAATTCGGTATCCACCCGCGGCAACCGGCCACGCAGCAGCCGGCCACCGTACAGCGACCAGGCCCAGAACAGCCCTTGGCGCTGACCGAGCGTGGTGAACAGATGCATCTCCGGTGCCTGCAGTTTGCGGGCGGCGCCTTTGGCCAGCAGCCAATTGAGTGGGCCCAGCCGGCGTAACTTGGTGGACGACGGGATGCGGGCGACGTGGCCGGCCTGCGTGCCGCTCATGGCTGTTTCACCAAGTACGGCGAGACCGTGCTGCGGTGCTCGTCGAGATCGAGGGCGTGGCCCAAAGCCGGGAAGGCCCGCTGTGGACAGTTATCGCGTTCGCAGACACGGCAACCCGCGCCGATGGGCGTGGCTGAACGGCCCGGGTCTCCCGACAAGTCCAGTCCTTCCGAGTAGACGAGCCGGTGTGCGTGCCGCAGCTCGCAGCCCAGCCCGATCGCGAAGGTTTTACCTGGCTGACCATACCGGGCTGCGCGGCGCTCTACGGTGCGGGCCACCCACATGTAGTTGCGGCCGTCGGGCATCTGCGCGATCTGCACCAGGATCTTGCCCGGGTTGGCGAACGTCTCGTAGACGTTCCACAGCGGACAGGTGCCGCCGCTGGAGGAGAAGTGAAAACCGGTGGCGGACTGACGCTTCGACATATTGCCGGCGCGGTCCACCCGGACGAACGAGAACGGCACCCCCCGCATCGACGGCCGTTGCATCGTGGAGAGCCGGTGCGCGATGGTTTCGTAGCTTACCGAGTAGAACGCCGACAGGCGCTCGACGTCGTAGCGGAAATTCTCGGCGACGTCGTGGAATTGACGGTAGGGCAGCACCGCGGCGGCAGCGAAGTAATTGGCCAGCCCCAGCCGGGCCAGCGTGTGGGACTCGTCGCTGGTGAATTTGCCCTCGGCGACCATGCTGTCGATCAGGTCGCCGAACTCGAGGTAGGCCAACTCGGCGGCCATCTTGAAGACCTGCTGGCCCAGCGAGAGGTAATTGCTCATCTCCAGCGTCTTGGTCTTGGGCTCGTAGCGGTGCAGGACCGTGTCGCCCAGGTCGATGCGCCTGTTGATGTGGACGCCGTGCACCTCGGTGAGCCGACGGGTCAATTCGCGGGCCAGGTCGCCATGGTTCAGCCGGGTGTGCACAGTCAGGTCTTCGGCGGCGGTGTCCAGCGCGTGCAGGTAGTTCTGCCGTTGGTAGAAGTAGTCGCGCACCTCCTCGTGCGGCATCGTGATCGATCCGCTGCCGCTGCCGTCGGAGTAGCGCTCCTCGGTGGCCGCGGCCAGCTGCGCGGTGGTGAGCCGGTAGCGCCGGTGCAGGTTGACCACCGCGCGGGCCAGGGTCGGATGGGCGTTGACCATCGCGGCGACCTCGGGCGCGTCGACGTTGATGTCCAGATCGCGATCCATGGTCACCTCGCGCAGCTCGGCGACCAGGCGGGTGTCGTCCTGGGAGGCGAAGAAGGTCGCGTCGACGCCGAACACCTCGGTGATCCGCAGCAGCACGGCAACCGTCAGCGGGCGCACGTCGTGCTCGATCTGGTTGAGGTAGCTCGGCGAGATCTCGAGCAATTGGGCCAGCGCGGCCTGGGAGAACCCGCGCTCGTTGCGCAGCTGGCGAACGCGTGACCCGACGAACGTTTTGGACATTTATGCCAGCTTACCTGGGTTGCGAAGAATCGATTTGCAGACTTGGCAATCAAGAATGGACGTCGTCAGGTTTGGCGTTTGTCCGCCGTCGTTGGCATGATTCGCCACGGGGTCTCAGGCAAACCCCGGGATTCCGGACGTAAAGCAATTGGGGAGCGAAGTCGTGAGCCTGGACAAATCAATGATGCCGGTGCCCGACGGTCACCCAGACGTGTTCGACCGGGAGTGGCCGCTGCGGGTCGGCGACATCGACCGCACCGGAAGGCTGCGGCTGGACGCCGCCTGCCGGCATATTCAGGACATCGGCCAGGACCAGCTGCGCGAGATGGGCTTTGAGGAGACCCACCCGCTGTGGATCGTCCGGCGCACGATGCTCGACCTGGTGCGGCCGATCGAATTCCAGGACATGCTGCGCTGCCGGCGCTGGTGTTCGGGCACCTCCAACCGCTGGTGCGAGATGCGGGTTCGCGTGGACGGACGCAAGGGCGGCCTGATCGAATCCGAGGCCTTCTGGATCAACATCAACCGGGAAACCCAGATGCCGTCGCGCATCTCCGACGACTTCCTCGAGGGACTGCACAAGACGACGTCCGTCGACCGGCTGCGGTGGAAGGGCTACCTGAAGCCTGGCAGCCGCGACGACGCGGCCGAGATCCACGAGTTCCCGATCCGGGTCACCGACATCGACCTGTTCGACCACGTCAACAACTCGGTCTACTGGAGCGTCATCGAGGACTACCTGGCGTCGCACGTGGAGTTGATGCGGGAGCCGCTGCGCATCACGATCGAGCACGAGGCGCCGGTGGGGCTGGGTGACAAGCTGGAGATCATCTCGCACATTCATCCGGCCGGATCGACCGAACAGTTCGGTGCCGGACTCGCCGATCGCCCTGTTAGAACGCTCACATATGCGGTCGGAGACGAGACGAAAGCGGTCGCTTCGCTCTTCAATCTCTAACCGGACAAGCGTTCTGGTAAATTGTTGGCTGACCTGCGGATACTGGTTACTGACGGGTAGCTTCTGAAACGGTTCAGTTGCTGTACATCTTCGCAAACTTTGCAAAATCGACGCGGAGCCGTGGCCTAAATTGGCAATGGAAATGGGTGGACCAGCATCAACACCCTGTGCCATGGTCGTGTCAGCACACGAGCGAAGTTGAGCCTCAATCATCGCAAGACGCGCGATGCGGCTCAGAATTCAGAATCAAAGGAGTAAGCCCAATGTCTGTCGTTGGCACCCCGAAGAGCGCCGAGCAGATCCAGCACGACTGGGACACCAACCCCCGTTGGAAGGACACCAGCCGCACCTACACCGCTTCCGATGTCGTGGCCCTGCAGGGCAGCGTCGTCGAGGAGCACACCCTGGCCCGCCGCGGCGCCGAGGTGCTGTGGGAGCAGCTGCACGACCTGGAGTACATCAACGCTCTGGGCGCCCTGACCGGCAACATGGCCGTGCAGCAGGTGCGCGCCGGCCTAAAGGCCATCTACCTGTCCGGTTGGCAGGTTGCCGGGGACGCGAACCTGTCCGGCCACACCTACCCCGACCAGAGCCTGTACCCGGCCAACTCCGTGCCGCAGGTCATCCGTCGCATCAACAACGCGCTGCTGCGCGCCGACGAGATCGCCAAGGTCGAAGGTGACCGGTCGGTGGAGAACTGGCTGGCGCCGATCGTCGCCGACGGCGAGGCCGGTTTCGGTGGCGCGCTCAACGTGTACGAGCTCCAGAAGGCGATGATCGCCGCAGGCGTCGCGGGGTCGCACTGGGAAGATCAGCTCGCTTCGGAGAAGAAGTGCGGCCACCTCGGTGGCAAGGTGCTGATCCCGACTCAGCAGCACATCCGCACCCTGACCTCGGCGCGTCTGGCCGCCGACGTCGCCGGTGTGCCGACGGTCGTGATTGCCCGTACCGACGCCGAGGCGGCCACCCTGATCACCTCGGACGTCGACGAGCGCGACCAGCCGTTCATCACCGGTGAGCGGACCAAGGAAGGCTTCTACCGCGTCCGCAACGGCCTCGAGCCGTGCATCGCGCGGGCCAAGGCCTACGCGCCGTACTCGGACCTGATCTGGATGGAGACCGGGACCCCGGACCTCGAGCTCGCGGCCAAGTTCGCCGAGGGCGTCAAGTCCGAATTCCCCGACCAGATGCTGGCCTACAACTGCTCGCCGTCGTTCAACTGGCGCAAGCACCTGGACGACTCCACCATCGCGAAGTTCCAAAAGGAGCTTGGCGCAATGGGATTCAAGTTCCAGTTCATCACGCTGGCCGGCTTCCACGCGCTGAACTACTCGATGTTCGATCTGGCCTACGGCTACGCCCGCAACCAGATGAGCGCCTACGTCGAGCTGCAGGAGCGCGAGTTCGCCGCCGAGGAGCGCGGCTACACCGCAACCAAGCACCAGCGCGAGGTCGGTGCCGGTTACTTCGACCGCATCGCCACCACGGTGGACCCGACCTCGTCGACCACCGCGCTGACCGGCTCGACTGAAGAGGGACAGTTCCACTGATCGGACGTTGACCAGCCGCAGCATCGCACGTCTAAAGCCCATTCGGGGCGATGCTGTGGCTGTCTGCCGATGAAGTAGCGTAGGCCCCGCCCGGCGATCCCGGGCGGGGCCTATCGCGTTTAAAACATACGACTGGAGAAACGCAGTGAGCGACAAAGGAATTCAGCGGGTTGGGGTTGTCGGGGCCGGCCAGATGGGGTCTGGAATCGCCGAGGTCTCGGTCCGCGCCGGCGTCGCGGTCACGGTGTACGAGACCACCGAGGCGCTGATCACCGCTGGCCGAAACCGCATCGTGAAATCGCTGGAGCGTGGCGTCAGCGCCGGCAAGGTGACCGAGCGCGAACGTGACCGCGCCCTGAGCCAGCTCACCTTCACCACCGACCTGACGGACCTCGCCGACCGCCAGCTGGTCATCGAGGCGATCATCGAGGACGACGCCGTCAAGGCCGAGGTTTTCGCGAAACTCGACGAAGTGATCACCGATCCCGACGCGGTGCTGGCGTCGAACACCTCGAGCATTCCGATCATGAAGATCGCGGCCGCCACCAAGAACCCGCAGCGGGTGCTCGGCTTGCACTTCTTCAACCCGGTGCCGGTGCTGCCGCTCGTCGAACTGGTCAGCACGCTGGTCACCGACGAAGCCGCCGCCGCGCGCACCGAGGAGTTCGCCGGCTCGGTGCTGGGCAAGCAGGTGGTGCGCTGTTCCGATCGGTCCGGCTTCGTGGTGAACGCCTTGTTGGTGCCCTACCTGCTGTCGGCCGTCCGGATGGTCGAGGCGGGATTCGCCACTGTCGAGGATGTGGACAAGGCGGTCGTCGCCGGCCTCTCGCACCCGATGGGTCCGCTGCGGCTATCGGATCTTGTTGGCTTGGACACACTCAAACTGATCGCCGACAAGATGTTCGAGGAATTCAAAGAGCCGCACTACGGGCCCCCGCCACTGCTGCTCCGCATGGTGGAGGCGGGTATGTTGGGCAAGAAATCGGGTCAGGGTTTCTACACCTACTGAGCCGAAAGGCGAAGTTTTCCCCGCACGTCGCATTGCCGTCGTCAGAGCCATAAGCCCGCGTCAGGTATCATTTCCGCGGTCACCAACGCGAGAGGTATCTATTTTCCCATGACGCAACTCAGGCCGTATTACGAAGAGTCGCAATCCATCTACGACGTGTCGGATGAGTTTTTCGCATTGTTCCTAGACCCGACGATGGGCTACACCTGCGCTTACTTCGAGCGTGACGACATGACGCTGGAAGAAGCACAGAACGCGAAGTTCGATCTGGCGCTGGGCAAGCTGAACCTCGAGCCCGGGATGACGTTGCTCGACGTCGGCTGCGGCTGGGGCGGAGCGTTGCAGCGCGCCGTCGAGAAGTTCGACGTCAACGTCATCGGAATCACGCTCAGCCGCAACCAGTTCGAGTACAGCAAGAAGCGGATGGCCAAGATCCCCACCGACCGCACCGTCGAGATACGGTTGCAGGGCTGGGAAGAATTCGAGGACCGCGTCGACCGGATCGTCACCATCGGCGCGTTCGAAGCCTTCAAGTCGGAGCGTTATCCCGCGTTCTTCGAGCGTGCCTACAACGTTCTGCCCGACGACGGCCGGATGTTGCTTCACACAATTCTGGCTTACACGCAGAAGCAGATGCATGAAAACGGCGTCAAATTGACGATGAACGACATCCGATTCGCCAAGTTTATTGGCGACGTGATTTTCCCGGGCGGACAGCTGCCGGCGGTGGAGGACCTGTTGAAGCTCGCGCCCGACGCCGGATTCTCGGTCGAAAAGGTGCAATTGCTGCAGCCGCATTATGCCCGGACGCTGAACATGTGGGCCGCCAACCTCGAGGCCAACAAGGACAAGGCGATCGAGATCCAGTCCGAAGAGATCTACGACCGGTACATGCACTACTTGACGGGTTGTGAGAACTTCTTCCGCAAGGGCATCTGCAACGTGGGGCAATTCACCTGCGTGAAGTAGACCCCGGCAGAAGCGGCGGGCCGGACCGATGTCCGGCCCGCTTTTCGTTTACTTCTCCAGCGTGAACTGGTCGACGTCGGTGTAGCCCTCACGAAACAGGTCGGCGCAGCCGGTCAGGTACTTCATGTAGCGGTCGTAGACCTTTTGCGACTGGATCTCGATCGCCGTATCCCTGTTGGCTTCCAGCGCGGCCGCCCACATGTCCAGCGTGCGCGCGTAGTGCAGCTGCAAGGACTGGGTTCGGGTGAGATTAAAGCCGGCATCGGCAGCGTGCTCTTCCACCAACGCCGGGGTGGGCAGCCAGCCGCCGGGGAAAATCTCGGCCAGGATGAATTGGGTGAAGTGAACGACCTCGCGGGTCAGCGGCACGCCGTTGGCCCGGGCTTCCTTGAACGAGGGGCGCACGATGGTGTGCAGCATCATCACGCCGTCGTCCGGCAGCACTGAGTAGGCCATCTCGAAAAAGCGGGCCCAGCGGGCGCGTCCGAAGTGCTCGAAAGCGCCGATCGACACGATCCGGTCGACCGGCTCGTCGAATTTCTCCCAGCCCTCCAGCAGCACTCGGCGGGTACGCGTCGTGTCGAGCTGGTCGAACGACTTCTGAACGTGCTCGGCCTGGTTCTCCGACAACGTCAGGCCCACGACGTTGACGTCGTATTTTTCGATGGCGCGCCGCAGCGTGGCGCCCCAACCGCAGCCGATGTCCAGCAATGTCATCCCCGGCTCGAGGCCCAGCTTGGACAGTGACAGGTCGATCTTGGCGAGCTGGGCCTCTTCGAGGGTCATGTCGTCACGCTCGAAGTAGGCGCAGCTGTAGGTCTGGGACGGGTCCAGAAAGAGCCGGAAGAAGTCGTCAGACAGGTCGTAGTGCGCCTGCACGTTCCCGAAATGCGGCGTGAGCTGCGCGGCCATAACGAAAGAAGCCTTTCTGTCTCCCGGAGGGCGGCGACGAACTGGGGAATGCCCATCGGCCTCCGGTGCATGCCCTGTGCATGCTATCGGTTTGACCGGCGCTAGTTCATGCGAGCGGCCGTCACATAGGGTCACACGAGACAGGTGCAATTCACAAACGAGCCGCAAGCCAGAGGGGGTTTAAGGCTCCCGCGGCGGCACTATCGGCGAAGGATGCGGCTCCTCGCGGAACTTCTCCAGTGATCCGCCGACTTCGACAATTCCGCACAGCGCGTTCCAGCTGAGCATGGTCAAGTAGTCGATGAGTTCGTCTCTTGTCATCCGCGGATTCGACATCCACGAGTGTGTGGCCAACTGCACACCGCCGACGATCAAATAGGACCACGGCTCCGCGCCGCCGGTGTCGATCCCGGCCTGCAGCATGCGCCGGCGCATCAAGACCGCGATCATGCGGGCGATGATCCGCTCGGAGTCGGCGATCACTTTGCTCTTGCTGGCCGAGCTGTTGGCCATCACGAACCGGTAGGGCTCGGGTTCGTTCGCCACGGTGTCGACGTAGACGCGGATGACCTCACGGGTCAGGTCCAGGCCATCGAGATTGGATGTCAGCGCGGCGGCCATGTTCGGAATCAGGGTTGTCTGCGCGAAGCGCATCATCACTGCCGTCGTGAGGTCGTTCTTGTCGACGAAGTAGCGATACAGAACAGTCTTGGAAACCCCGATCTCGGCAGCGATCTCGTCCATGCTGAGGTAGCGGCCGTGTCGGCGGATTGCGTCGATCGTGCCATCGACCAGCTCGTTGCGGCGGTCCACCTTGTGCTGATGCCAGCGCCGCTTGCGACCGTCGGTCTTCACTATTACAGCCGGGATTTGCTCTGTCACTGTCGACGATTCCCATTCACTAGACGCTGTCGATACTACGGCGTGGGGGTCTGTTTGGCGGACACGGACGCCGTGTGTGAGGGGCTTTACCGGCGGTGTCGTAACACGAACTCGCCCAAGCGATACATGATGGTGGGGTGTCACATAGAGCCGAGGGATCGGGTTCGGCCGCATCGCGGCCGGAGCCGACCACGCCCACGGCCGCCGCGGGCCGGACTCCTACGTCGCTCGCGGAGTCGTTCGCTGGAGCCGATCCCGAGGCGGACGCGCAGCGGCGGGTGGCGCTTCGCCGGATGAAATTGGTGGCACTGAGCTTCTTGGTCGGTGCCACAGTGGTGTTCCTGGCGTGCCGCTGGGCGCAGGCGCACGGCAGCGTGGGCGCTTGGGTCGGCTACGTCGGCGCGGCCGCCGAGGCCGGCATGGTGGGTGCCCTCGCGGACTGGTTTGCGGTGACCGCGTTGTTCAAGCACCCGTTGGGCATCCCGATCCCCCACACCGCGATCATCAAGCGGAAGAAGGACCAGCTCGGCGAGGGCTTGGGCACCTTTGTGCGGGAAAACTTCCTGTCGCCCGAGGTGGTGGAGACCAAGCTGCTCGACGCCCAGGTGCCGGGGCGGCTCGGCAAGTGGCTCTCGGAGCGGGCGCATGCCGAGCGGGTGGCCAGCGAGGCGGCGACAGTGCTGCGGGTCCTCGTCGAGTTGCTGCGCGACGAGGACGTCCAGCAGGTGATCGACCGGATGATCGTGCGGCGAATCGCCGAACCGCAGTGGGGGCCGCCGGTCGGCCGGGTGCTGGCGACGCTGCTCGCCGAGAACCGGCAGGAAGCCCTGATTCAGTTGCTCGCGGACCGGGCCTTCCAGTGGTCGCTGAACGCGGGCGAGATCATCCAGCGAGTGGTGGAGCGTGATTCGCCGACCTGGTCGCCGCGGTTCATCGACCATCTCGTCGGCGATCGCATCCACCGTGAGCTGATGGACTTCACCGACAAGGTGCGCCGCAACCCAGACCACGAGTTGCGCCGCTCGGCGACCCGCTTCCTGTTCGAATTCGCCGACGATCTACAACACGACCCGGACACCATCGCGCGCGCCGACGCGATCAAAGACCAGCTGATGGCACGCGACGAGATCGCCAACGCGGCCGCGACGGCGTGGAAGACGCTGAAGCGGTTGGTGCTCGAGGGCGTCGACGATCCCTCCAGCGCGTTACGCACCCGCATCGCGGACAGCGTCGTTCGCATCGGGGAGTCGCTGCGCGACGACGTCGAGCTGCGCGACAAGGTGGACGGCTGGATCGTGCGGGCGGCTCAGCATCTGGTCTCGCAGTACGGGGTCGAGATCACCGCGATCATCACCGACACGATCGAGCGCTGGGATGCCGAAGAGGCGAGCCGGCGGATCGAACTGCACGTGGGCCGTGACCTGCAGTTCATTCGGATCAACGGCACCGTGGTCGGATCACTGGCCGGGCTGGTGATCTACACCGTCGCGCAGCTGTTCTTCTAGGGGTGCTAACTACTGCTTGCAAATGCAAGCACATGGTCGTACGCTCTGTCGTACCAGCCATCGCACCCTAGGAGCACGCAATGCCACCGGAGGAGACGCTCTCCGCCAAGGTGTCGACAGCGGCTTCCGACATCGGCGGCTTCATCCGCAGCCAGCGTGAACTCGCCCAGGTGTCGGTGCGACAACTTGCCGAGCTGGCTGGTGTCAGCAATCCCTATCTGAGCCAGGTTGAGCGCGGACTGCGCAAACCTTCTGCCGACGTTCTGAGCCAGATCGCGAAAGCACTGCGGGTTTCCGCCGAGGTCCTCTACGTGCGGGCCGGGATCCTCGAGCCGAGCGATAAGAGCCAAGTGCGTGACGCGATCATCACCGACACGGCGATCACCGAGCGTCAGAAGCAGATTCTGCTCGAGATCTATACCTCATTTGCCCTGCAAAACGAATCGATCCATGAGGAGTGTTCGCCCGAATCCGACAACCACGAGTGAGGTAGCCCGGCCGGGCCGACTCAGCTGCGAAACGCCTGAGCACGAGTTGGTGACGTATATCCCAACGGCCGCCGGGTTACCCAGAAGGGAAGGATGCACCGATTCCCACTGATTCCCAGGCGCGACGCTGCGCCCACACCCACTCGATCGTCAACCCGACCCGACCAACCAGGAGGTTTCCCGGCAAGCCGCGTGCCATGTCAATCCGCGGGTCTTGATTACTCCTCGCACGAGGAGCCGACGCTTGCCTCGACTTCCATACCGAACACTTCAGCAACCCTGAGAACGACAACCGACCATGAAAGGAAACACCATGGCTGACAACTCGAACATCGAAGAATTACGGGCACCGTTGCTGGCGGCCCTGGGCGCAGCAGACCTGGCCCTGGCCACCGTGAACGAGCTCATCGGCAACCTGCGTGACCGCGCCGAGGACACCCGCACCGACACCCGCAGCCGGGTCGAGGAGAGCCGTGCTCGCATCGCCAAGCTGCAGGAAGACCTGCCCGACCAGTTCACCGAGCTGCGTGAGCGCTTCACCCCCGAGGAACTGCGTAAGGCTGCCGAGGGCTACCTGGACGCCGCGACCAACCGCTACAACGAGCTGGTTGACCGGGGTGAGGCCGCGCTGCAGCGGCTGCGCAGCCAGCGGCCGTTCGAGGAGACCACGGCGCGCGCCGAGGGCTACGTTGACCAGGCCGTCGAGCTGACCCAGGAAGCACTGGGCACGGTGGCGACGCAGACCCGCGCGGTCGGCGAGCGTGCCGCCAAGCTGGTCGGCATCGAGCTCCCCAAGAAGGCCGAGTCGGCCGGCAAGGCAGTGGCCAAGAAGGCTCCGGCCAAGAAGGCTCCCGCCAAGAAGGCCGCGGCCAAGAAGGCTCCGGCCAAGAAGGCCCCGGCCAAGAAGGTCACCCAGAAGTAGATCGGATTCCGAGTTGCCCTTCGGGGCAACTCGGATTCGACGTTTACGACGCTGCCCGCATACCCTTGAGTCGTGAATCATGCTGTGGGCACCGTCATGTTGGTCTTGCAGATCGGCGTCCTGGTGATGTCGGTCTACGCATTCATTCATGCGGCGATGCAGCGACCCGACGCGTACACCGCTGCGGACAAGCTGACCAAGCCGGTGTGGCTGGTGATCCTGGGCCTGGCCGTTGCGTTGACATCCATCCTCAGCTTCGTTTTCGGCGTGCTCGGCATGGCGATCTCGGCCTGCGCGGCGGGTGTGTATCTGGTCGACGTGCGGCCCAAACTTCTGGAAATCCAAGGCAAGTCGCGCTGACGCGATGAGGGCCGTGCTGGCCGCGGTCGTCGCGCTGCTGGGCTGGGTGCCCGCTGTGCCCGTTGTGGGCACCGCGTCGGCCGATCCCGGCACCGGTGAGGTCAATCCCGCCCCGCCGTTTGTCGACCACACCGCGTGGGCGCAGTGGGGACGGCTGGCCAGCTTGCGGGTCTTCCCGACGCCGTCGGGGCGGCTGGCCTCCCGGCAGCCCAACACCGCGGGTGCGGCCGACGAGGCGTGGGCCGAGGTGTTGGCGATGGCACCGAACGCCGATACCCCCGGCATGCGTGCGCAATTCATCTGCCATTGGCAATTCGCCGAAATGGCGCAACCCGGCAAGACGAGCTGGAACCTCGAACCATGGCGGCCCGTCGTCGACGACGCCGAGATGGTCGCGTCCGGCTGCAATCCGGGCGGCCCGGAGGAACCGTTCTGATGACACTTCGTCGAGAACAGCTCGCGGCACTCGTCGACCACACCCTGCTCAAACCCGAGGCCACCGACGCCGACGTGGTCGCGCTGCTGGCCGAGGCCGCAGACCTGGCCGTCTACGCGGTCTGCGTCTCCCCGTCGATGGTTCCCGTCGCCGCCGCGGCCGGTGGGGTCCGGGTCGCGACGGTGGCCGGCTTTCCGTCCGGCAAGCACGTCAGCGCGATCAAGGCCGAGGAGGCCGCCCAGGCGGTGGCAGCCGGGGCGAGCGAAGTTGACATGGTCATCGACGTTGGCGCCGCACTGGCCGGCCAGCTGGCCGCGGTGCGCTCCGACATCGCGGCGGTGCGCGCCGCAGTGCCCGATGCCGTCCTCAAGGTGATCGTGGAATCGGCTGTGCTGCTGGGTGATTCGGACGGACGCACGCTGACCGACGTGTGCCGGGCAGCCGAAGAGGCCGGCGCGGACTTCGTCAAAACCTCGACCGGGTTTCATCCCGCCGGTGGGGCGTCGGTGCGGGCCGTCGCGCTGATGGCCGAGGCCGTCGGCGGTCGCCTCGGGGTCAAGGCCAGCGGCGGTATTCGCACCGCCGCCGACGCGATCGCGATGGTGGACGCCGGGGCGACCAGGCTCGGCTTATCCGGGACGCGGGCAGTACTCGACGGACTCGGCTAAATCCCGGCGCCCAGCCGCGGCCTTCGAGTGTGCGTCCAGGGCGGTAAAGCCGCACAAATCCCACCCTGTGCGCTCACTTAACGCCCTGGGCGCTCACTTAACGCCCTGTGCGCTCACTTAATGCCCTGGGCGCGCAGCGAAAGCCCTGGGTGCGCGGCGGAAGCCCTAAATGTTGGCGAAGCAGGAATCGTTGTTTTCGCCGGCCGGAATCGTGGCGTTCTGGGTCGAGAAGTGGCTCGTCACGCCCGTCGGCGTCACTTGCACGCTGTCGGCGTGAATACCCAGCGGGTAGTCGGCGGTCAGTTTCGCGGTGTACGCATCGAGCGTGGACTGGACGCTTTCGCGGGGCAGCGTGAAGCCCAACGCGTTGAAGCTCTGAATCTGCAGCTGAATCCCCTTGCCGGACACCACGGGCTTGGTCGTGATGTTGTCCAGCATTCCCTTCAGTTCGATGGTGCCGTCGGCGGGATGGGTGGTCACGCTGTTCGTGACAAACGGGCCCAGCACCGGGATCGCGTTCTGCACCGAATCCTTGATGCCGTCACTGGTCCAAGTGATGGTCGCGTCGAGTGATCCGATGGTGCCCTTGGACGACGACGTCCGGTCCAGCTTGACGTCTTTGATGACGATGTCGATCTTCATACCCTTGGCATCGCGGATCTGGTTGCCGGCCGTCGACACCGAGATGTTGGTGAAGTGCTGCGTCGCGAGTTGCCACAGCAGCAACGGCGCGACTCCGAACGATGCCGTGGCCTGATCCTGGACCTCGCAGGCCACCGCCTCGGCGACCTTGGTGTCGGCCACGTGGCGGGCGTAGAGCTCGCCGCCGATCAGCCCCGCGACCACCAGCGACACCACGATGACACAGATCAGAACTATGGACAGCGGGTCGCGAAATCTCTTCTTCGTCGGCGGCTCGGGCTGTTCGCTAGGCCGGGTAACCCGTTCGGTGGGACTGAGCGGCGGCAGGGGTGGCGGTGCATAGCTGGCCTGCTGGGTGTCCGCTCCCGCCGGGTAGTGCTGCTCGGTCGGAGCGGTGGTCGGGCCGAACGGACCGTGATCCTCGCTGGGAGCCCACGATGACGGGCCCTCGTGCGGTGGTCCTGGTGGGTTCGTCACCCAACCGATTCTGCCCTATCGCAACGAGCAAAGTCGGACTGGTTGCGCAGCACGGCGATGCTGTCGCGGGCCTTCGCGACCAGGGTGGCGTCGATGTCGGCCAGCACCAGTTGTGGGTCGGGGCCGGCCGACGCGACCACCTCGCCCAGCGGCGAAGCGACCAGACTGCCGCCGACGCCGGTCGGCGCGCCCGCGGAAGACCCCGAGCCCGCCAGTGTGTCAGCGGGATCGGCTTGACCGGCTGCGGCGACGTAGCTCATCGAATCCAGTGCGCGGGCGCGGGCCAACAAGGTCCACTGTTCGAGCTTTCCGGGACCCGAACCCCAGGACGCGCACACCGCGATGAGCTGGGCGCCCCGCCGGGCCAGCTCGGTGTAGAGCTCGGGAAAGCGGATGTCGTAGCAAACGGTCAACCCCACCCCGACACCGTCGACGGTGATCACCACCGGTTCCCGGCCCGCGGCGACGGTGCGCGACTCGGTAAAGCCGAACGCGTCGTAGAGATGGATCTTGTCGTAGTGGGCGTCCGGCTGATTCGGTGTGCCCGGCCCGGCCGTGATCAGTGTGTTCGTCACGCGGCCGTCGCCGGCCGGGGTGAACATGCCGGCGATCACCGTGACGGCGGAGTCGGCCGCGATCTGCCGGACCCCGTCGGCCCACGGCCCGTCGACGGGTTCGGCGATCGGTGCCAGTGGGACGCCGAACCGGCACATGGTCGCTTCGGGAAACACCACCAGCGTCGCGCCGGCGTCGGCGGCCCGGGCGGTGTAGTCGCGCACCTGCCGCAGATTGGCCGCCGGATCGCTGCCACTGAGCATTTGCGCCAACGCGATTCGCATGGCCGCCAGCTTAGAAGCGAATCACGCGTTGTTGGTGATCCACGCGGTGGTGAAGCGCTGCTCTCTGCTCACCAGATCGGCCAGATGCGTGCCGATGATGTTCTCCACCTTGCCGCCGATCAGGGGAATCCGGACGTGGATGCTGACCCGGAACGTCAGGCGGGCGCCGCCGCGGTCAATGGGCGACAGCTCGGCGGTGCCCAGAACATTCACCGGGGTATCCACGATCGAGCCCTTGATGGACGCGGTGGCGATGCCATCGGTGACCGGTCCCCATGTCTCTTCGCGTCTGAAGAACAGATCGCCCCGGTGCAGCTGGGTGACCATCGCGGGCAGGTTGTGGCTGTGCACTTCCTGCAGCGTCACCACTTCAATGGTGCCGTCGTCGCCGGCTTCCCCACCCACGCGGATCGACTCCAGCCGCGCCTCGTCGACCGGAATGTCGGCCAGCCTGGCCCGCCAGTAGTCGGGCTCAGCGAACGCCCGGTGCAGTTCTTCGACGCTGCCCTGATAATCGGCGGACAAGTCGAATGAGCGGGGCATAGCAGGTCAGGCTACCGTTACGGGCCGTGACCGGATCGCTGTTCGCTGGTGCGCGCGTCGCCGAGGCGGTGCCGCTGGCGCCGTTGACCACGTTGCGCGTCGGACCCGTCGCGCAACGCCTGATCACCTGCACCAGCAGCGAACAGGTTGTCGCCGTGCTGGCCGAGTTGGACGGCGCAAGTGACGGTCCGGTGCTGGTGTTCGCCGGCGGCTCCAACCTGGTGATAGCCGACGACCTGACCGACCTGACCGCTGTGCACGTGGCCACCCGCGGGATCACCGTCGACGGCCGGCTGCTGCGCGCCGAGGCCGGGGCGGTGTGGGACGACGTGGTGGTCGCGGCGATCGAGCACGGGCTGGGCGGGCTCGAGTGCCTGTCCGGCATACCGGGATCGGCGGGAGCCACCCCGGTACAAAACGTCGGCGCCTACGGCGCGGAGGTGTCCGACACCATCACCCGGGTCCGGGTGCTGGATCGCGGCAGCGGCGCGGTGCGCTGGGTACCCGGCGACGAGCTGGCCTTCGGCTATCGCACCAGCATGTTCAAGCGGGCCGGTCCGCACGTTCCCGGGGTCGTGCTGGAAGTGGAGTTCGCACTGGACGATTCGGGCCGCAGCGCGCCCTTGCGCTACGGCGAGCTCACCGCGGCACTGAACGCGGCCAGCGGTGAGCGTGCGGATCCGCGCGCGGTTCGCGAAGCGGTGCTGGCCCTGCGTGCCCGCAAGGGGATGGTGCTCGACGCGGCCAACCACGACACCTGGAGCGTGGGTTCGTTCTTCACCAACCCGGTCGTCGCGCCGGAGGTCTACGAGTCGCTGGCCGGCCGCACCGAGGAGCCGGTGCCCAACTATCCCGCGCCCGGCGGCGTCAAGCTGGCCGCCGGCTGGCTGGTGGAGCACGCGGGCTTCGGCAAGGGCTATCCCGACACCCCGGGCGCGCCCTGCCGGTTGTCCACCAAGCACGCGCTTGCTCTGACCAATCGAGGCAACGCCGCCACGGCGGACGTGATGACCCTGGCGCGGACCATCCGGGACGGGGTCCGCGACGTGTTTGGCATCACACTGGAACCCGAACCGGTGCTGCTCGGCTGCCGCCTGTAGCTGTGGATTTGATGTGGCTGTAGGCTTTCGCGACTCGTCGTGGCGTAAGCGGTGTCGGTACTGCCGGTATCTTTTATTGTCGTGAGCACATCCCCCGAACAACCGCCGATTAATCGGCGGTTGGCGTTGGCAGCCCTTGGGCTGGGTGTGTTCGCGCCGAGCGTGCTGGCCGCCTGCGGCAGCCCCTCGGCTAAGCAAGCGCAGAAGAACAAAGAGCAGTCGGCGCCGAGTCTGAAATACCAGCCCGCCTTGGACAACCACGGGACCGCCGCCGACGTGGTTCCCATCGCCCCGGTCAGCGTCGCGGTCAGCGACGGCTGGTTCCAGAAGGTGGCGTTGACGAATTCGTCCGGCAAGGTCGTCGCCGGAGCGTTCAACGCCGACCGCACCGTCTACACGACCACCGAGCCGTTGGGCTACGACAGCAGCTACAGCTGGAGCGGTTCGGTCGTGGGCCACGACGGCAAGACCGTTGCCGTCACCGGCAAAATCACCACCGTCGCGCCCACCAAGAAGGTTGACGGCGGCTTCCAGTTGGCCGACGGCCAGACCGTCGGCGTCGCCGCGCCGATCATCATCCAGTTCGACGCGCCGATCAGCGACAAGGCTGCAGTCGAGCGGGCGCTGACCATCACCACCAACCCGCCCGTCGAAGGCAGCTGGGCCTGGCTGCCCGACGAGCAGCAGGGCTCCCGCATCCATTACCGCCCGCGCGAGTACTACCCGGCGGGCACCACCGTCAACGTCGATGCCAAGTTCTACGGGCTGCCGTTCGGCGACGGCGCCTACGGCTTGCAGGACATGTCGTTGAAGATCCAGATCGGCCGCAAGCAGGTCGTCAAGGCCGAGGTGTCGTCGCACCGCATCCAGGTCGTCACCGACGCCGGCGTGATCATGGACTTCCCGTGCAGCTACGGCGAGGCTGACAAGGCGCGCAACGTCACCCGCAACGGCATCCACGTGGTGACCGAGAAGTACGCGGACTTCTACATGTCCAACCCCGCGGCGGGATACAGCCATGTGCACGAACGCTGGGCGGTGCGAATCTCCAACAACGGCGAGTTCATCCACGCCAACCCGATGAGCGCCGGTGCACAAGGCAACACGAACGTCACCAATGGCTGCATCAACCTGTCGAACGAGGACGCCGCGGAGTATTACCCGACCGCGATGTACGGCGACCCGGTCGAGGTGACCGGCAGCTCGATCCAGCTGTCCTACTCCGACGGCGACATCTGGGACTGGGCCGTGGATTGGGACACCTGGGTGGCCATGTCGGCCCTCCCGCCGCCCAACGCGCACCCGCCGGCCAGTCAGATCCCCGTCACCGCGCCGGTCACGCCGTCGACCGCGCCGAGTCTGTCGGGCACGCCCACCACGACCACGACCACGACGACTACGTCCAGTTCGGGGTCGCCTAGCCCCGGCGGTTGAACCGCATCGTATTGGCCTGATCACGTGGCTTGAGCACGATCAGGTCCAGGTCGACGTGGGAGGGGCGTGACGCCACGAACCCGATCACCTCGGCCACGTCGGTCGCCGTCAGCGGTGTGATGCCGGCATAGACCGACTCCGCGCGTTCCTGATCGCCGTCGAATCGGACCAGTGAGAACTCGGTTTCCACGGCGCCCGGGGCGATTTCGGTGAGCCGCACCGGCTTGCCCAGCAATTCGCCGCGCAGCGTGCGGTGCAGCGCGCCCTGGGCGTGCTTGGCCGCGGTGTAGCCGGCGCCTCCGTCGTACACCTCGAGCGCGGCCACCGAGGTGACGGTGACGATCAGGCCGTCGCCGGAGTCGACCAGCTTGGGCAGCAGCGCGCGGGTGACCCGCAGCGTGCCAAGGACGTTGGTCTCCCACATCCAGCGCCAGTGCTCGAGGTCGGTGTCGGCGACGGGTGCCAATCCGCGAGCGCCGCCGGCGTTATTGACCAGTACATCGACCCGGCCCAATTTGCTGGCGAGTGCCTCTACGGCTGCGTCGTCTGTGACGTCAGCCACAATTGGTGTGCCGTCTATCTCGTTGGCGATGGCATTTATCCGGTCCGCGCGTCGCGCCACTGCGACGACGTGAAACCCAAGGGCGGCAAGGGTTTTGGCTGTTGCTTCGCCGATTCCGGAACTGGCACCGGTAACTACCGCAACCCGTTGATGCGCGTTATTTGAACTCACTGAGCCAACTCTAATAAACGTGCTAAATTCCTGAGGTGCACCACAGCGCCCTGTTCAACAACACTGCCGCGTGTCTTTGCGCGGCATGTGCGTGTTGTTGCCGCGCACTTTGCCGCGCCTGAACCCAAAAACAGGTTGTGGCCAAGACCGGCCATCAGAACTCGGACAAAGGACGCTCGTGCGCTCGACTTCTCTCACTCATACTCATCATTCGCCCAGCCGTAAGGGTCACCTGCGGCTGCACCGCCAGATTCTGCCGCCGTCGCTGCACATCTCCGACTCCGCTGCGGCCTCGGTGTTCCGGGCGGTCCGGCTGCGCGGCCCGGTCGGCCGCGACGTCATCGCCGGGGTCACCTCGCTGAGCATCGCGACGGTGAACCGGCAGGTCATCGCCCTGCTCGACGCGGGCCTGCTGCGGGAACGCGCAGACCTGGCCGTCTCCGGAGCCATCGGACGCCCACGGGTTCCGGTGGAGATCAATCACGAACCGTTCGTGGCGCTGGGCATCCACATCGGTGCGCGGACCACCAGCATCGTGGCGACCGACCTGTTCGGCCGCACGCTGGACACGGTGGAAACGCCGACGCCGCTGAGCCCGCCGGCCGCCGCGCTGACCGCGCTGGCCGAAAGCGCCACCCGCTACCTGAGGCGCTGGCATCGCCGGCGGCCGCTGTGGGTGGGGGTCGCCATCGGTGGCACTGTCGACGGCGCCACCGGCCATGTGGACCATCCGCGGCTGGGCTGGCGGCAAGCGCCGGTCGGGCCGGTGCTGGCCGACGCGCTGAGCCTGCCGGTTTCGGTGGCTTCGCACGTCGACGCGATGGCCGGCGCCGAGCTGCTGCTCGGCATGCGGCGGTTCGCGCCGAGTTCGCCGACCAGCCTGTACGTCTACGCCCGCGAGACCGTGGGATACGCGCTGGTGATCGGCGGACGGGTGCACTGCCCGTCCAGCGGTCCGGGCACCATCGCGGGCCTGCCCGCGCACTCCGAGCTGCTCGGCGGCACCGGACAGCTCGAGTCCACGGTCAGCGACGAGGCCGTGCTTGCCGCGGCTCGCCGGTTGCGCATCCTGCGCCCGGCGCCGGCTGGCCGCGCCAACGGCCCCGCCACGGGCATCACCGATCTGGTGCGCCTGGCCCGGGCCGGCAACCAGCCGGCCAAGGATCTGCTCGCGGAGCGCGCCCGAGTCCTGGGTGAGGCGGTTGCGCTGCTGCGTGACTTGCTCAACCCCGACGAACTCGTGGTCGGTGGCCAGGCATTCACCGAGTATCCCGAGGCGATGGAGCAGGTGGAGGCGGCATTCGCCGAGCGTTCGGTGCTGACGCCGCGGGATATCCGCGTCACCGCCTTCGGCAACCGCGTGCAAGAGGCCGGAGCGGGCATCGTGTCGCTGGGCGGGCTTTACGCCGACCCGCTGGGTGCGATGCGCCGTGCCGGGGTGATCGGCTCCCGGATCCCGGAGGTCGTCGACGAGTCTTCCGCCTAACGCGAACGGCTTGGGCTGGCTGCCGGACCGTGCTGTAAAGATGAAAGAGTGCGGCACGACGAGGTCCTCATGCGCAACGATCCGCGCCGGGTCGCGCTATTGGCAGTGCACACCTCACCCCTCGCTCAACCGGGTACCGGTGATGCCGGCGGGATGAACGTGTACGTGCTGCAAAGTGCGTTGCATCTGGCGCGGCGGGGCATCGAGGTGGAGATCTTCACCCGGGCCACCGCGTCGGCCGATCCGCCGGTCGTCGAGGTTGAGCCCGGAGTGCTGGTGCGCAACGTCGTTGCCGGGCCGTTCGAGGGCCTGGACAAGTACGACTTGCCTACCCAGCTGTGTGCGTTCGCGGCCGGGGTGCTGCGTGCCGAAGCCTCGCATGAGCCCGGTTACTACGACATCGTGCACTCGCACTACTGGCTGTCCGGACAGGTCGGGTGGCTGGCCCGCGACCGTTGGGCGGTGCCGCTGGTGCACACCGCGCACACGCTTGCCGCGGTGAAGAACGCCGCACTGGCCGCCGGCGACGCGCCCGAGCCCCCGCTGCGCACGGTGGGGGAGCAGCAGGTCGTCGACGAGGCGGACCGGCTGATCGTCAACACCGAAGACGAAGCGCGGCAATTGGTTTCGATCCATCACGCGGACCCCGAGCGGATCGACGTGGTCCATCCCGGCGTCGATCTGGAGGTGTTCCACCCGGGCGAACGCCGGGCGGCGCGCGTCGCGCTGGGCCTTGCGCTAGACGAACAGATCGTCGCGTTCGTCGGGCGAATCCAGCCGCTGAAGGCACCCGACATCGTGCTGCGGGCAGCGGCGAAACTGCCGGGCGTGCGCATCGTGGTGGCCGGCGGGCCGTCGGGCAGTGGTCTGGCTACCCCGGACGGACTGGTTCGCCTGGCCGACGAACTCGGGATCGGCGAGCGGGTGACGTTTCTGCCGCCGCAGTCCCGGCCGAACCTGGCGACCCTGTTCCAGGCCGCGAATCTTGTTGCAGTGCCCAGTTATTCGGAGTCCTTCGGCTTGGTCGCCGTCGAGGCGCAGGCGTGCGGCACGCCGGTGGTGGCGGCAGCGGTCGGCGGGCTGCCGGTTGCGGTGCGTGACGGCGTGAGCGGCGCGCTGGTGCCCGGGCATGACGTCGACGACTGGGCCCACGCGCTCGACGAGCTGCTGCGCCTGGACGGCACGGCCCAGGGCGCGGCGATGAGCCGGGCCGCGGCCACGCACGCGGCGACGTTCTCGTGGGAGAACACCACCGACGCGCTGCTGGCCAGCTATCGCCGGGCCATCGGTGATTTCAGCGCCGCGCGGCAGCGCCGGGTTCGCGACCGGGTGGCGGCGCGTAAGCCGCGTCGTTGGACGCCGCGCCGCGGGGTGGGCGCATGAGCCGCGCCGGCGAGGGGGACGTGGGGGGGTGGGCGCATGAGCCGCGCCGGCGAGGGGGACGTAGCGATGAGGAGGAGTGGCGCGCATGAGCACTGCGGTGCAGCAGGTGATTGAGCATGCGCTCGACGCCAGTGAGCTGACGTACTCGAAACACGAAGGCGCACATGGCGGGCCGGCGGGTCTGGTGGTCGAGTTGCCCGGCGAGCGCCGGCTCAAGACCAACACCATCCTGAGTATCGGTGAACACTCGGTGCGCGTCGAGGCGTTCGTGTGCCGCAAGCCCGACGAGAACCACGAGGGCGTCTACCGGTTCCTGCTCAAGCGCAACCGTCGGCTCTACGGGGTGTCCTACACATTGGACAACGTCGGCGACATCTACCTGGTCGGCCGGATGTCGCTGGCATCGGTGGACGCCGACGAAATCGACCGGGTACTCGGCCAGGTGCTCGAAGCGGTGGATTCGGACTTTAATACGTTGCTGGAGTTGGGGTTTCGCACGTCGATTCAGAAGGAATGGGATTGGCGGGTATCACGCGGCGAATCGTTGAAGAATCTGCAGGCGTTCGCGCATCTGATCGACGAGGAAGACGATGACGACCGCTCTGACTAGTTAGGCGAGCGCCACACCGTGCGTGAGAGACTGACCGGCATGGGTGACACTGCGACGCTGGTGCTGCTTCGTCATGGCGAAAGCGAATGGAACTCGCTAAACCTGTTTACCGGATGGGTCGACGTCGGACTGACCGAAAAGGGCCGGGCCGAAGCGGTTCGCAGCGGCGAGCTGCTGACCCAGCACGGCCTGCTGCCCGACGTGCTTTACACCTCGCTGCTGCGCCGCGCGATCACCACGGCGCACCTGGCGTTGGACGCCGCCGACCGGCTGTGGCTCCCGGTGCGACGCAGCTGGCGGCTCAACGAACGCCACTACGGGGCGCTGCAGGGCCTGGACAAGGCCGAGACCAAGGCCCGCTACGGCGACGAGCAGTTCATGGCCTGGCGGCGCAGCTACGACACCCCCCCGCCGCCGATCGAGAAGGGTAGCGAGTTCAGCCAGGATGCCGACCCGCGCTACGCCGACATCGGTGGCGGCCCGCTCACCGAATGCCTGGCCGATGTGGTGGTGCGTTTCCTGCCGTACTGGACCGACGTGATCGTGCCGGATCTGCGCTTCGGCAAGACGGTGCTGATCGTCGCCCACGGCAACTCGCTGCGCGCCCTGGTCAAGCACCTCGACCAGATTTCCGACGACGAGATCTCCGAGCTGAACATTCCGACCGGCATTCCGCTTCGCTACGACCTGGACGCTGATTTGCGTCCGGTGGTGCCCGGCGGCACCTACCTGGACCCGGAGGCAGCGGCCGCGGGCGCCGCGGCGGTAGCCAGCCAGGGTGCCCGGTAAGATTGACGCGGGCTCATTTTTCTCCGCTTTTGAGCGCCAAAGGCCCGTAGGCCAAATTTCGCATGAACTGCAGCCGAACACCTGTAGCGCAAGTTGTGACTTGTCCGATTTTGGCCTCGTTCCGCTAGGGCTGCGTTCACCAGATTTGTAGGATTTTGTTCGTGACTGTGTTCTCGGCGCTGTTGCTGGCCGGGGTCTTGTCCTTGCTGGCGCTGGCCGTCGGAGTGGCGGCCGGCACTCGGTTGTCCGCACGCGTGGTGCGACGGCGCCAGCGAGTGGCCACCGAGTCGACCGGCATCACCGTCGCGCAGATGCTGCAACAAATCGTCACCCTGATGCCGCTGGGCGCCGCGGTGGTGGATTCGCATCGCGATGTCGTTTACCTCAACGAGCGGGCCAAGGAACTGGGCCTGGTACGCGATCGGCAGCTCGACGACCAAGCCTGGCAGGCGGCGCAGCAGGCGCTGGGCGGCGAGGTCGTCGAATTCGACCTACAGCCCGGCAAGCGCGGGGCCGCCGGACGGTCCGGGATATCGGTGCACGGGCAGGCGACGCTGCTCAGTGAGGAAGACCGCCGGTTCGCCGTGGTCTTCGTTCACGACCAGTCCGACCATGCGCGCATGGAGGCCACCCGCCGCGACTTCGTGGCCAACGTCAGCCACGAGCTCAAGACCCCGGTCGGTGCCATGGCGCTGCTGGCCGAAGCCCTGCTGGCGTCGGCGGACGACTCCGAAACCGTGCGCCGGTTCGCCGAGAAGGTGCTGATCGAGGCCAACCGGTTGGGCGACATGGTCGCCGAGCTCATCGAGCTCTCCCGGCTGCAGGGCGCCGAGCGATTGCCGAACGTCGTCGCTGTCGAGGTCGATACCGTTGTGGCCGAAGCGATTTCACGTCACAAGGTGGCTGCGGACAATGCCAAGATCGAGGTTCGCACCGACTCGCCCACCGGTTTGCGGGTGCTGGGGGATCAAACGCTGCTGGTGACCGCATTGGCCAATCTGGTCTCCAATGCGATCGCCTACTCGCCGCCGGGCTCACCGGTGTCGATCAGCCGTCGCCGTCGTGGCGACAACATCGAAATCGCGGTTACCGACCGCGGGATCGGGATTGCGCTAGAAGACCAGGAGCGGGTCTTCGAGCGGTTTTTCCGGGGGGACAAGGCGCGTTCGCGAGCCACCGGCGGTAGTGGGCTGGGGCTGGCGATCGTCAAACACGTTGCGGCCAATCACGACGGCAGCATCGGTGTGTGGAGCAAGCCGGGAACCGGGTCGACGTTCACGTTGTCCATCCCGGCCTATCAGGACGCCGATAGCGACGAGGAAACCGAGCAACCCCGGGCTCGCGAAGCGCGACCCAACAGATCCCAACGAGAGGAAGAACTAAGTCGATGACCAGTGTGCTGATCGTGGAGGACGAGGAGTCGCTTGCCGATCCACTGGCCTTCCTGCTTCGCAAGGAGGGCTTCGAAGCCACCGTGGTGACCGATGGGTCAGCGGCGCTGTCCGAGTTCGACCGTGCCGGCGCGGACATCGTGCTGCTTGATCTGATGTTGCCGGGCATGTCGGGCACCGACGTGTGCAAGCAGCTGCGCGCTCGCTCCAGCGTGCCGGTGATCATGGTGACGGCCCGGGACAGCGAGATCGACAAGGTGGTCGGCCTGGAGCTCGGCGCCGACGACTATGTCACCAAGCCCTATTCGGCGCGTGAGTTGATTGCCCGGATCCGGGCGGTGCTGCGCCGGGGCGGCGACGATGACTCCGAGATCAGCGACGGCGTATTGGAGTCCGGTCCGGTCCGGATGGACGTCGAGCGGCACGTCGTTTCGGTCAACGGTGACACAATCACGTTGCCGCTCAAGGAGTTTGACCTGCTCGAGTACCTGATGCGCAACAGCGGTCGGGTGCTGACCCGTGGACAGTTGATCGATCGGGTGTGGGGCGCGGACTACGTCGGCGACACCAAGACGCTCGACGTCCACGTCAAGCGGTTGCGGTCCAAGATCGAAGCCGACCCCGCCAACCCGGTGCACCTGGTGACGGTGCGCGGGCTGGGCTACAAGCTCGAAGGCTAGGCGTTCGCAGCAGGCTCTCGTGGGCCCGCCTTTCGTTGTCGCTCAGCCCTTTTCGTTGAGTGTGCACTGAGGGCGGGAATTCGGGCGATTTTCCGCAGAGGCCGCACGCTCGTCGCCCAGGATGCGCGCTGGGCCCTAGAACCTGCTGGAGTCGAATACGGTCCGCTCCTCGTCGGCCGCGCCTGCCTCGATGCGCCGACGCATGTTCGCTGTCATCGGCGGAAGCTCGTCGAGATCGAACCACCTCGCCTCGGTACTCTCGTCGTCGGCCGCATACGGCTCCCCGGACAGCCACTTCATTCGAAATACGTGATCCAGGTACTGCGCGTGATCGCCGTTGGCGTGCACCGTCGGCTGGCCTACATGGACCCAGGCGAGTCTGACAGCCTGCACACGAACCCCGGCTTCTTCGAGTACTTCACGCACGGCGCAATCCGCTGGATTTTCGCCCGGTTCCACGATTCCCGTCACCGCTGTCCAGGCGCCGTTATCCGATCGCTTCACCAACAGAACTTTGTGGTCATGAATGGTGACGGCGGTAACACCGGGCAACCACAAGGGCGCATGGCCAATCGCGCGACGCAACTCAACGATGAAGTCGGGAACCGGCACACACCTTTCCTAACACAGGATCTCGTGGGCGACACGCTCGAAGGCTGGGCGTTCGCCTGCTGTATGGCTTCAGGTAGCGACGGCGGGACCCCGCGTCGTGTCGGTCAGTGGTGACGCAACTACGTTGCCGCTCAACGATTTCGAATTGCTTCGAGTGCCAGTCGTCGTATAGCACCGATCCCAAACATGTTGTGGCACAGGGGTGACCGCACGCTGTTGGTTGCCATGGCGGCCGAGCTTGCTGGAGTCGGCTCTGCACTGCGGCAGTGCCGTGCCCGGACCCCCGCGGCGTTGATTTCCCGAGGCTGCGCGGACCTGAATGCCGCCGAGAGATCGAAGCTCGCTGTTTAGCTTTTGGTAACGGGAATATCAACGGCGCGGCACCAGAAATAAGCCAAAAGAAATGTAACTTAAAAATGCGTAACACGGCGACAAACTCGCTGCGGACCGCTGGCGATCGTTCCCGAAACGACAGTGCCGCCAAGCATTTCACGGTTCTACCCCATGGTTACCGCCGAGCTTAAGCATGCTTTCACTGGGCGTTCACGTGTGCCGCGTTAATGTACTCGTGTCGAAAATCGCCGCGCTTAACTCGAAAAGAGGAAAGCCATGGACTTTGCGTTGATGCCGCCCGAGGTCAATTCCGGTCTCATGTACAGCGGCCCCGGGTCGGGACCGATGCTGGCGGCCGCGGCGGGCTGGGACGCGGTGGCCGTCGAGCTCGAGTCGACCGCGAGCGGCTGCGCGTCGCAGGTCTCGGCGCTGACCGGCCAGACGTGGTTGGGCCCGTCGTCGACGATGATGAGCGACGCGGCCACGGCCTACGTGGACTGGTTGTCTACCGCCGCCGCTCAGGCCGGGGAAACCGCAGCGCAGGCCTACGCAGCGGCGGCGGTCTACGACGAGGCGTTCGCGATGACGGTGCCCCCGCAGCTCGTCGCGGCCAACCGGCTGCAGTTGATGGTGTTGGTGGCGACCAATTTCTTGGGGCAGAACACCCCGGCGATCGCGGCCTGCGAAGCCCAGTACACGGAGATGTGGGTTCAGGACGCCACCGCGATGTACAGCTACGCCAGCGCTGCTGAGCCCCTGAGCACGCTGAAGCCGTTCGACGAGCCGCCGCAAACCACCAATCCGGCCGGGGCGGCCGACCAGGCCGACGCGACGGCTCAGGCCGCCGGCAACGCCACCGCCGCTGAAACCCAAGCGGAGCTCAGCAAGGTTCTCAGTTCGGCGGTCAGCGCCAACATCCAAGTCGTCAATGCCAGTGGCACCACTATCACTGCAACCGTTCCCACCGGCGGCACCGTCAGCCTCGGCCCCGGCGCCAGCCTCGCCCTCAGCCCCGGCAGCACGCTGAGCATCGGCCAAGGCGGCTCACTGGCGATCGGCCAGGCCAGCTCCGTCACCCTCGGCCAGAGCAGCGCCCTCACCATCGGTCAGGCCAGCTCCGTCACCGTCGGCCAGGGGAGTTCAGTGGGCGCTCTCAGCATCGGCCAAGGTGGCTCATTGACCGTCGGTACCGCCGGCCCCAACAGCTCCGCCTTGCTCGCCTCCAGCTCAGTCACCGGTTCTGGCCCAGTCACGGTCGGCACCGGCCCGGGCTCCGTCACCATCGGATCCGGCTCCGTCTCCGTCGGCTCCGGCTCCGTCCAGGTCGCGTCCGGCGGCTCCCTCAGCGTCGGCTCGGACGCCACCGTGTCGGGCTCCACCGCCACCACGGCAGCCCCCGGCTCCGTCTCCGTGGGCTCAGGCTCCATCTCCGTCGGCCCCGGCAGCTCGGTCACCGTTGCCCACGGTGGCGGCGTCTCCGTCACCTCGGGGTCGGTGAGCGTCGGCTCCGTCGCCCCCGACGGCACGATGGCCTCCAGCTCGTTCACTGTCGGCCCCGGCTCCGCCGTCTCCGTCGGGGATTCGGCGCACTTCTCGGTCGGTGGCGGGCTGTCATTCGGCACTGGCCCCGGCGCCTCCGTTGACCTGAGCTACAGCAGCGTCACCATTGCCCCGCAGGGAAGCCTCGACGTCGTGGGCAACCTGAGCGCCCTCAAGAGCAGCCTCGCCGTAGGCACGCATGCCCACCTCGCGGTCGCCCCTAAAAGTGCAATGGCTCTCAAGGCCAGTGCCCTCGCCGTCCCCCACGACGTCACCCTCGCGGTCGGAAATACCACTGTCCAAGGCGGTTTGGCGATCGACAACGGCGTCGTCGTCAGCCAGACCGGTGTTACCACGGTGCTCGCCGACGGCACCGCCGTAACGGGTGTCGACCCCAGCCTCGGCGTCGCCTCCGCGGGCTCCGCGGGCTCCGCCGGTGCGTCGTCGGCGCCGGCTCTCGGATCACTCAGCAGTGTGTCGAGTGCGACAAGCCTGTCCGGAAACGCAGGTCTCTCGGGTCTCTCGGGAATCCAGCCCGACATCGGAGTCAATGGTGTGCTGGATGTTCTCGGCGCTGTTGAGTAACGGGTGGAGCGACTGGCCCTGGGGCTCATGCGCTTAGCGCAAACCGACTTCAGCATGCCCGATTCCCCGCACTGACCAACTGTGGTCGACGACGCGGTCATGGCCTCGGCGGCGACTGATCTCGATGCGAATGTCGGCCTGCTCGGAGTTGGTGCACACCGCGGTGGCCCCGTCCGGATCGGTGTAGCGCAGACTCACGCACCTGCCCTCTGGCTGGTCGACCCGGATGGACACGTCGCGGTTCCCGATCCGGCCCTTCAGCTGCCAGTGCTCCAAGCCGAGTGTCGTGCGCATCCGAAGCGAGGGCAAAGGGCTTGCGGGCCAATCCTTTCCGTCGATACGGAAACGAACGAAGGCAAGCGGCGCAAGCCGGCGCAGCCCGGGCTTCTGTGACACCGCGGTGACCACCTCCAGGACGTCGCCGCCGCCGAGATCGGCGTGGATCCAGCCCCAGCGCTTGGCGTTGCCGTGCCCGTAGATGTGCGCGAGGGCTCCTCGCCAACTGTTGACCGGGTGGGTAGTCCCGTTGATGTTCAGCGACCCCGCGAAGTCGGCGCTGGGTGCGATCACCACCTGGGCGGCGGGCAGCAGCTCGCGCTTCCAGGCCACGCGGGGAAACGTCCACAGCGGCCCGGTGGCGTCCGTCCAGACCAGTTCCCATCCGAGCGATCCGGCCCGCCCGGTCAGCCCTTCGGGCCCCATGCGCACGCCCCTGATGTCGAACCAGGCCGCACCGGCGGCGGGTTGAGCAGACTCGGGGCCGAACCGTTCGGTGCGCGGTGGGCCGTCGGGCGGAAACCAGGTCGCCCAGCCATGCGCATAGGGGGCGCCGTCGGGAGTGGGGGAGACCGTCTCGCCGTGAATCCACAGCCCGGCCCGCGTCAGCGGATCCGACAGGGTGGCGTACCAGACTTCTAGCCGCCCGGCCTCGCCGCGCCACCGCGGGGCCGCCGCCAAGCGCACTTCGTCATTCATGGGCACACCTCCGCCCGGGTGGGGCGTGCGGCTACTCCGCGATCCGGGTCGCCGGGTGGATGGCGATTAGCCCTAATTGGCTGCGGCGCTTGCACATTGCCGCCAATTCAGCGTAGGCCTTGGAACCGAGGAGCTCGGTGAGTTCGTCGGCCAGGCTTTCCCATACCTGCTTGGCGCCGACGTGTGCAGCCGGATCGCCGGTGCAGTACCAGTGCAGGTCGGCGCCGCCGGAGCCCCAGCCGCGGCGATCGTATTCGGTGATCCAGGTCTTCAGGATCTCCGTGCCGTCGGGCCGGGTCACCCATTCCTGGCTGCGCCGGATCGGCAACTGCCAGCAGACCTCGGGTTTCATCGTCAGCGGCGCCACGCCCAGCTTGAGCGCCTTGCTGTGTAGCGCACAGCCGACGCCGCCGGGAAAGCCGGGCCGGTTCAAGAAAATGCACGCGCCTTTGTATTTGCGGGTGCGGTGTTGGGGCTGGCCGTCATGCTCGTCGAGTTCGAGGTAACCCTTACGGCCCAAACCTTTTTCGCGGAATTGCCAATCGGCCGCGGTGAGCTGCTTGACCGCGTCGTCCAAGCCGGCGCGGTCGTCGTCGTCGGACAGAAACGCGCCGTGCGAGCAACACCCGTCATCCGGCCGGCCCTCGACCGTGCCGCGGCAGGCCGGGGTGCCGAACACACACGTCCAGCGCGACAGCAACCACGTCAGGTCGGCCGCGATCAAGTGCTCCGGATTGTCCGGATCGAAGAACTCCACCCATTCACGGGCGAAATCCAATTCAACTTCTTGCCCTGGCTCGGGGTGCGAATTCGCCACGGATGCAACGTTAGACCAAAATTCGTATCCGTTGAGCCGCTGACACTCGCGCCCCCGGAGCGTGGATCAGCTGATCTTGAATTGCTTCAAGATCGCGGCGGCCGACACCGGATTGTTGTGCTCCTCAGCGGGGCGCAACCGCAAGCGCATCGTCGTCCCGCTAGTTTGTTTTCGTGCGATTAGGCGTGCTCGACGTGGGTAGCAATACGGTGCATCTGCTGGTGGTTGATGCCCACCGCGGTGGGCACCCCACCCCGATGAGTTCGACGAAGGCCACCTTGCGCTTGGCCGAGGCCACCGACAGCTCGGGAAAGATCACCAAGCGCGGGGCCGAAAAACTGATCTCCACGATCGATGAGTTCGCCAAGATCGCCCTCAGCTCCGGCTGCGCGCAGCTGATGGCGTTCGCCACCTCCGCGGTGCGCGACGCCGAGAATTCCGATGACGTGCTGAGCCGGGTGCGCAAAGAGACCGGTGTCGAGTTGCAGGTGCTGACCGGGGTGGACGAGTCGCGGCTGACGTTCCTGGCGGTGCGCCGCTGGTACGGGTGGAGCGCCGGGCGGATCATCAACCTCGACATCGGCGGCGGTTCGCTGGAGCTGTCCAGCGGCGTCGACGAAGAGCCCGAAGTCGCCTTGTCGATGCCGCTGGGTGCCGGGCGGCTGACCCGCGAGTGGCTGCCCGACGATCCGCCCGGGCGGCGCCGGGTGGCGATGCTGCGCGATTGGCTGGACGCCGAGCTGGCCGACGCCAGCGTCGCCGTGCTCGAAGCTGGCGCCCCGGACCTCGCGGTGGCAACGTCGAAAACGTTCCGGTCGCTGGCCCGGCTCACCGGCGCGGCGCCGTCGGCCGCCGGACCACGCGTCAAGCGGACGCTGACGGCCAACGGCCTCAGGCAACTCATATCTTTCATATCTAGGATGACCACCGCTGACAGGGCGGAATTGGAAGGAGTCAGCGCCGAGCGGGCGCCGCAGATCGTGGCGGGCGCTTTGGTGGCGGAGGCGAGTATGCGAGCGCTGTCGATCGAAATAGTGGATATCTGCCCGTGGGCGTTACGGGAAGGTCTCATCTTGCGCAAGCTCGACAGCGAAGCCGACGGAACCGCCCTCGTAGAGACCTCGGTGCGCAATGCTGGAGGTCAGGCAGTAGATCGGAACACCCACCGATCGAGAGGCGACAAATCATGACCGGACCACACTCAGATACCGAGAGCCCCGGCACTCGGCCCATCTCGGTGGCCGAGCTGCTGGCCAGGAACGGAACCATCGGCGCCCCGGCGGTCACCCGACGCCGGCGCCGCCGGCGCGGCGACAGCGACACGGTCACCGTCGCCGAATTGACCGGCGAGATTCCCGTCATCCGTGACGACGACGAGCACGGCGAGACGACACACGAGGCCAATGGGGCCGTCGAGGTCGCCGCACCCGGGGCCGAGGTCGAAGCGGCGGCCGAACCCGTCTCGGAAGCCGTCGTCGCCGAACCGGTCACCGAGGACCGGCCCAAGGCGGCGGCCCGGCCCGAGCCCGCGGCCCGCCCCGAGCCCCGCTGGCCCAAGTCGCCGCCGCAGCCGCCCCGGGCAGGGCCCGAGCGCAGTGCCTACCCCCGGCCCACGCGCCGTCCCGATGCACCAGAAGCCGAGTCGCCCGCGAAGCCCGCCGGTAAGCCCGCGCCATCCTCCGGCGCCGAGGACATGAGCCCGGATCCGCTCGAGCATTACGCCGACATCCCGGTCGACGTCATGGACTCCGACGTGCGCGAAGCCGAACCCGCGACCGAGGATTCCGCCTACGTGCGTTCCTACCTGCAGGCGTCGGATTCGACGCTGTTCGGCGGACAGACCCTCGCCGACGAAGTGGCCCGGCGACGCAGCGACGAGCGAGAGAGCGCCGACGCGGACTCGCTGACCGCGGAAAAGGCGCCCGCCCAGGACGGCGTCGCCCTAGCGCCGCCCCGCGCGGACAAACCCAAGGATGCCCATCCGGCGCCCGGCAAACTCGAGGCGCTCTGGCACGGCAGCTTGACCGTGTTGCAGTCGATGCTGGCCGTCGCATTCGGCGCCGGGCTCTTCATCGCGTTCGACCAACTGTGGCGATGGAACAGCCTGGTGGCCCTGGTGCTGTCGGTGCTGGTCATCCTCGGCCTGGTGGCCGGAGTGCGGGTGGTGCGCAAAACCGAGGACATCGCGAGCACGCTGATCGCGGTGGCCGTCGGGGCGCTGATCACCCTGGGACCGCTGGCGCTCTCGATGCAGTCCGGCTAGGCGTCACCCGCAACAGTGCGTCCAGCAATCAAGGTCGGCCTGTCCACGGCCTCGGTCTACCCGTTGAGGGCCGAGGCCGCATTCGAGTACGCGGCCAGGCTCGGCTACGACGGCGTCGAGCTGATGGTGTGGAGCGAGACGGTCAGCCAGGACATCGCCGCCGTCAAGAAGCTGTCGCAGCGCTATCAGGTGCCGGTGCTGTCAGTCCACGCACCCTGCCTCCTGATCTCCCAGCGGGTGTGGGGCTCCAACCCGATTCCCAAGCTGGAACGCAGCGTGCAGGCCGCCGAGGAACTCGGCGCGCAGACCGTCGTCGTGCACCCGCCGTTCCGCTGGCAGCGGCGCTACGCGGAAGGATTCAGCGAACAGGTGACGGCCCTGGAAGCGTCCAGCGACGTGATGGTCGCGGTGGAGAACATGTTCCCGTTCCGGGCGGACCGATTCTTCGGGACCGACCAGTCGCGGGAACGGATGCGCCGGCGCGGCGGTGGGCCGGGACCGGCGATTTCGGCGTTCTCGCCGTCGTACGACCCGCTGGACGGCAACCACGCGCACTACACGCTGGACCTGTCGCATACCTCGACCGCCGGCACCGATGCGCTGGAAATGACCGAGCGGATGGGCGCCGGGCTGGTGCATCTGCATCTGTGCGACGGCAGCGGCCTGCCCGCCGACGAGCATCTGGTGCCCGGGCGCGGCACCCAACCCACCGCCGAGGTGTGCCAGCTGCTGGCTGCCGGCCATTTCGCCGGCCACGCCATCCTCGAGGTGTCCACTTCCAGCGCCCGCTCGGCCAGCGAGCGCGAAGCCATGCTCGCCGAATCGCTGCAGTTCGCCCGCACGCATCTGATGCGCTGACCGCGCAGTGACCCTCAGGAGACCATGACCGCGCTATTCACCACCGCAATGACGTTGCGGGAGGTAGATCCGGGTGTATTCGAGGGAGAACTCAACAAGCACTGGACCATCGGTCCCAAGGTGCACGGCGGCGCGATGCTGGCATTGTGTGCCAACGCCGCGCGTCACGCCTGCGCCGAGGCCGGGCACGAACCGGTGGCGGTGTCGGCGAGCTTCCTGTGGGCACCCGACCCCGGGCCGATGCGGCTGATCACCTCGATCCGCAAGCGTGGCCGGCGGATCAGCGTCGTCGACGTCGAACTCACGCAGGGTGATCGCACCGCCGTCCACGCGGTGGTCAACCTGGGCGAGCCGGAGCACTTCGAACCCGGCGGCGACACCGCGCCGCTGCTGTCGGCGAATCCGGTCCTGGACCTGATGGCGCCGGAACCGCCCGACGACATCGAACCGATCGGGCCCGGCCACCCGCTGGCCGGCCTGGTGCACCTGGGTGAGGGCTGCGATGTGCGCCCGCTGCTGTCGACGCTGGCGCCCAGCACCGACGGGCGGCCGCCGATGCTGCAGATGTGGGCGCGGCCGCGCGGCGTCGCTCCTGACGGCCTCTTCGCGCTGATGTGCGGCGATCTGTCCGCGCCGGTGACGTTCGCCGTGGAGCGCACCGGCTGGGCGCCCACGATCCAGCTGACCGCCTTCCTGCGCGCCCTGCCCGCCGATGGCTGGCTGCGCGTGATCTGTACCTGCCTGGAGATCGGGCACGATTGGTTCGACGAAGACCACATCGTCGTCGACAGCTTGGGGCGACTCGTCGTGCAGTCCCGGCAATTGGCACTGGTGCCCGCGCCCCGGTAGCCGGGCGAAGCCGAGCCGTCTGCGATGCTTTCTCCCGTGGCGAGAATCGCGATCATCGGTGGCGGCAGCATGGGCGAGGCCCTGCTGTCGGGTCTGCTTCGGTCCGGGCGGAAGGTCAAGGACCTAGTGGTGGCCGAACGCGTCCCGGAACGCGCCAAGTACCTGGCCGACACGTATTCGGTGCTGGTGACGTCGTCGGTGGGCGATGCGGTGAGTGGCGCGACGTTCATCGTCGTCGCGGTCAAGCCCGCCGATGTCGAGTCGGTGATGGAGAAGCTGACCAAGGCCGCTTCCGCGGTCGAGGGGGACGGCGCCGAGCAGGTCTTCGTCACCGTCGCGGCGGGGATCACGCTCGCCTCCCTCGAGTCCAAGTTGCCCGCCGGGACGCCGGTGGTCCGGGCGATGCCGAACGCGGCGGCAGTGGTGGGTGCGGGGGTGACCGCGCTGGCCAAGGGCCGTTTCGTCACAGCGCCGCAGCTCGAGGAGGTGACGGCGCTATTCGACGCCGTCGGCGGAGTGCTGACCGTGCCCGAGTCCCAAATGGACGCGGTGACCGCACTGTCGGGATCGGGACCCGCGTATTTCTTTCTGATGGTCGAGGCACTGGTGGACGCCGGCGTCGCGGCGGGTCTGAGCCGGGGCGTGGCGACAGACCTGACGGCACAGACGATGGCCGGATCGGCGGCGCTGCTGCTGGAAAGGCTGGATCAGCAGCCGGGGCCTGCCGACAGCGAGGCAATGGGCAAACAGTCGGACGCCACCGCGGCGCAACTGCGGGCCATGGTGACCTCGCCTGGCGGTACGACCGCCGCTGCGCTGCGCGAACTCGAAAGAGGAGGCCTGCGCACCGCCGTCGACGCCGCCGTTCAGGCCGCAAAAACGCGCTCTGAGCAGCTAAGAATTACATCGGAATAATTTAAAGATGTCAAAATGATTGTCCCCCACCAGTACCAGTAACCCCACTAGTCCCGCTATTCTCCTTTCTGTATGCCCGTGTGGGTGCCGGCGGAGGGGAAGCCGCTGGCATTGCGCGAGCCTGACACGATTGGGTTGCGATGACGTCTACGAACGGGCCATCGGCGCGAGATTCCGCAGGTAAGCCGCGGGACACAGCTTCGGCCGATAGCCAGGCAAGGACACAATTTCTGACCGTCGCCGAGGTGGCCGCCCTGATGCGGGTCTCCAAGATGACGGTTTACCGCTTGGTGCACAACGGAGAGCTGCCGGCGGTACGAGTTGGCCGGTCCTTCCGCGTGCACGCCAAGGCGGTGCACGACATGCTGGAGACGTCTTACTTCGACGCCGGCTGAGCCGGTCGCCCGCCGCGAGACGCCGGCGGACGGATCGGGACCGACGCGTGGGGCGTGGCCATTCAAGCGGCCGCGCGACCGGCGGTTTGGTGTTCGGTGTTGCCCGCCGGGTAAAGTGACCCCGGAAGTTTTCAAGTCCTTTAGCAGTCCTTAAGAAGCGGTCACAGCTCAGATAGCGGAGTTCATGGGTTCAGTAATCAAGAAGCGGCGCAAACGTATGTCGAAGAAAAAGCACCGCAAGCTGCTGCGCCGCACGCGAGTGCAGCGCAGAAAACTCGGCAAGTAAGCCCGGCTTCGCCGCACCCATGCACTCGCCGACCACCGCGCGGCCATAGCGCCGGCGGATCATCTCGGCCGTTAGGCTGTTCGGGTGGATTCGTCGAGCGGGGGCGGCGCCGGAACCGGCGACAACGCGGATAACACCATGCACTACCCGAAGGTGGTGTTGGTGACCGGTGCATGCCGGTTTCTCGGCGGCTACCTGATTGCCCGGCTGGCGCAGAACCCGCTGATCCAAGGGGTTATCGCGGTGGACGCGATTGCCCCGAGCAAGGACATGCTGCGCCGGATGGGCCGGGCCGAGTTCGTCCGCGCCGACATTCGTAATCCCTTCATAGCCAAGGTGATTCGCAACGGCGACGTCGACACGGTGGTGCATGCCGCCGCGGCGTCGTACGCGCCGCGCTCCGGCGGCACGGCCGCGCTGAAGGAACTGAACGTGATGGGCGCGATGCAACTCTTCGCGGCCTGCCAGAAAGCGCCCTCGGTCCGACGCGTCGTGCTGAAGTCGACCTCCGAGGTGTACGGGTCGAGCCCACACGACCCGGTGATGTTCACCGAGGACAGCAGTAGCCGTCGTCCGCTGCGCGGTGGTTTCGCCAAGGACTCCCTCGATATCGAGGGATACGCGCGCGGACTGGGCCGGCGTCGCCCCGATATCGCGGTGACGATTCTGCGGCTGGCCAACATGATTGGCCCCGCGATGGACACCACCCTGTCGCGCTATCTCGCGGGCCCGGTGGTCCCGACCATGTTCGGGCGCGACGCGCGGTTGCAGTTACTACACGAGCAAGACGCGTTGGGTGCGCTGGAGCGGGCCGCGATGGCCGGCAAGGCCGGCACCTTCAACATCGGTGCCGACGGCATCATCATGCTGTCGCAGGCGATCCGTCGCGCGGGCCGGATTCCGTTACCGGTACCGGGTTTCGGAGTGTGGGCGCTCGATTCGCTGAGACGAGCTAACCGCTATAACGAGATCAATCGTGAACAATTCAATTACTTGAGCTATGGCCGAGTCATGGACACCTCGAGGATGCGCACCGAGCTCGGCTACCAGCCGAAATGGTCGACCGCGGAGGCGTTTGACGACTACGTTCGCGGTCGTGGCCTGACTCCCATAATCGACCCACATCGGGTACGCTCCATGGAGGGTCGCGCGATAGCCTTAGCGCAGCGCTGGGGAAGCCGAAATCCAATTCCATGGGGTGGGGTCAGGTAGATATCGTGGCGGGTGAAACCAGAGCGAATGTCATTCCCCTGCATAGCAATAGGAGTCGCGTCGCAGCTCGCCGGAGAGCCGAAGCCTCCCGTCAACATCCTTCCCTGATGTCCGATCCGCACGGCCCGGCCTCGGCCGAACAGATCGCCGCTGTGGTCCGCGAGATCGACGAGCACCGTCGCGTCGGCGGGGGGACTTCGTCAACTGAGGCTCCGCTCAACGAGTTTGCGCAACAAGTCGCAGGGGTCGCCGGATTTCTCCGGCAGCGGCTGACGGGTGATTACAGCGTCGACGAATTCGGGTTCGATCCGCACTTCAACAACGCGATCGTTCGGCCTTTGCTGAGATTATTTTTCCGGAACTGGTTCCGCTGCGAGGTCAGCGGAATCGAGAACCTGCCGACCGAAGGCCCCGCGTTGTTGGTCGCCAATCACGCCGGGGTACTGCCGTTCGACGGACTGATGTTGTCGGTGGCGGTACACGACGAGCATCCGGCGCAGCGGGACATGCGGCTGCTGGCCGCCGACATGGTGTTCGACCTCCCTCTGGTCGGCGAAGCCGCCCGCAAGGCGGGGCACACGATGGCCTGCACGACGGACGCGCACCGGCTGCTGGCCGCGGGCGAACTCACCGCGGTGTTCCCGGAGGGCTACAAGGGCCTGGGCAAGCGCTTCGAGGACCGCTATCGGCTGCAGAGGTTCGGTCGCGGTGGCTTCGTGACGGCGGCGCTGCGCACCAAGGCGCCGATCATTCCGTGCTCGATCATCGGATCCGAAGAGATCTACCCGATGCTCACCGACGTGAAGCTGCTGGCGCGCCTGTTCGGCCTGCCCTACTTCCCGCTCACCCCGCTGTTCCCGTTGGCCGGTCCGGCCGGCCTGGTACCGCTGCCGTCGAAGTGGCGCATCGCCTTCGGTGAGCCGATCTACACCAACGACTACGCCGCGTCGGACGCCGAGGACCCGATGGTCACCTTCGAGCTGACCGACCAGGTGCGCGAGACGATCCAGCAGACGCTGTACCGGCTGCTGGCCGGGCGTCGCAACGTCTTTCTCGGTTAGCACCGAACGTCGGGTTCCTGCGCGACTCGACCGCATTTCTGCCCAACAACTCGACGTTCGTCCGCGTGTCCGGCGCCTCGGCGCACCTACCAGCACAAACGCAGACGCCCCGGGCCGAACGGCACCGGGGCGTCTTGCGTACGAGTTACTTGACCAGAGTGAACTGGCAGACGTTGGTGTAGCCGTCGCGGAACAGGTCCGAGCAGCCCCGCAAGTACTTCAGGTAGATGTCGTAGGTCTCCTGCCCCTTCAGGGCGATCGCCTCTTCCTTGTGCGCCTCGAGGGCATCGGCCCAGGCGGTCAGCGTCGGGACGTAGTTCTTGCCGATGAAGTGGTGTCGCTCGATCTTGAAACCCGCATCCGTCGAGTATTTGTCGACCAGGTCGACCTGGGGCAACTTTCCGCCCGGGTAGATCTCCTTCAAGATGAAGCTGATGAACCGCAGCAGGGTCATGTTCACCTTCAGGCCCATTGCGTTGCCCTCTTCGCGGCTGGGGACCACGATCGAGTGCAGCAGCATGCGGCCGTCGTCGGGCAGCAGGTCGTAGTACTTCTTGAAGAAGGCCGCGTACCGCTCGTACCCGGCGTCACCGGCGCCGTCGGCGAAGTGCTCGAAAGCGCCCAGCGACACGATGCGGTCGATCGGCTCGTCGGGGAATTCCTCCCAGCCCTGGATCCGCACCTCTTTGCGGCGGGGGCTGTCCATCTTGTCGAACTCCGCCACGCAGTGGGCGTGCTGGTTCTCGCTGAGCGTCAGGCCGATGACGTTGACGTCGTACTCGGCCACCGCGTGCCGCATTGTCGAGCCCCAGCCGCTGCCGATGTCGAGCAGCGTCATGCCGGGCTCGAGGTTCAGCTTGTCCAGGGCGAGCTTGCGCTTCGCGTACTGCGCCTCTTCGAGCGTCTTGGTGAGATTCTGCGGGTCCGGATTTTCATCGAAGTAGCCGCAGCTGTAGGTCATTGACGGGTCAAGCCAGAGCTTGAAGAACTCGTTCGACTTGTCGTAGTGCGACCGGACTGCTTCGACCGGCGGCTTGAGCTGGGTACCAGCCTTTTCCCCCTGGGACGTCATTAAATCGACCCTACTTTCGTGCAGATATTGATGCAATCGCGGCGACGGTTTCTTCAGCGCGCGCGTCTGGATGTGAGGCTTCACCGAGCATCGTAACGACGCTGGTGACGATCGGTTTGCCGTCGGCGTCTGTTACCTCACTGCGGATCTCCGCGATGACAGTGCCGTGTGACTCGATGACCGAGTCTAGATACGTATCGAAGTACAACTTGTCGCCGGCCAGGATCGGGCGGTGAAATGTGAATTTCTGGTCGCGATGCAGCACCCTGGCGATGTTGATCGGGATGCTGAACTTCGTGAAGATATCCAGCTGGACCCGCCGTCCGGCGATTGCCAGGAATGTCAACGGAGCCACGACGGCCGGATACCCCGCTTCAGCGGCGTCAATCTCGCTGAAGTGCGTCGAGTGGTCGTCTTGTACCGAGGCCGCGAACTCCCGGATCTTCTCGCGTCCGACCTCGAAGTAATCCGGCGCCCGGTAATGGCTGCCGATGATGCCTTGGGTCCCCTCGGGAAGGGTCGTGGCCCCCTCTGATGGTGTCATGGCGTTGCGGGCTCCCCACTTAATCGATGCTCAGCGGCGCAGCCTATCAGCGGGATTGGCGCCGGGATGCCAATGCGGCCAGCGCACCGCCCGCGGCGCCGAGCGCCAGTGCCGACGGCACCCCGATCCGCGCGGCCTTGCGAGCGGTCCGGAAGTCGCGGATCTCCCATCCCCGTTCCCGGGCCAGGCTGCGCAGCCGGGCATCGGGGTTGATGGCGACCGCCGTGCCCACCAGCGACAGCATCGGCACGTCGTTGTAGCTGTCGGAGTAGGCCGTACACCGTTTGAGGTTGAGGCCCTCGCGGATCGCCAGGGACCGAACGGCGTGCGCCTTGCCCGGGCCATGCAGAATGTCGCCGACGAGCCGACCGGTGAAGACGCCGTCCACCGACTCCGCGACGGTGCCGAGGGCTCCGGTCAGGCCGAGTCGACGCGCGATGGTCGCGGCAAGCTCATACGGCGTTGCCGTGATCAGCCACACCTGCTGGCCCGCGTCCAGGTGCATCTGGGTGAGCTCCCGAGTGCCGGCCCAGATCTTCTCGGCGATGATCTCGTCGTAGATGTCCTCGCCGAGAGTGACCAGCTCTTCGACCGAGCGGCCCTCGATGAAGGTGAGCGCTTTGCGTCGGCCGGCGGCGACGTCGTTGCTGTTCTCCTTGCCGAGCAGCTGAAACTTGGCCTGCGCGTAGATGAATCCGATCACGTCGCGATAAGTGAAGTAGTTGCGCGCGGCCAGACCGCGTCCGAAATGCACCGCGGAGGAGCCCTGCACCAACGTGTTGTCGACGTCAAAGAACGCCGCGGCGGTCAGGTCGATCGGCGGTTGCGGGCCACCCTGCGCGCCCGTCGCCTGCTGCAGGTCCTCGAGCGCGCGGGCGGCACTGGCATTGGCGGCCACGGACTCCAGGTCAAACCGAACGGCGGGGTCGGCGTTGTCCGACTCATCCGACTCTGAGGAAGTCATCACCACACCTCCTAGATCGCCGGCCGCCTGGTGGCCGGTGCTGCGGCCGCCATCAACCCTATCCGGCAGGTGTCACGGTCGGGTTTACGCCTCTGGCATGCGTTGATGTCACGACAGCCGGTGGCGTGGTGACGGTCGGTTGGCTATGTGAAATAGCTTCGTGCCCTTAGGGTTTGGCCCCGACAGTGCGGGCGCGCAACCTGCCGTGCACGCCGGGGTCCGACACACCGTTTATTGCCCGGGTTGCGCAGTTGATCTGCTATATCGCAGCGCCGCACCGGCGGGATCACCGACAGCGCCGCGGCCATACCGGCGCCAACCCCTCGCGGCGGTGACCACCTCGGGCCCAGCTCCGCCGAGGGCCACCGGATCGACTCCCAGGGGGGATCCGCTCACGACCACATCGCCAAATTCGTCGACATGGCGCCGGTGTAGTTGCTGTGCGCCGTCGCACCGGCCGTTCGCAGCCGAGCCAGCGCCGCACGCATCATCGCCTCGCCGCGAGCCCAGTGTTGATGGGCTTCGGCATGGGCGGTCGCCCCCTCACCCGTCCACGTCGTGTGCAGATTGCTTACCAGAGAGTCGATTTCGGTCAACATGCTCTCGGCATAGCGTTGAAATTCGGCCATCCGCTGCACGGCATCCGCCAACGCCTGCGGATCCACCCGAAACGCCTCAGCCACGGTGCACCTGCCGAACCAGTTGCGTGGAGACGGCCTCGTTGTGCTGATATTCCTTGCCGGCTTGGTCTACCGCCTTGGCCAACACCGACAACCCCGTCTCGACCTCGCGGGCCCCGCGATGCCAGAGCTCCCAGGCGGCCGAGTAGGCGCTTCCTGATCCGCCCTGCCAGCCGCCCAGCATTTCGCCGACTTGGCCGTCCAGCTCGGCCAGCTGACTCCGGAGGTTTTCGGCGCCACCCAGCAGCGCCTGAGCGAATCCGGCCATCATCTGCGGATCGACGCGCAGCTCGTTGTCGGCAGCCATAGCCGCAACCTAGTAATTGCCGGAGCGCGCCACAATTCACCCCGCGCCGCCGCCCGAGGCCGGCAGGCTGCCCGGGGCCGATGCCACACTGGTGCCATGACTGAGCGCCCCAAGGTGGAGCTGCTGACTCGCGACGGATGCACCATCTGCGAGCGGGCCCACGCGCGGCTGGCGGAACTAGCCCGGGAGCTGAATTTCGACTTGGCCACCACCGACGTCGACGCCGCCGCGGCGGCCGGCAACCCCGGGCTGCGGGCCGAGTTCGGTGACCGGCTGCCCGTGATTTTGCTGGACGGCCGCGAGCACAGTTACTGGGAGATCGACGAGCCACGGCTGCGCGCGGACCTCACTGGCTAACGCTGCGGGCCGGAAGCGCGGTGGCCGCGGACTCATTATTTGGTAGCCCACCGAATAAACGTTTACCGTAGACAGCAGTTCAGTTACTGGAGTAGCGAGGGAGCTGGCCAGGTGATGCTGCCGTGAGCATCTTGCTCTTCGGGGTTTCGCACCGTAGTGCGCCGGTCTCCGTTCTGGAACAGCTCAGCATCGACGAATCCGATCGCAACAAGATCGTCGACCGGGTTTTGCAGTCGCCGCTGGTCACCGAGGCGTTGGTGCTGTCGACATGCAACCGGGTCGAGGTCTACGCGGTGGTTGACGCGTTCCACGGCGGGTTGGCCGTAATCGGGCAGGTGCTGTCGGAATACTCCGGAATGTCGATGGGCGACCTCACCAAATACGCCTACGTGCGCTACAGCGAGGCCGCCGTCGAGCACCTGTTCGCCGTTGCCAGCGGTCTGGATTCCGCGGTCATCGGTGAACAGCAGGTGCTCGGGCAGGTGCGCCGGGCCTACGCCACCGCCGAGTCGAATCGCACGGTCGGGCGGGTGCTCCACGAGCTGGCCCAACGTGCGTTGTCGGTCGGCAAGCGCGTGCATTCCGAAACGGCGATCGACGCCGCCGGCGCCTCGGTGGTGTCGGTCGCGCTGGGCATGGCCGAACGCAAGGTGGACGGACTGGCGGGCAAGACCGCGGTCGTCGTCGGTGCCGGCGCGATGGGCGCCCTGTCGGCTGCCCACCTGATCCGGTCCGGCGTCGACCACATCCTGGTCCTCAACCGGTCGCTGTCCCGGGGACAACGACTGGTCCGCAAGATCCGCGAATCGGGCGTGCGTGCCCAGGCGATGACGCTCGACCGGCTCGCCGACGCACTGGCCGACGCCGACGTGGTGGTCAGCTGTACCGGTGCGGTGAGTCCGGTGGTATCGCTGGCCGACGTGCACAACGCGCTGGCCGCAGCGCAGCGCGACGAAGCGGGCCGCCCGCTGCTGATCTGCGACCTGGGCATGCCCCGCGACGTCGATCCCGCGGTGGCCGGATTGCCCGGCGTCTGGGTCGTCGACGTGGATCGCATCCAGCACGAGCCCTCGGCTCACGCCGCCGCCAGCGACGTCGACGCCGCACGCCACATCGTGGCCGCCGAGGTTGCTGCCTACCTGGCCGGACAGCGGATGGCCGAGGTGACCCCGACCGTGACCGCGTTGCGCCAGCGCGCCGCCGACGTCGTGGAAGCCGAGCTGCTGCGGCTGGAGAACCGGCTCCCGGGACTCGAGAGCGCCCAGCGCGAAGAGGTCGCTCGCACCGTTCGGCGCGTGGTGGACAAGCTGCTGCATGCTCCGACCGTGCGAATCAAGCAACTCGCCAGCGCCCCCGGCGGCGACAGCTACGCCGAGGCCCTACGCGAGCTTTTCGAACTTGACCAGACCGCTGTCGACGCCGTGGCTGCGGGTGAATTGCCAGTAGCCCCAACGGGATTCGACGCCGGCACGCAGCAATCCGCCGAGTAACCCGATTGGCGCACGTGATCCGGTTAGGCACGCGGGGCAGTCTGCTCGCTACCACTCAGGCCTCCCTCGTTCGAGACACTCTGATCGCCAACGGCCACCCAGCGGAGTTGGTGATCATCAGCACGGCCGGTGACCAGTCCTCGGCGCCCATCGAGAGTCTGGGGGTGGGCGTGTTCACCACGGCGTTGCGCGAGGCGATCGTGGACGGCCGGGTCGATGCTGCCGTGCACTCGCACAAGGATTTGCCGACCGCCGACGACCCGAGGTTCACCATCGCGGCCATCCCGGCACGCAATGACCCGCGCGACGCGCTGGTCGCGCGCGACGGGCTGGTGCTCGGGGAGTTGCCGGCGGGTTCGCTGGTGGGCACGTCCTCCCCGCGACGGGCCGCGCAGCTTAGGGCATTGGGTCTCGGTTTGGAAATCCGCCCCCTACGAGGCAACCTAGATACCAGGTTGAACAGGGTAAGTAGTGGTGATCTAGACGCCATCGTGGTGGCCCGGGCCGGACTGGCCCGCCTGGGCCGGCTCGCTGATGTCACCGAGACGTTGGAGCCGGTGCAAATGTTGCCAGCACCGGCTCAGGGTGCGCTCGCCGTGGAATGCCGCGCCGGTGACAGCCGGCTCACGGCAGTGCTGGCGGAGTTGGACGACTCCGACACACGCGCAGCGGTCACCGCGGAGCGAGCCTTGTTGGCCGAACTGGAGGCGGGTTGCTCCGCACCGGTGGGAGCGATCGCCGAGGTGGTCGAGTCCATTGATGAGGACGGCCGGGTCTTCGACGAGCTGTCGCTGCGCGGTTGCGTGGCGGCGCTTGACGGATCCGACGTGATCCGCGCGTCCGGCATCGGCGCTCCCGAGCGGGCCCGAGAGCTAGGGCTCTCGGTGGCATCGGAGCTGTTGGAGTTGGGCGCGGGAGAGCTGATCGGGGGAGCGCGGCAAAACCCCGCGCATGAGAAATAAATGACGCTAAAAGGGATGACGTGGGAGCGACAATGACGACGCGAGGGCGCAAGCCGAGACCGGGCCGCATCACGTTCGTGGGTTCCGGCCCGGGTGATCCGGGATTGTTGACCACGCGGGCGGCCACAGTGCTGGCCAATGCGGCCCTGGTGTTCACCGATCCCGACGTACCCGAACCGGTGCTGGCGCTGATCGGCAAGGACCTGCCGCCCGTTTCGGGCCCGGCACCCGCCGAACCACCACCCGCGACCAGCGATCGGTCGCCCGACGCGGATCCGCCACGGGCGGCGCCGACGGTGCTGTCCGGTGGCGCCGACATCCGCCCGGCGCTCGGTGAGCCCGCCGAGGTCGCCAAGACGCTGACCGCCGAGGCCCGCACGGGCGTCGACGTGGTGCGGCTGGTGGCCGGTGACCCGTTGACGCTCGACGCGGTGATCAGCGAGGTGAACGCCGTCGCGCGGACGCACCTGCACGTCGAGATCGTGCCGGGGTTGTCCGCGACCAGCGCGGTGCCGACGTATGCGGGTCTGCCGCTGGGCTCCTCGCACACGGTGGCCGACGTGCGCGACCCACATGTGGACTGGGAGGCGCTGGCGGCCGCTCCCGGCCCGCTGATCCTGCAGGCCATGCCGACGCATCTGGCCGACGCGGCGCGCACGCTGATCGAGCACGAGCTGGCCGAGACCACTCCGTGCGTGGTGACCGCGCAGGGCACCACCTGTCAGCAGCGTTCGATCGAGACCACGCTGCACGGGCTGACCGATGCGGCCGTCGTGGCCGGCGCCGGCGACCCGGCGGGCCCGCTGACCGGGCCGCTGGTGGTGACCATCGGCAAGACGGTCAACAGCCGGTCGAAGCTGAACTGGTGGGAGAGTCGCGCCCTGTACGGCTGGACCGTGTTGGTGCCGCGGACCAAGGACCAGGCCGGCGAGATGAGCGAGCGGCTGACCTCCTACGGCGCGCTGCCGGTCGAGGTGCCGACCATCGCGGTCGAGCCGCCGCGCAGTCCCGCTCAGATGGAGCGTGCCGTCAAGGGATTGGTTGACGGCCGCTTCCAGTGGGTGGTGTTCACCTCCACCAACGCCGTGCGCGCGGTGTGGGAGAAGTTCGGCGAGTTCGGGCTAGACGCCCGCGCATTCTCCGGCGTGAAGATTGCCTGCGTGGGCGAGTCGACCGCCGACCGGGTCCGCGCTTTCGGGATCAGCCCCGAGCTGGTGCCGGCCGGGGAGCAGTCCTCGCTGGGTCTGCTGGACGACTTCCCGGAATACGACAGCATTTTCGACCCGGTGAACCGGGTACTGCTGCCGCGCGCCGACATCGCCACCGAGACGCTGGCCGAGGGGCTGCGCGAGCGTGGTTGGGAGATCGAGGATGTCACCGCGTACCGGACCGTGCGTGCGGCACCTCCGCCGGCGTCCACCCGCGAAATGATCAAGACAGGCGGCTTTGACGCGGTGTGCTTCACCTCCAGCTCGACGGTGCGCAACCTGGTCGGCATCGCCGGTAAACCACACGCGCGCACCATTATCGCCTGCATCGGCCCCAAGACGGCCGAGACCGCCGCCGAGTTCGGCCTGCGGGTGGATGTGCAGCCCGATACCGCGGCCATCGGCCCGCTGGTCGACGCGCTGGCCGAACACGCCGCGCGGTTGCGCGCCGAGGGTGCGCTGCCACCGCCGCGTAAGAAGAGCCGCAGGCGCTAAATGAGCTTCCCGCGGCAGCGCCCGCGTCGGCTCCGTTCCACCCCCGCGTTGCGTCGCTTGGTGGCGCAAACATCCTTGGAGCCAAGGCATTTGGTGTTGCCGATGTTCGTCGCCGACGGGATCGACGAACCGCGGCCGATCCCGTCGATGCCTGACGTTGTGCAGCACACTCGCGAATCGCTGCGCCGTGCGGCCGCCGATGCGGTCGAAGCCGGAGTGGGCGGGCTGATGCTGTTCGGTGTGCCGCTCGACGAGGACAAGGACCCGACCGGCTCGGCCGGTACCGACCCCGACGGCATTCTCAACGTCGCACTTCGGGACCTGGCCAAGGATCTCGGTGACGCCACGGTGCTGATGGCCGACACCTGCCTCGACGAGTTCACCGATCACGGTCACTGCGGCGTCCTCGACGCCCGAGGCCGGGTGGACAACGACGCCACGCTGAGGCGGTACGTGAAATTGGCTGTGGCGCAAGCGGAGTCGGGCGCTCATGTGGTGGGTCCGAGCGGCATGATGGACGGGCAGGTGGCCGCCATTCGCGACGGTCTGGACGCGGCGGGCTACACCGATGTGGTGATCCTGGCCTACGCCGCGAAGTTCGCTTCGGCGTTCTACGGCCCGTTCCGGGAAGCGGTGAGCTCTAGCCTGTCCGGCGATCGTCGTACCTACCAGCAGGAACCCGGCAATGCCCGAGAAGCGCTGCGTGAGATCGGGTTGGACATCGACGAGGGCGCAGACATCATCATTGTCAAGCCCGCGATGAGTTACCTCGACGTGTTGGCCGCCGCGGCGGAAGTCTCGCCGGTGCCGGTGGCCGCCTATCAGGTTTCGGGGGAGTACGCGATGATTTGTGCTGCGGGAGCGAACAATTGGATCGACAAGCGCGCCGCGGCGCTGGAATCGCTGATCAGTATTCGCCGTGCCGGTGCCGACATCGTGCTGACCTATTGGGCCGCGGAGGCGGCGGGTTGGCTTTCCTAGCGGCCACATCGGCGGTAGACATTCAGGGATGAGGCTTCAATGACGACAGCGAGGGATGTTGATCCCGGGCCGTTGTTCTACGAACCCGGCGCCAGCTGGCTTTGGGTGTTGAGTGGTCCGGTGGCGGCGGTTTCGATGGTCCTGATCGAAATGTGGAGTGGCGCAGCGATATCGCTGTGGGTCCCGGCCATTTTCCTGGTGATGGTGTCGGCCTTCATCTCGCTGCAGATTAAGGCGGCGCGGATCCACGTGTCGGTCGAACTGACCCAGGATGCCTTGCGTCAGGGCACCGAGACGATCTTGGTCCGCGAAATCATCAAGGTTTACCCCGAACCGGAGAACCCGGCGAATTCCGACAAGGAGTTGGCGCGCTGGCAGTCGGCTCGGGCGCTCGGCGAACTGTTCGGGGTGCCGCGCGGCCGGACCGGAATCGGCCTCAAGCTGACCGGGGGTCGCACCGCGCAGGCCTGGGCGAAACGCCATCGTCGTCTACGGGAAGTGTTGACCCCGTTGGTGCAGGAGCGCGTGGAGCCGGCCCGAGCAGACGCCTGGGACATCGACGACGATGAGCCCGAGCTGTGATGGCCCGATATCGCGCGCTGGCCGAACTCGTCGTCGCCTGTGCGGCGCTGGTGGGAGTCGGGGTGAGCTGGCTGCACGCGCGACACATCGTCCTCGTCGCGCCGATCACCGACGGCCAGCCGTCCACGACGGCGCTGGTATACAACCCACAGCTGCTGCTGCTGGCCATGCTGCTGGCGATGATCGCCGGAGTGCTGGGCGTCCTCGGGATCGCCAGGCTGCGGCGCGCTCGAGGCGCCGCTACGCCGTCTTCCTGAACAGCGGCAGTGTCAGCCGGCGCCGGCTGACGACCGCGTCGGCCAGGTCGCCGAATGCCTCGGGCACCGAGCCGGCGGTCGGAAACGCCGCGTCACCGTCGCCGGCGACCAGCTGCTCGATCACGCCGTCACCGGCGACCAGGGTCCACTCCACCCCGGCGCGGCGGCAATCCTCGTCGAATGTGTACAGCAACGAGAAACCGGCACCGGCGAAGTGGGTCACGGCGCTGATGTCGAGCACCAGGGGATTGTCACCGACGATGAAGCGGCGAACGCAGCCGCTGACCCGGTCGACATTGACGGCGTCGATCTCTCCCCGGATGGTCACCACCGTGGCGAGGTGGCGGCAGTGCGCCCGGACTTCGGCTCCGCCGCAGTCGAGGCTGCCCTGTTGTGCCGTGGTCATCGCGATCGTCATGACGCCCCCATTTCGGGTGATGGTGCGGAGGCCGCCCGCAGTGCCGACCAGCTAGTTATAACGGTGCCCGCCAAACTTAAGGAGACCGACAGTTACGTCTAACTGTTTGCTAAAAAGCTGACGGAGGCGGTGCCGGCGGAGGTATACGAGCGGGCACACCGTCGCCGTCACGAGATCCGGGCCGCCGCGCTGTTAGGCTGCTCTGGCTACCGGTTGCGAGTCGGGGGGCTTGGCATAGGGCGAAATGCCCGGTCAGCCGGGTGAGAAGGCCAACGAAACTGCAGGGTCCAGAGCGAAAGAGCGTCGTGCGCAGCGCAGAGATCAAGGGTGAGATCAAGGCCCTGACGGGACTCCGCATCGTCGCCGCGGTGTGGGTGGTGCTGTTTCATTTCCGGCCGATGCTGAGCGACATCTCGCCCGATTTCCGCGAGAACCTGGCCCCGGTGCTCAATTGCGGCGCCCAAGGCGTCGACCTGTTCTTCATCCTCAGCGGGTTCGTGCTGACCTGGAACTACCTGGACCGGATGGGCCGTTCCTGGTCGACGCGCGAGACCCTGCACTTCCTGTGGCTGCGGTTGGCCCGGGTGTGGCCGGTTTACCTGGTCACCATGCACCTGGCCGCGCTGCTGGTGATCCTGTCGCTGCACGTCGGCCATGTGCCGCTGCCCGAGGCGAACGACCTCACCGCGGTCAGCTACATCCGTCAGGTCCTGCTCGTGCAGCTGTGGTTCGAGCCGTTCTTCGACGGAACCAGCTGGGATGGGCCGGCCTGGTCGATCAGCGCGGAATGGCTGGCTTACCTGCTGTTCGGCGTGCTCGCCCTGGTGGTCTTCCGGATGAAGCTGGCCACTCGGGCGCGGACGCTGATGTGGCTGGCCGTGGCGGCCTCGCTGCCGCCGGTGGTGATGCTCTTGGCCAGCGGCCACTTCTACACGCCGTGGAGTTGGCTGCCGCGGATCGTGACGCAGTTCGCCGCGGGAGCGCTGGCCTGCGCGGCCGTGCGCCGGTTGCGGCTGAGCGTGCGCGGTCGCCACATCGCCGGATACCTCTCGTTGTTGTTGCTGGCCGCCGTGGTGGGCGTCCTGTACTGGTTCAACGCCCATCCGATCAGCGGGGTCGTGGAAAACGACAGCGGCGGCGTGGTCGACGCGCTGTTCGTCCCCCTGGTCATCACGCTGGCGGTCGGCCTGGGCAGCCTGCCCAGGCTGCTGTCCACCCGGGTGATGGTCTACGGCGGGCAGATCTCGTTCTGCCTGTACATGGTGCACGAGCTGGTGCACACGTCCTGGGGATGGGCCGTCGAACAATTCGAGCTCACGCCGTGGGAGTCCGATTCCCCCTGGAAATGGAACGTATTGGGCCTGTTCGCGATCGCTCTGGCGCTGTCCAGCCTGCTCTATCACGTCGTGGAGGAGCCCGCTCGTCGCTGGATGCGCCGGATGGTCGACGTCCGTCCCGCGGCCCAGCCGACCGAGCCCAGCGAGTCGGTCCCGGCCAGGGTTCACCAGATCGACGGTGGACTGGAACCCGTCGCCGAGCGCACGGCTTCCTGAGTGCCCGCGAATCATGCTGTGCCCCATAACCTCTCGGACCAGGAGTTGGCAGTGGTAACCGCACCGCACTGGTAGCTTGGGGCATGCTGATCGACTCGGTCCCGGTTCACACGGTGCAACAGCGCGTTGACGGCCGGTCCGCGTCGGTTATTCGTACGATTTCCGTTGGTTGGGGTGCACTACCAGGCCATGCCGTGCACAAGGGGAGGTAAGAGTGAGTCGTCTGGCCGCGTTCGTCGTCAACCTCGCTCTGCTGGTCGGCCTGGGCTGTAAAGTCGTGGCGCCCCCGGCACCCGTGCGGCCTTACCAGGCATTGACGCTGGATGGCCGGCTGACCCACATCGCGGTGGTCGGCGACTCCTACACGACCGGCACCGACGAGGGTGGCCTGGGCCCGAACGCGTGGACCGCCGTTGCCTGGCAGACACTCACCAAGCGCGGCCTGCAGATCGACGCCGATGTGGCGGCCGAGGGCAGGGCCGGTTATGCGGTACCCGGCGACCACGGCAGCATTTTCGAGGATCTGACCGCCAGGTCGGTCAAGGCCGACGACGTGCTGGTGGTGTTCTTCGGCTCCCGCAACGACCAGGGCACCGATCCCGGCATGCTGGCCGGCCGGGCGCGCGACACCTTCCAAGTCGCGCGGATCCTGGCACCGACGGCGAGATTCCTGGTGATCGGGCCGCCGTGGCCGACCGCCGATGTCCCCGAATCCGTGTTGCAGATTCGTGACGTGCTCAACTCCGAGGCGCGGGCCGCGGGCGCGGCGTTCGTCGACCCGATCGGCGCCCACTGGTTCGTCGACAGGCCCGACCTGATTGGCCCAGATGGCGTGCACCCCAACGACGCCGGGCACCGATACATGGCTGACAAGATTGCGCCGCTGATTCGCACACAGCTATTGAGGTAGCGAGGCACCGAAAGTTTCGGCGGGCTGGCCCCCTCAAAATGCCAGCCGCGCAAGGCTTTACGCGCCAACCCTTAGCGCTTAGTCTTCTGCGTGCCGTTCGTAGTCCCACTGCTCCAGGCGTGCTTGTAGCTGCATCAAGCCGATTCCGACGACTGGCGTAGCAGCCGCGATGCAGACCAACAAAAGCGGGGACATTTCAAACCTCCAAAACCCTTATATTCGTAACACGTTCGCTTTCGCGGCGGGGTTCATTCGCAAAGAAAGTCATCGCAACGTCATCCGTCCGTTATGGCTCCGTCTGCCAGTGCGCCCAGCACTGGTGCCAACAACTCCGCATATTCGGTTGTGACGTGGTTGTCGTCGCGAAACACCAGGGTGTTACCGACGATCATCGGGCAACGTTGTGCCGTGCAGAACAGGTCGGTGAGGTCGGCGTAGTGGCCGCCATTGCCGGTGGCCGCGGCCCGCTCAGCGGAGATACCGCCGTCGTTGACCGCGACCGAACGGTTTGGCGCGCAGGCGGTGGCGTCGTCCAGGTGTCCGGATAGGCACGTGGGCACCGGGGACTGCGGATCCGGGGCGGGGCCGAGAACCAGGACGGTCGCGCCGGTGCGCCGCAGTTGTGCGACGGTGCGACCCAGCGTCTCGATCCACGCCGGGTCGTAGGACACGAAACCGAAGTCGCCGCCGTAGCGCCGGCTCATGTCCAGCACGACCAACCGCGGATGCTCGGCCGCCACCCGGGCCAGGACCTGCGCGCGCCACTGTTCGCACTCGGTGTACTCGCGGCCCAGATACGGGCTGTCGATGGGCAGGTCCTGAATCGGGCAGGTCACTTTGGCCATCGTTTCCAGTCGCCAGTGCCGCTGCTCGGCGACCTGCGCAAAGGCCGGGTTCCACATCGCCGCGTGCGAGTCGCCGATCAGCGCGACCGTCGTCGGAGAGCCGATGTCGCCTGCCGCGCACTCGCTTTGCCCGATGTCACGCCAGGAGCGCACGCAGCCGTTGACGAAGACGGCGGCCTTGTCGGCCGGTGCGTGGGCCAGCGGCGGATCCAGGTTCGACGGAACGGCCCGCAGGCCGGCGGCCTTCGCGACGGCGTCGCGCACCTGCGCCAGGGCCTGCTCGACGGCCGTTTGTTGCGCACCGGCGTTGGGGGCGGCGCTGGGCAGCGCCATGATGGTGGCCTTCGCCGCGGCCGGGCCGTGGCCGACCGGAACCGGTATCACCGTCAGCAACAGCACGCAGGCGGATGCGGTGGCGGCACTGGCGATCCCGGCCACCGCCAGGCTCGTCTTGGCCGACCGGCGCAGCGCAGCGGCGAACCGGCCGGGATTCTCCACCAGATGCAACGTGATCACCGCGAGCCCGGCGGAGACCGCCGTCGCGGCCAATCGGGCCGCCAGGCCCGCTTCGCCCAGCAGCCGCGGCATCAGCAGCAGCACCGGCCAATGCCAGAGGTACCAGGAGTACGACACCCGCCCGATCGCGCGCATCGCCGGCCGGCACAGCAACCGGCCGACCCCCAGGCTGCGGGTGACGCAGCCGCCGCCGATGACCAGCGCGGTGCCCAGCGCCGGCAGCAGCGCCGCGGTGCCGGGGTAGGGCGTGGCGGGACCGAGCTGGGTGCAGGTCAGCAGGATCAGCGTCAGGCCGCCCCAGCCGGCGACCGCCGCGGGCAGCAGCGGCAGCCGGCGCCACTGCTCGATCGACAACGCGACCAGCCCGCCGACGGCCAGCTCCCAGGCGCGGGTGGGCAACGAGAAGAACGCCCACGGCGGCGAGCTGCGGGTCCACAGCACGGCCGCCGTCAGCGAGGCCGCGGCAACCAACGCCAGCACGGCCGCGTACGGCGCCGCCTTGGCCTTGGAATCCGCCTTGGAATCGGCCTCGGAATCGGCCTCGGAATCGGCTTTAGCGCCGCGCCGCACGCGCCCGACCAACCACGCGGTGCCGATGATCAGCACCGGCCACACCAGATAGAACTGCTCCTCGACGCCGAGTGACCAGTAGTGCTGGAACGGTGAGGGCGCCTCGGCGTTCAGGTAGTCGGTGCCTTGGTGGGCGAAGCGGTAGTTGCCGACGTAGAGCGCACTGGCGATGCCGTCGAGGAATACGCTGCGCGCCTGCAATGGCGGCAGCACGGCGGCCGCCGCAATGGCGGTGACGACGGCGACGGTGGCCGCGGCCGGCAACAGCCGGCGGGCCCGTGCTCCGTAAAAGTGGCCCAGCGCAATGGTTTTAGCGGTTCTGACTTCGCGCCACAGCAGGCCGGTGATCAGGAAGCCAGAGATGACGAAAAAGACGTCGACGCCGATGAAGCCGCCGGCGGTACCGGGTATGCCCGCGTGGTAGGCAACAACGGCGACAACCGCGACGGCCCGCAGGCCCTCGATGTCGGGGCGGAATCCGCGTCGCTGGATTTGTCGGGTGGGGCCATCGCCCGCTGGTGAGGGCGGGCTGGTCGCGGTTTCCTGCCGGACTGCCATGCCTTTGTTGGGATGCCTCGCTAGGTCGCCAGCCAGGAAAGCTCGCCGGGTAATTGCAAACGCCACCACGTCATGTCGTGGCCTCCGACGGTGAAGCTTACCGCCGGAGGCGTCTTGAGCTGGCTCACGAATTGGCGTGTCGCGGGATAGAAACGGTCGAATGTCCCGCAGTCCACCCGCAGCGGAATCTGGGACAACGCCGGCAGGCCCATGACGCTGTTCGTCATCCAGTCCTCTTCGCTGTCAAACGCTTTGGGTGCGCAGTCGGCGTAGGACGTGTACAGCGCCGGGCTGATTGCGCAGATCCCCGCGGTCCGCGACGGCCCCAGCTTGGCGCCCAGGCGCAGTGCCCCGTATCCACCCATGGACCAGCCCATGAAGCCCACCCGAGACGTATCCATGCCCATGGAGCCCAGCATCGGCAACAGCTCGTCGAGAACCATCGCACCGGAGTCGGTGCCGTCGGCCCGCTTGTGCCAGTAGGAGTCACTGCCACCGTCGACGCCGACCACCGCGAACGGTGGCTTGCCCTCCTTGGCCAGCCGGACCAGCGCGTCCTCGACGCCGCAGTCCAGCATCATGTTTGCGTCGCCGTCCTTGCCGTGCAGCGCGATAACCGGCCGCAGCAATCCGCTCTGCGACGTCTGCCCGGGCGGCAGCGCGATCACCCAGTTGGTCTTGACCCCGCCGCGCGCCTTGGAGATGAACGAGCCCGTCAGTTTGTTGGGCAGGTTGCTGCTCGCGGTCGACGGTTCGAACGGGGCGGGCAGTGGCGCCGCCTGTGGTTCGAGTGGATCCAGCCAGGCACTCAACGCCCAGGCACCTGCGGCCGCGACGGTGGCACTGGCGCCCATTCGCAGCACCGCGCGGCGGTTCGATTCAGGCACGAGCGTCATGATGCCGCGCCCCCCGCGCCATTCCGACCCCGTTGCGGCGTTTGCAAGAGCATTGTGATGCGGCAGTCATCGAGCAGTGACGTGCGGCGCATCACAGTCGGGCGGATTGAATCTGCGAGGTTTCAACCCTCGCGCCGCACAACATGCTTCGCGACGCTGGAGCTTTCATGCATGGTTGCGAAGCGAATGCTGATCAAGGACGGAAGAGGATTCGATGACTCTGGCATTTCACTGGTTTTTGCCGACGTACGGGGATTCGCGCAACCTCGTCGCCGGCGGGCACGGTACGTCGATGCACGGCGACCGGCCCGCGACTTTGCGCTATCTGCATCAGATTTGTGCCGCCGCCGAGGACAACGGTTTTGAGGCGGTGCTCACACCGACCGGATTGTGGTGTGAGGACGCCTGGTTGACGACGGCGACGCTGATCGAGCGCACCGAGACGCTGAAGTTCCTGGTCGCCTTTCGCCCGGGCCTGCTGAGCCCCACCCTGGCCGCACAGATGGCCGGCACCTTCCAGCGCCATTCGGGTGGACGGCTGCTGCTCAATGTCGTCACCGGTGGCGAACCCCACGAGCAGCGGGCCTATGGGGATTTCCTGGACAAGCAAGCGCGCTATGCACGCACCGCCGAATTCCTCGACGTGGTGCGGCAATTGTGGACCTCGAAAGAACCGGTGACCTTCGCCGGTGAGCACGTTCACATCGAGGGCGCACAACTGAACAATCCGCCCGACCCGATTCCGGCGGTGTTCTTCGGCGGCTCGTCCGGGTCGGCCGGGCCCGTCGCCGCGAAGTACTCCGACGTCTACCTCACCTGGGGTGAACCGCTGGCGGCCGTCGGCGAGAAATTGGACTGGGTGCGCGGGCTGGCCGCCGATGTCGGCCGGACCCTGAAATTCGGGCTGCGGATCCACGTGATCAGCCGCCCGAGCGCCGAGGAGGCCTGGGCCGAAGCTGATCGGCTGCTCGAGGCGATCGACCCGGCGGACGTCGAACGCGTGCAGGCGAGCCTGGCACGCAGCGAATCCGAGGGACAGCAGCGAATGCTGAAGTTGCACGGCGGCAAGAGCGGTCAGCTGCTGATCGCACCCAACCTGTGGGCCGGCGTCGGTCTGGTGCGCGGCGGGGCGGGCACCGCGCTGGTCGGATCCCACGAAGAGGTCGCGCAGCGGCTGATCGAATACGCGGACCTCGGCATCGACCACTTCATCTTGTCCGGATACCCGCACCTGGAAGAGGCGTACTGGTTCGGCGAGGGCGTACTGCCGCTGCTGGAGCGGCGGGGCGTGTGGAAGCACCCGAACCGCACCTCCCGGCAGCCGGCGTCGTCGACGCCGTTCGCGGCCGCCTCGGCGCAATAGCCATGGCGACGACGCTGCCCGCCCCCGCACCGGCGGCCACCCTCGACGAGTCCGACGCCGACCGGCGCCGGCGCCTGCGCACCGTCGTCGCCGCGAGCCTGCTCGGCACCACGGTGGAGTGGTACGACTTCTTCCTCTACGCCACCGCCGCCGGGCTGGTGTTCAGCAAGCTGTTCTTTCCCAACGCGAGCTCACTGGTGGGCACGCTGCTGGCGTTCGCGACGTTCGCCGTCGGGTTCGTCATGCGGCCCGTCGGTGGCCTGGTGTTCGGCCACATCGGTGACCGGATCGGGCGCAAGCGCAGCCTGGCGCTGACGATGCTGATCATGGGAGGTGCGACGGCGCTGATCGGCGCGCTGCCGACTGCCGCTGCGATCGGGGTATGGGCGCCGATCCTGCTGCTGGTGCTGCGCGTGCTGCAGGGTTTTGCGCTCGGCGGTGAGTGGGGCGGTGCGGTGCTGCTGGCCGTCGAACACAGCCCCGGCGACCAGCGCGGCCGGTACGGGGCGATCCCGCAAGTCGGCCTAGCGCTGGGCCTGGCGCTGGGGACCGGCATCTTCGCGCTCCTTCAGGTCGAGTTGGGTTCGGCGGAGTTCCTCGCCTACGGCTGGCGCATCGCCTTCCTGCTGAGCCTGGTGCTGGTCGTGGTCGGCGTCCTGGTGCGCTGGCGCGTCGACGAGACACCGGCGTTTCGGGAACTGCGCGACCTCGAGGTGGCGTCCACCGTGCCGATCCGCGAGATTTTCCGCGGAGCCCGTGCTAGGCGAAACACCTTGCTGGGACTGCTTTCTCGGTGGGCCGAAGGCTCGGCGTTCAATACCTGGGGCGTGTTCGCGATCAGCTATGCCACCGGGGCGCTGGGCTTCCACAAGGTGCCCGTCCTGGTCGTGGTGACCATCGCCGCCCTGGTGATGGCGGTGCTGTTGCCCGTGTCGGGCGCGCTGACCGACCGGTACGGCGCCCGGCGGGTCTACCTGGTGGGCGTGGTGTGCTACGGGCTCGCGACGTTCCCGGCGTTCGCCCTGTTCGGCACGAAGAACCTGGTCTTGTTCGGGCTGGCGATGGTCATCGTGTTCGGTGTCGTGCACGCGCTGTTCTACGGCGCACAGGGCACGCTGTTTTCGTCGCTGTATCCGACCCAGACCCGTTACACCGGATTGTCGTTCGTCTACCAGTTCTCGGGCATCTACGCCTCCGGGGTGACGCCGATGATCCTCACCGCGCTGATCGCGGCCGTCGGCGGCGCGCCGTGGCTGGCGTGCGGGTATTTGGTTGCGACGGCTTTGATTAGCGTGATCGCCACGGCGCTGATTCGCGACCAGGATCTATATCTCTAAGCCCCCTGGACAATCGCTTTCCTCAGTAGGCTGCACAACTGAAGTTGCCGTTCCCCGTCGGCAGCCGCCGAGGAAGCGAGAACACAGTGACTGACGCCGGTTTCGAACCGCTCTACGACCAAGCAGAGCACTCCGCCGGGCGGATCCCCTGGGATATCGGCGGCCCGCAGCCCGCGGTCCAGCAACTGGCGGCTTACGGCGGGATTCGCGGCGAGGTGCTCGATCCCGGTACAGGTCCCGGCTACCACGCGATTTACTATGCGTCGCAAGGCTATTCGACTGTGGGCATCGACAGTTCAGCCACCGCGATCGAGCAAGCCAAGCGTAACGCCGAGCGGGCCGGCGTGGATGTCGATTTCCGGGTGGCCGACGCTACCGAGCTGGAAGGCTTCGAGGGCCGGTTCGACACGGTGGTGGACAGCGCCTTTTATCACGTGTTCTTGAATGACGAGGACATCCAGACGCGGTACGCGCAGGCGCTGCACCGGGCCACCAAGCCCGGGGCGCGGCTGTACATGTTCGAGTTCGGTCCGCATAACGTCAACGGCCTTCAGTGGACGGCCATACCCGCCGACAACTTCGAGCGGGTGCTCGGCGGCAGCGGTTGGCGCATCGACTACTTGGGCGGCACGACCTATCAGGCCCGGTTCCTCAAGGAGGCGTTCGACGCGATGAAGACATTCGCCTCCGAGCAGCAGGGCGAGATTCTGGAGAAGATGCGACCGCTGGTGCATCGGCTGGGCGTTATCGATCCACTGCTGGAAGATCACCGGGTGCATCTTCCGGTCTGGTCCGTGGTGGCTACCCGCCTGGACTAAACAGGTTCAAGGGCGGGCGCTTGCAACGGCATCGGGACACCGGCGTCGGCCTGGCCCAGCAAGCCGGCGCGGGACGGCGTGCAGACCGTCTCGCCCAACAGCGCGCTGGCGTTGAGCTGGGGCTGGATTCCCGAGGTTCCCGCCAACCCCGGTGAGCCGCTTGCGACCGCGGCCGTCGGCGCCGCCGGGGCCGTGCCGGAGGCGATGGGCGTCGCGGACGGGGTCAGGGAGGTGATCGCGAATCCCTCACCGCTGATGTTGGCCGTGCCGCTGCCGACGTCGACGAGGGCGGAACTGCCGGCGCTGAGCATCACTGGGGCGTTTGGCTGGACTGCGGTTGCGACGCCCTGCTCTAAAGGTATTGAGAAGCCGTCCCCCAGCAGGATGACGCCGTTGCCGCTTTGGAGGGTGACCGTAACGGTGGAGTCGGCTTGCGCCCCGATGAACGTCACGCTGTTTTCGCCGAGGGTGGTTGCCACGGTGTAGGAGCCGGGACCGATGGCGGGGTCGGCGTAGGCGGCGGCGCTCGAGGCGAGCTGGTTGGTGATGCCGCTCGAGTTCAGTTGCTGCGTGGTGGTATTCGAGCTGAGCTGTACCAGGGATTGGGTGCGGGCGCTGGTGGTGTTGGCGGCGGCCTGGGCCACGGCGCGAGTCTGGTCCGGCTGCCCTTCCGGCCGAGTGGTCTGTTGCGGTTGTCCAAAGGGTTGCAGTGCACTGGCGATCTCGGAGTCGGCGGCGTAGGCGTACATCGCGGTGGCGTCTTGGACCCACATCTCCATGTACTGGGCTTCGGTGGCCGCGATCGCCGGCGTGTTCTGTCCCAGGAAGTTGGTGGCCACCAACCCCATCAGCTGCGCCCGGTTGGCCGCGACGACCGGCGGGGGCACCGTCATCGCGTACGCCGCCTCGTAGGCGGCTGCGGCGGCATACGCCTGTGCGGCGGTTTTCGCGGCCTGAGCGGCGGTGGCGTGCAGCCATCCGACTTGGTGTGCGGCCGCGCCCGCCATCATCAGCGACGAAGGGCCCAGCCAGCGGCCGGTCAGCTCCGCGACCTGCGCGGTGCAGCCACTCGCGGCCAACTCCAGCTGAGCGGCCACCGCATCCCAGCCCGCTGCCGCCGCCAGCATCGGTCCCGCCCCGGGGCCGGTATACATGAGCCCGGAGTTGACCTCGGGTGGCTGCAGGGCGAAATCCATGGCATGAGCCTCTTTTCGGCCATAAGCGTGCTTTTTGCGGAGCTACATGCATGCGCAACGGATCTAACGCCGCGCACGTAAACGCGCGGCGACAGCGTGCTGAAGCTCCGTTATAGACCACGGAATTCATGCGTGAAAACGTCCTCGCTACGGGAATTCCGGATGCCTGAGGGTTTGAATTACGTTCTGTCCCACCATTTCACGCGATATTCTCAACGCACGTCGAATCCAGGTAGCTCGAGCTAACACACCGCGGGTCCGGCTAAGGGTGAGCGGGCGCCGCTCGCATGCCTGAGGCGTGGCGGCTGCCTGCGTATGCTGAGCGCACGTGGTCGGGCGCTTCCGGTTGATGCCACGGCACCCATGTGCTGTGGTTAATCTCCAAGACTAGCTGGGGGCGTGCCGGGAGGCCCGTGACATGGCAAGACGTGAGTAGCACTGCGGAGCTACGCCAAGGGCTTTCGCAGCGACAGCTGAGCATGATCGCGCTCGGCGGTGTGATCGGCGCCGGATTGTTCGTCGGGTCGGGCGTGGTGATCCGGGACACCGGCCCCGCCGCGTTCCTGACGTATGCGCTGTGCGGCCTGCTGGTTGTCCTGGTGATGCGGATGCTGGGCGAGATGGCCGCCGCCAACCCGTCGACCGGATCGTTCGCCGACTACTCGGCCGAGGCGCTGGGCGGCTGGGCTGGGTTTTCGGTGGGCTGGCTGTATTGGTACTTCTGGGTGATCGTCGTCGGGTTCGAGGCGGTCGCCGGCGGCAAGGTCCTCAACTACTGGTTCCACGCGCCGCTGTGGGTGCTGTCGCTGTGCCTGATGGTGTTGATGACCGCGACGAATCTGTTCTCGGTGACATCGTTCGGCGAGTTCGAATTCTGGTTCGCCGGAATCAAAGTCGCGACCATCATCGCCTTCCTCGGCATCGGCGCGGCATTCGTGCTCGGCCTGTGGCCGGGTCACCACGGCGGGTTCGCCAACCTGACCGCCCACGGCGGATTCTTCCCGAAGGGCATCGGCGCGGTCTTCGCCGCGATCGTCGTGGTGATCTTCTCGATGGTCGGTGCCGAGATCGTCACGGTCGCCGCGGCCGAAAGTCGCGACCCGGCGCTCGGGGTGCAGCGAGCGACGCGCTCGGTGGTCGTGCGCATCGCCATCTTCTTCGTCGGCTCGGTCTTTCTGCTCGTCGTCATCCTGCCGTGGAACTCGGTCGAGCTCGGTGCTTCGCCCTATGTCGCGGCGTTCAAGCAGATGGGCCTGCCCGGCGCGGATCAGGTGATGAATGCGGTGGTGCTCACCGCGGTGTTGTCCTGCCTGAACTCCGGCCTCTACACCGCCTCGCGCATGCTGTTCGTGCTCGCCGCGCGCAACGAGGCGCCGATGCGGCTGGTCAAACTCAGCGGGCGCGGGGTCCCGCACTTCGCCATCTTGTTCTCGTCGGCGATCGGGTTCCTGTGCGTGCTCATGTCCTGGCTGTCGCCGCGCACGGTGTTTCTATTCCTGCTCAATTCCTCGGGCGCGATCATCTTGTTCGTCTACTGGCTGATCGCGTTGTCGCAGATCATCCTGCGCCGCCGCACTCCTCCGGAGAAGCTGCGATTGAAGATGTGGTTTTTCCCGGTGCTGTCGATCCTCACGTTGGCCGGAATCACCGCCGTGCTGGTGCAGATGGCGTTCGACCATTCGGCGCGCAGCCAGCTGTGGCTCAGCCTGTTGTCGTGGGCGGCGGTGCTGGCGATCTACGCCGTCGCCCGCGCGCGGGGCCGCCGCGCCGCCTAGGAAGTCTTGGTGAACAGCACCGCCTGCTCGAACGGCAGCCGCCCGAAGACGCGCCGCGTCCCGCTGCTCACATGCTCGGCCGCCTCATCCCTGGTCACGACCTGGGGGTTGGTGATGCCGAACGTCTTGCCGTGGCGCCGCATCTTTCCGCCGTCGGCGGCCTTGAGGTTCTTCAGCCAGTCGCGATCCGGGCCGTAGGTCAGCAGCACCGCGATGCCGGGCTTGCCGTCGACGGTGGCGTCGAACGCGCTCACCGGCGTGCGGAACTCCTTGCCGGACTTACGCCCGGTGTGCTCGATGATCGCGAAGGACGGGGCCCAGCCGGCCCACATCTTCTGAATGGGGTTGGTGACGTGCCGGTTAAAACGGGCCAGGCCTTGGGGAAGTTGCATAACCACCATCCAACTCTTCGTCGGCGGGCGACTTCAAGGCGTCGCCGCTTAATCGGGGGCAAACGGTCGAGGAGCGCAGGCATCCGGCCAACAGGACGCCCGACTGCTACACCCTGTAGTTGAGCGATCGGCCGAGACTGGGACACTGGTCGGTATGGGCAGCACTGATCAGGCGACCGCGTCGGTGCGCACCTCGGCGCGGCTGTTCGACGACGCCTGCAAGGTCATCCCCGGCGGGGTGAACTCGCCGGTGCGCGCGTTCACCGCGGTAGGCGGCACGCCGCGGTTCATCACCGAGGCGCACGGCTGCTGGCTCACCGACGCTGACGGCAATCGCTACGTCGACCTGGTCTGCTCCTGGGGTCCGATGATCCTGGGCCACGCGCACCCCGCCGTGGTCGACGCGGTCGTCAAGGCCGCGGCGAACGGTCTGTCGTTCGGGGCGCCCACCCCCGCGGAGTCCGAGCTGGCCTCCGAGATCATCGGCCGGGTCGCGCCGGTCGAGCGGCTCCGGCTGGTGAACTCCGGCACCGAGGCCACGATGAGCGCGGTGCGGCTGGCGCGCGGCTTCACCGGCAGGGCCAAGATCATCAAGTTCTCCGGCTGCTATCACGGCCACGCGGACGCGTTGCTCGCCGACGCGGGATCCGGGGTGGCGACGCTGGGTCTACCGTCCTCGCCGGGTGTCACCGGCGCCGCCGCGGCCGACACAATTGTTCTGCCGTACAACGACATTGATGCGGTGCGCGAAACGTTCGCGCGGTTCGGCGACCAGATCGCCGCGGTGATCACCGAGGCCAGCCCCGGCAACATGGGCGTCGTCCCACCGGGCGTCGGCTACAACGCGGCGCTGCGGGCGATCACCGCCGAGCACGGCGCGCTACTGATCGTCGACGAGGTGATGACCGGCTTCCGGGTCAGCCGAAGCGGTTGGTACGGAATCGATCCCGTCGCCGCCGACCTGTTCACGTTCGGGAAGGTGATGAGCGGTGGGCTGCCCGCCGCTGCGTTCGGCGGGCGGGTCGAGGTGATGGAGCGCCTGGCGCCGCTGGGGCCGGTGTATCAGGCCGGCACCTTGTCGGGCAACCCGGTGGCGATGGCCGCCGGGCTGGCCACCCTGCGCACCGCGGACGACGCCGTCTACGCCGCGCTGGACGCCAACGCCGACCGCCTGGCCGGACTGTTCTCCGAAGCGCTCACCAATGCTGGTGTGCCGCACCAGATTCCGCGGGCCGGCAATATGCTCGGCGTGTTCTTCACCGACACGCCGGTCACCGACTTCGCGTCGGCACGCAACAGCCAGACTTGGCGCTATCCGCCGTTCTTCCACGCCCTGCTGGACGCGGGGGTCTACCCGCCCTGCAGCGCGTACGAGGCGTGGTTCGTTTCGGCGGCACTCGACGACACCGCGTTCGCGCGAATCGCGGCTGCGCTGCCCGGTGCCGCGCGCGCCGCCGCGAGCGCGACCCAAGAGGGAGAATCTTGATGGCCGAACAAACCCGGGTGCATGTGATGCGCCACGGCGAGGTGCACAACCCCGACCGCATCCTGTACGGGAGGCTGCCCGGATTCCACCTGTCCGACAGGGGGAAAGCGCAAGCGGCGGCGGTCGCCGACGCGCTGGCCGGCCGCGACATCGTCGCGGTCATCGCCTCGCCGCTGCAGCGGGCCCAGGAGACCGCGACTCCCATCGCGTCCGGGCTCAACCTGCCGATCGACACCGATCCCGCTCTGATCGAGTCGGCGAACTTCTTCGAGGGCCGCCGGATCAGTCCCGGCGACGGCGCCTGGCGCGACCCCCGGGTGTGGTGGCAGCTGCGCAATCCGTTCACGCCATCGTGGGGCGAGCCCTATCGCGAGATCGCGGACCGCATGTCGACCGCGGTGGACAAGGCGCGGGCCCGCGGCGCGGGCCACGAGGTGGTGTGCGTCAGCCATCAGCTGCCGGTGTGGACGCTGCGGCTGCACCTGACCGGCCAGCGGCTGTGGCACGACCCGCGGCGGCGCGAATGCGACCTCGCCTCGCTGACCACCCTGGTCTACGACGGCGACCGGCTGGTCGACGTCGAGTACTCCCAACCGGCGGGCGGCACCTGACCATGCTTCGGCCGATGATCGCCGTGGCCGTGTTGGCAATCTGCGGATTGTCGACCGGCTGCTCGGCTGGTCATGATGCCGTCGCGCAGGGCGGCACCTTCGAATTCGTTTCTCCCGGAGGCAAAACCGACATCTTCTACGACCCGCCTTCGAGTCGCGGCCGCCCCGGCCCGCTGTCCGGACCGGATCTGGCCGACCCGTCGCACACGCTGTCGCTGGACGACTCGATCTTCTCCGGCAACGTCGTCGTCATCAACGTCTGGGGCCAGTGGTGCGGGCCGTGCCGCGCCGAAGTCACCCAGCTGCAGCAGGTGTGTGACGGCACCCGCGCATCCGGGGCGTCATTCCTGGGCATCGACGTGCGCGACAACAACCGTCAGGCGGCCCTGGACTTCGTCAACGATCGAGCCGTCACCTACCCGTCGATCTACGACCCGGCGATGCGCACCCTGATCGCCTTCGGCGGCAAATACCCGACCACCGTCATCCCGTCGACGCTGGTGCTGGATCGCCAGCACCGGGTGGCGGCGGTGTTCCTGCGGGAGTTGCTGGCGTCCGATCTGCGGCCGGTGGTGCAGAAGCTGACCCAGGAAGCGCCGCCGGGACTGAAGACGCCGGGGCAGCAGGGTTCGTCTCGATGACCGGTTTCGCACAGACGGCCGCCGCCGGGCCCTTGCTGGTAGCCCTCGGTGCCTGCGTGCTCGCGGGGCTGGTGTCGTTCGCCTCGCCCTGCGTGGTGCCGCTGGTGCCCGGCTACCTGTCGTATCTGGCCGCGGTGGTCGGGGTGGACGACCAGCCGGGGTCCGGCGCGGTCAAGGCCCCGCCCGCGGCCCGGTGGCGCGTCGCCGGGTCGGCGGCACTGTTCGTCGCCGGATTCACGACGGTGTTCGTCCTCGGCACCGTCGCCGTGCTCGGGATGACCACGACGCTGATCACCAACCAACTGGTGCTGCAGCGCGTCGGCGGCGTGCTGACGATCGTGATGGGCCTGGTATTCGTCGGCCTCATTCCCGCTTTGCAGCGCCAGGTCCGGTTCAGCCCGCAACAGCTGACGACGGTCGCCGGGGCGCCCGTGCTGGGGGCGGTGTTCGCGCTGGGCTGGACGCCGTGTTTGGGCCCGACGTTGACCGGCGTGATCACCGTGGCCTCGGCCACCGACGGCGCGAATGTCCCACGCGGCATCCTGCTGGTGATCGCCTACTGCTTGGGGTTGGGAATCCCGTTCGTGCTGTTGGCTTTTGGCTCGGCCCGCGCGGTCGCCGGCCTCGGCTGGCTGCGCCGGCACAGCCGGGCCATCCAGGTCTTCGGCGGCGCGCTGCTGATCGCGGTCGGGGTGTTGCTGGTCACCGGCGTGTGGAGCGACTTCATCTCCTGGCTGCGCGACGCGTTCGTCAGCGACGTGAGGTTGCCGATTTGAGACAAGTTCTGGCTTGGACGCGCAACACCTGGCGCGCGCTGACATCGATGGGCACCGCGCTGGTGCTGCTGTGTCTGCTGGCGCTTGGTGCGATCCCCGGAGCGCTGCTGCCGCAGCGCAGCCTCAACGCGGGCAAGGTCGACGAGTACCTGGCCGCCCACCCGACCATCGGCCCGTGGCTGAATCGGCTGCAGGCCTTCGACGTGTTCTCCAGCTTCTGGTTCACCGCCATCTACGTGTTGCTGTTCGTCTCCCTCGTCGGCTGCCTGACCCCGCGGATGGTCGAGCACGCCCGCAGCCTGCGCGCCACGCCCGTCGCCGCCCCGCGCAACCTGGCCCGGCTGCCCAAGCACACCAGCGCGCGGCTCACCCTGGCCGACGAGGCCGACCTGAACGCCCTGGCGAACAAGGTCGCGGGGCGGCTGAACGGCTGGCGGACCGTGATCCGACACGAGGACGACGCCGTCGAGATCTCGGCCGAAAAGGGCTACCTACGCGAATTCGGCAACATCGTCTTCCACTTCTCGCTGCTGGGGCTGCTGGTCGCGGTGGCCGTCGGCAAGCTGTTCGGCTACGAGGGCAACGTCATCGTCATCGCCGACGGCGGCCCCGGCTTCTGCTCGGCCTCACCGGCCGCGTTCGACTCGTTCCGCGCCGGCAACACTGTCGACGGCACCTCGCTGCACCCAATCTGCTTGCGAGTCAACGACTTTCAGGCGCACTACCTGCCGTCCGGGCAGGCCACGTCGTTCGCCGCCGATATCGACTACCAGGACGGCCGCGACCTGGCGGCCAACAGCTGGCGGCCCTACCGGCTGGAGGTCAACCACCCGCTGCGGGTCGGCGGCGACCGGGTGTACCTGCAGGGCCACGGCTACGCACCCAGCTTCACCGTGACCTTCCCCGACGGGCAGAAGCGCACGTCGACCGTGCAGTGGCGGCCCGACAACCCGCAGACCCTGCTCTCGTCGGGGGTGGCGCGCATCGACCCGCCGGCCGGCAGCTATCCCAACGCCGGCGATCGGCGCCAACACCAGATCGCGATCCAGGGTCTGTTGGCGCCCACCGAGCAACTCGATGGCGCGCTGTTGTCGTCGCGGTTCCCGGCGCTGGACGCCCCGGCGGTGGCCGTCGACATCTACCGTGGCGACACCGGCCTGGACAGCGGGCGTCCGCAGTCGTTGTTCACCCTGGACCCGCGGCTGATCGAGCAGGGCCGGCTGACCAAGGAGAAGCGGGTCAACCTGCGCGCCGGCCAACAGGTGCGCATCGACCAGGGTCCCGGCGCGGGCACCACGATCCGGTTCGACGGCGCCGTGCCGTTCGTCAACCTGCAGGTCTCCCACGACCCCGGCCAGGCCTGGGTGCTGGTCTTCGCGATCACGATGATGGCCGGGCTGCTGGTCTCGCTGCTGGTGCGCCGCCGCCGGGTATGGATTCGTCTGATGCCGGTGGAATCGGCCCCCGGTACGGTGAACGTCGAGCTGGGCGGCTTGGCCCGCACCGACAACTCCGGTTGGGGTGACGAGTTCGAAAGGCTCACCGAGCGCCTGTTGAGCGGGCTTGACGAATCCGGCGACCCGGGCCACGCCCACGACCCAGCGTCCAGAAGGAGTTCTGAGGTGGACGTCACGTGAACACCACACACGTCAATATCGGCCTGGCGCGCTACTCCGACTGGGCGTTCACCTCGGCGGTGGTGGCCCTGGTCGTCGCGCTGCTGCTGCTGGCCTTCGAGCTCGCCTACGCCGGCAGCCGGCGATCCGACGACCGCGAACGGGTGCTGGCCGGCGTTGCCGCCGACAGCGCCACCCCCGGCATCGTCGAGGACGTCGACCGGCGGCCGGTCGACGAACGCGCCGGGCGGGCCGGGCTTGCCGTCGTCTACCTCGGCATCGGTCTGCTGCTGGCCTGCCTGGTGCTGCGCGGCCTGGCCACCATGCGGGTGCCGTGGGGCAACATGTACGAGTTCATCAACCTCACCTGCCTGTGCGGGCTGATCGCCGGCGCCATCGTGCTGCGCCGCCCGCAATTCCGCCCGCTCTGGGTTTTCCTGCTGCTGCCGGTGCTGATCCTGCTCACGGTGTCCGGGCGCTGGCTCTACACCAATGCCGCACCCGTGATGCCGGCGCTGCAGTCCTACTGGCTGCCCATCCACGTGTCGGTGGTCAGCCTGGGCTCCGGGGTGTTCCTGGTCGCCGGCATCGCCAGCATCCTGTTCCTGCTGCGCACCTCGCGGCTGGGCGACCCCGCGACCGAGGGGGCCCTGGCCCGAATCGTGCAGCGGCTGCCCGACGCGCAGACGCTGGACCGCATCGCCTACCGCACCACGATCTTCGCGTTCCCGGTCTTCGGTTTCGGGGTCATCTTCGGAGCCATCTGGGCCGAGGAGGCCTGGGGCAGGTATTGGGGCTGGGATCCCAAGGAGACGGTTTCTTTCATCGCCTGGGTGGTATACGCGGCGTACCTGCATGCCAGGTCGACCGCGGGATGGCGGGACAGGAAGGCCGCCTGGGTCAACGTGGTCGGTTTCGTGGCCATGGTCTTCAATTTGTTCTTCGTTAACCTGGTGACCGTGGGCCTGCATTCGTATGCCGGCGTGGGCTGACAGTTAGGAAGCAACACCGCAACAAGGGGGAAATGCACGTGGCTGAGCAGTCATCGAGTGGCGTGGGGGCGCCGGAACATCCGACGGCTGATTTGAATCCGCAGGAGCAGCAGTCGGCCGGCGAGACGTCTTCCGATCCCAACGCCGAGGCGCCGACCAGGGCCTTCGCCGGCTTCCGCACCGAGCGTCGGGTCACGGCAACCGAGCGGCGCGAAGCACCGGCGCCTCCCCCGGCCGGGATGCCGCCCTGGGATTCCACGCCGGTGACCGGCATCCCGCGGGTCGACCCGACCGCATACGGCGCCTACTACAACGGCCCCTCCGAGGCGCCCGCGCAAGCCCCGGCCCCGTACCGCCGCGAGCACCTGCCGCATACGCCGTATCCGGAACTGTCCACCGGCATGCTGCTGCGGCCGATCAAGCCGCCGCCATCGGAAGGCTGGCGCCGGCTGGTCTACGTGCTGTCCGGCCGGACCATCAACCTGGGGGAGAGCCCTCGGGCCGCCCGGCAGAACAACCTGGTGGCGTCGGTCAACCGGCCGTTGCGCGGCTCCTACCGGATCGCGGTGATCTCCCTGAAGGGTGGCGTCGGTAAAACCACGATCGCCGCCACGCTGGGTGCCACCTTCGCCCAGATCCGCGGCGACCGGGTGGTGGCCGTCGACGCCAACCCCGACCGCGGCACCCTGAGCCAAAAGATCCCGCTGGAGACCGCGGGCACGGTGCGTCAACTGCTGCACGACGCCGGAACGGTCGAGCGCTACAGCGATGTCCGCCGCTACACCTCGAGGGGCCCGAGCGGGCTGGAAGTGCTGGCGTCGGAAAGCGATCCGGCGGTATCGGAGGCATTCAACGCCGACGACTACACCCGCACCCTGGGCATCCTCGAGCGCTACTACGGCCTGGTGATCACCGACTGCGGGCCCGGCCTGCTGCACTCGGCGATGTCGTCGGTGCTGGAGAACGCCGACGTTCTGATCGTGGTGAGTTCCGGTTCCATCGACGGTGCGCGCAGCGCCTCGGCGACGCTGGACTGGCTCGACGCGCACGGCCACGAAGCGCTGGTTCGCAACTCGATCGCGGTCATCAACGCGGTGCGCCCGAAGACCGGCAAGGTCGACATGAACAAGGTGGTCGATCACTTCTCGCGGCGCTGCCGCGCGGTGCGGTTGGTGCCCTACGACGCTCATCTCGACGAGGGCGCCGAGATCCACCTGGATCAGATGCGGCGGGAGACCCGTGAAGCACTCACCAGCTTGGCTGCCGTTGTCGCCGAAGGGTTTCCGGGAGACCAGCCGAACCTCGGCATCGCTTAACGGAGCGGTCAGCGGGGGTTGTCGTCCCCGCTTTCCAACCGCCGCATGAAGTCTGGATCGTCGTCGGGTCCGATGACGCGGGTCTTCGGCCGGTGCGCCTGCGATCGCGCCGCGCGCCAGCCAATGTAGATCAGCGTCCCCAAGACCAGGACAACCACCAGGTAGAGCACTGCACACCTCCTTTGAGCGAATATACTCGCGCCGTAGGCTCGAGCTGTGTCAGAAGGGCCAAGCGACAACAGCACTGGGAACACTCCGTCGGACGACGCGCCGCAGCGCACCCGCGACAGCGCGGTTGTCGACGTTTTGCTCTACGCGGCGGCGCGGCTGCTGCTGGCGCTCGTGCTCACTGCAGTGATCTATCTCGCGGCGCGGCTGCTCGGCGTCAATCAGATCCCGATCGTCGTCGCGGCTTTGTTCGCGTTGATCATCGCGATGCCGCTGGGCATCTGGCTGTTCGGCCCGCTGCGCCGGCGTGCCACGGCTTCGCTTGCGGTTTCCGGCGAACGCCGGCGCGCCGAACGCGAACACCTGCAAGCCCGGCTGCGCGGTGAGGCCGGCGACGACGAACCCTCCAAGAGCTGAGCTCAGTAGTTGGGCATCCGCACGACCTGCGCGGCATAGCTCAGGCCCGCGCCGTATCCGATCAGCAGGGCCAGATCGCCGGGCCGCGACGCCCCGGTGGCGAGCAGCTCGGCCATCGCCAGCGGAATGGACGCCGCGGACGTATTCCCGGTGTGCTCAATGTCATTGGCGACAATCGCGTCCGGGCGCAGGTTCAGATTCTTGGCCAGTACCTCGTTGATCCGGGCGTTGGCCTGATGCGGGATGAATACGTCGATCTGATCGGACCGCACGCCCGCGGCGTCCATCGCCTGTCGCCCGACCTTGCCCATTTCGAATGCGGCCCAACGGAAGACAGCGCTGCCTTCGAGCCGAAGAAACGGGCGCGGGCCGGTCGGGTTCTCGGTGTACGCGATCCAGTCGATGTCCTGACGGATGGCCATGGCCTGCTCGCCGTCGCTGCCCCAGACGGTCGGCCCGATTCCCTGCTCGGGCGTCTCGCCAAGCACGACCGCGGCGGCGCCGTCGGCGAAGATGAAGCAGTTGCTGCGGTCGAGCATGTCCACGGTGGGGGACAGTTTCTCCGAACCGATGACCAGCATCTTGGCCACGCTGCCGCCGCGGATCATGTCGGCCGCGACGCCCACCGCGTAGCCGAAGCCGGCGCATCCCGCCGAGATGTCGAATGCGGGCACACCGGTTGCGCCCAACGCCGAAGCGACCGCCGGTGCGCTGGCCGGGGTCTGCAAGAACTGGGTGCTGGTGGCGACGATGACGCCGTCGATGTCGGTCGCTTCCAGTGCGGCCTTGGCGATCGCTTCGCGGCTGGCCTCGACCGACATCGACGCGACGGATTCGTCGGCGGCGGCGAAGCGGCGGGTCTTGATGCCGGTGCGCGAGTAGATCCACTCGTCGGAGGAGTCGATGTTGCGACACAGCTCCTCGTTGGTGACCACGCGTTCGGGGCGGTAGGCGCCGACGCTGAGCAGTCCGATGTTCCTGGGCCCATTTGTCGCGGCGATCTGCTGCATTGCGCTCCTCGCTCGGGCTTGCTGTGTAAGGGCTGTCACATCGACGCTAACGCGTGTTGTCGGAATCCGACGACGTCTTCGTGAAGGAATCCCTTATCGGGTGTGCCGCTACGGCGACGACGCGCCGGCGAAGTCCGCCCTCAGCGCATACTCACCGCATCAGGCAGGGTGGGCCAGCGCCAGTGCCGCGGCCACCGCGACCGCCCAGACCAGCATCGTCAGCCCGGTGTCCCGCAGCACCGGGATCAGCTCGGGGCCGCCGCGCCCGGATCGCACCGGCCCGGCGGCGCGCAGCGCCAACGGGGTGGCAATCAACCCCACCGCACACCACGGCGTCGCCAGCATCAGCACCAGCGTCAGCACCCCGGCGGTCGCCAGCAGTCCCTGATAGAACAACCGGGTGCGGGTATCGCCGAGCCGCACCGCCAGGGTGATCTTGTGCGCCTGCGCGTCAGTCGGGATGTCCCGCAGATTGTTGGCCACCAGCACCGACGACGACAGCGCGCCCGTGGCCACCGCCAGCACCAGTCCCACCCAGTCCACCCGCAGCGCCTGGGTGTACTGCGTGCCCAGCACGGCGACCAGCCCGAAGAACACGAACACCGCGACCTCGCCGAAGCCCGCATACCCGTAGGGCCTCGAACCGCCGGTGTACAGCCAGGCGCCCGCGATGCACGCGACACCGACCGCGATCAGCCATGGCGCGCTGAGCAGGGCCAGCGCCAGACCGGCCGCCGCGCTCACCGCGAGCGACGCCACCGCGGCGGTCAGCACCGCTCGCGGCGTCGCCAGTTTCGAGCCCACCAGCCGGGCCGGGCCGGACCGGACGTCGTCGGTGCCCCGGATGCCGTCGGAGTAGTCGTTGGCGTAGTTGACGCCGACCGTCAGCGCGACGGCGACGGCCAGCGCCAGCAGCGCCTTCCACCACACGGCGCCGTGCTGCCAGGCCGCCGCACCGGTGCCCGCGACGACCGGCGCGATCGCATTGGGCAGCGTCCGCGGTCGGGCCCCCGAAATCCACTGCGCAAAAGTGGCCACCAGGGCATCCTGCCCTATGCACCACAATGGGCGAATGCCCGCCGGTGATGATGCAGAGCAAAAGAGCGATGTGGGGGCACCTCCCGCTTGCGGGGAGAGGAAGCGGCGTAAATGCTCGGAGTGATCGGCGGCAGCGGCTTCTATACATTCTTCGGCTCCGACGTGCACCACGTCAGCCCCGACACCCCGTACGGCCCGCCCAGCGCCCCGCTGACGGTGGGCACTGTCGGGGAGCACGAAGTCGCCTTCCTGCCCCGGCACGGCGCCAAGCACGAGTACTCGGCGCACACCGTGCCGTACCGCGCCAACATGTGGGCGCTGCGCTCGCTGGGTGTGCGGCGGGTGCTCGCGCCGTGCGCGGTGGGCAGTCTGAATCCCGCGTATGGACCGGGCTCCATCGTGGTGCCCGATCAGCTGGTGGATCGCACCAACAGCCGCGCGGACACCTACTTCGACTCCGGTGCGATTCACGTCGACTTCGCCGACCCGTATTGCCCGGCCTTGCGCGAGGCGGCCACCGGCCTGCCCGAGGTGGTCGACGGCGGCACCATGGTGGTGATCCAGGGCCCGCGATTTTCCACCCGCGCCGAGAGTCAGTGGTTCGCCTCGGCGGGTTTCACGCTGGTAAACATGACCGGATATCCGGAGGCGGTGCTGGCTCGTGAACTTGAAATCTGTTATGCGACAATCGCTTTGGTGACCGATTTGGATGCCGGCGTCGGCCACGGTGACGGCGTGAAGACGGTCGACGTGATGGTGGAATTCGAGAAGAACATCGAGCCGTTCAAGACGCTGGTGCGCGAGGCCATCGCCCGGGTTGCCGTTGAGCGCGACTGCACGCACTGCCTGTCGCACACCGGCGTCACGCTGCCGTTCGAGCTGCCGTGAGGGTGTTGCTGACCGGCGCGGCCGGTTTCATCGGGTCGCGGGTGGACGCGGCGCTGCGCGCGGCGGGTCACGAGGTGATCGGCGTCGACATGCTGTTGCCTGCCGCGCACGGACCAAACTCGTTGCTGCCCAACGGATGTCACCGGGTCGACGTCCGGGACGCCGAGGCGCTGGCCCCGCTGCTCGACGGTGTGGATCTGGTGTGTCACCAGGCCGCGATGGTGGGCGCCGGCGTCGACGCGGCCGACGCGCCCGCCTACGGCGGTCACAACGACTACGGCACCACGGTGCTGCTGGCGCAGATGTTCGCCGCCGGGGTTTCTCGCCTGGTGCTGGCATCGTCGATGGTGGTGTACGGGCAGGGCCGCTATGAATGCCCGCAGCACGGGGAGGTCGACCCGCTGCCGCGACGGCGCGCGGACCTCGATGCCGGCGCCTTCGAGCACCGCTGTCCGCTCGGCGGCGAGGAGCTGGCCTGGCGGCTGGTCGACGAGGATGCCGCCCTGCGGCCGCGCAGCCTGTACGCCGCCAGCAAGACGGCCCAGGAGCATTACGCGCTGGCGTGGTCGGAGTCGACGGGCGGCTCGGTGGTGGCGTTGCGCTACCACAACGTCTACGGTCCCGGCATGCCGCGCGATACCCCGTACTCCGGAGTGGCGGCGATCTTCCGCTCGGCGCTGGAAAAGGGCCAGGCGCCAAGGGTTTTCGAAGACGGCGGCCAGATGCGCGACTTCGTCCACGTCGACGATGTGGCGGCCGCCAACCTCGCTGCCACCGCTGACCGCGACGGTTTCACCGCGGTCAATGTCTGCTCGGGACGGCCGATCTCGATCCTGGACGTGGCCACGGCGATCTGCGAGGCGCGCGACGAGGCGGTGTCCCCGGTGATCACCGGGCAGTACCGCAGCGGCGACGTGCGCCACATCGTCGCAGACCCCGCCCGTGCCGCCGAGGTGTTGGGCTTCCGAGCGGCGATCGATCCGCGTAAAGGCCTGCGCGAGTTCGCGTTCGCGCCGCTGCGCTGACTCGCGCTAGGACGGGTCGTGCGGCGGCCGGTAGATCTGCGGCTTGGAGATCGGTAGCTGGCTGGTGGCCGAGTCTTGGTCTTCCGGGCCGCGGAAGATCCGCGGCGCACCGGCCAGTTGCGGTATTGCGGTGGTGGGTGATTCGCCGGTGTGGATCCGGGTCGTCGCATCGGCCGAGGCGGGGAGAGCGCCGGTCGGGATGTGGGTAGTCGGCGCCTCGGCATTCTGCGCGACGGCACGCCTGCGGGCGGCCCGGCGACGCCGCCGCAGCCGGCTGAAGTGTCCGGTGATGATCGCCGCCACCAGGATGCACACCGCCAGCGCGGACAGCGCGACGTCGAAGGTGCTGGTGATCTGCTGGGCCAAATCGTTTCCGTAGACCGGGTTTTGCACAGCATTGGGCGCTTCCTGGAACCGCGGCGCCAGCACGACGCCTACGATGACCCGCGAAATGCTCAGTGTGGCAACAAGTCCGCACAGCGTCGTGATCAGCCGGGCCGAGGCCGACGCTTTGCCCAGGTTGATCCGCAGCCAGATGGCCAGGGCGGCGGTGGCCACGTCGAACGCGGCCAGCACCACGCTATCGTAGCGCGAGTACGGGTAGTTCAGGCTCACTGCGACGGCCAGGTCGGTGATCCGCATCGCCACCGACCCCAGGCTCCAAATGACGATGAGCAGCAGGCCGGTTCGGGCCGCCGCCCGCCAGGCGCCTTCCTCGGACGACACGGTGCGGGCCCGCCCGAACAGCGTGCGCGGCACGAAGATCGCCGCGGCCGCGGCCCACGCCAGATAGCCCTCGAACCCGACGCCCGCCGTCGACGTGTTCTGCGCGATGCCGTGGAACGCGTCGATGTCACGGCCGACCGGGAGCAGCCAGACGATGATCCCGGCGACCAGCGTCGAGGCTCCGAGCGCGATCGTCGCCAGCCGGGACGCCCTGGTGCCGCTGAGCAGCCACCGCGAAGCCACGAGCACCGCGAGCAACGCGACCAGGCCGTACACCGTCGCCGTCACGATGACCGCGATGTTCTGCTTACCGAAGTCGCCGGCCGAGTCGCCCAGCGCGTACTTCACCCGCCAGTACAGGGTGAAGCCGAAGCTCAATGCCGCGGCCAGCATCGAGACGTAGCCGATGATCTGGGCGGACCGGTGCCGCCCGTCCGCGGCGTCGTCGTCCGGCGCCGCGGCGTGACCGCCCGATTGCGTGCTCAGCAGCGCGCCGGCCACACCCAGCCAGGCGCCCGGCCCGACACCGCCCGGCACGGTCACGGATCCGCCGAAGCGGACGGTCTCGAACGCGTCGAACCCGACGAAGCCGAGCACCAGCGCCAAATAGGGAGCGTTGAGCGCCAGCCGAAGCCCGCTGACCGTCCGCCCGAAACCGGGCAACGCGATGGCGATCAGCGAAAGCAGCGTCACCCCGATCAGGGCCGCGAACACGGACGGGTTGCTGTCGGCGATCGCGATGCCGAAGTACAGGTTCCACGGCAGCAGCGCCGCAGCGAGGAGCAACACGGCGGCGGTCAGGTCGGCCACGACGTTGCGTCGCGGGGCCGGCGCCCCGGCAACCTGCGGGTCCGCCGCCGGCACACCCCTGATGGGGCCGGTAGGCGCCTCGTCGCTGCTCTGGCTCACGGTTCCCCCCGGGTATCGAGGACGGTCACTGACGGCGCACATTCGCTTCGGCGGCCGGGGAACCCCCTGCCGAGGCGACTTCGTTGCTTACTTGGAAACATAATCTCCGTTCGGACGACGCGGGAGTGACCGCCCGGTCTGGGAACGCCGTTACGCTGCGCCTGTAGGCGAACGGGGTCGCCCGAATGATTGTTACTGCCGACGGTACCGAAGTGTAATGATGCCGGGACAAGCTGGTTGCGGGGTCGGCCAGCCGAAGGAGAGCAGGTATGGACGTCGTTTTGGGGGTCGCTGTCACCGGCCCCGTCGCCCGCTTGGCGCTTGTCGGAGCGGGTGCCGGCGGTAGTGACGTTATCGACCAGTCCGTCGTCGACCTGGCTAACAACCCCATCGAACAACTCACCGAAACCGTGGTCGGGACGAATCGGCTGCTGGCGAACGAGCACCACCGCCTGGTCGGGACCCGGTTGTGCTGGACCGACCATCCCAGCGCCGACCAGCTGCGGCAGGCGCTGGAGGATTCCGGCGTGCACAACGTCGCGGTGCTGTCGCAGTCGCAGGCGGTGACGGCGCTGATGCGCGCGGCGGGCCGGTCCGGCGGCGCGCTGGTGGTGGACGACAACACGGCGACGCTGTCGGTGGTGGGCTCGGCCGACGGGGATCCCGATGCGCCGCCGACCATGTTGGCCAGCGAGCTGCTGGGCGGCGACGCCACCGGCACGCTGGACACGATGATGGCGCGGCTAGGTGAGCACCCCGACGCCACCAACGACGTGTTTCTGGTGGGTGCCTCGTCCGATCTCCCCGGGGTCGCCGACCAGCTCCGCGACGCGACGATGCGGGTGCAGATTCCCGAAGACCCCACCTTCGCGCTGGCCCGCGGCGCCGCGATCGCCGCCGCACCGCCGACCGCAGACTCCACCGCGATGGCCCCGGCGGTCGGGCTGACCGGCGATGCGACCGCGATGGCGCCCGCGGCCGGGCTGACCGGCGATGCGACCGCGATGGCCCCGTCCGCCGGGTTGGCCGATCCCGCCGCGGTCGACCAGCTGGCCTACTCGATGACCGACGATGACGACGACCTGTTTGCGGGCGAGGTCGACGAGTTCGACGACTTCTATGACGACGACCCCGACGCGGAGACCGGCCCGCTGAAACTGAGCCGCCGGTCCTTGCTGGTCGGCAATGCCGTGATCGCCTTCGCGGTCATCGGGGTGGCCTCGCTGGCCGTCGCGGTGGTGGTCGCCGTCCGGCCGACCGCGGCCCAGGAGCCCGTGGTGGGACACCAGAACGCCGCGCCGGGCAAGTTCATGCCGCTGTTGCCGACCCAGCAGCAGGCGCCGGTGCCCCCGCCGCCACCCGAAGCGCCCAACGCGGGCTACCAGGGCGGCGTCATTCCGGCTGTGCCGCAGGCGCCCGTGGGTCCGGCACCGGTCGCTCCCGCTCCGGAAGCGCCGGTTGTTCCAGGCCTGGTGCCCAACCCGGACGGGCCGATTCCGATGCCGGTGCCGATCATCATCCCGTACCCGGGCTGGCGGCCACATCCGTGGTATCCGCCGTACACGCCGCCGACATACACGACGCCGACGACGCCGACGACACCGACCACGCCGACCACCCCGACGACGCCGACCACGCCGACCACCCCGACGACGCCGACGACGCCCACGACGACCCCGTACACGCCGCCGACAACGCCGACAACGCCGACGACCACGCCGATCACGCCGACGACCACGGTCGCGCCGACGACGACGACGCCGTACACGCCGATCACGCCGACGACGACCGTGGCTCCCACCACGGTCGCTCCCACGACGCAGCAGACCGAGACGCAGCAGACGCAGACGCAGCAGACCCAGACGCAGCAGCCGATCCAGCCGACGCAGACGCAGCAGCCGGTCCAGCCGACGCAACAGCCCTCCCAGCAGACGGTGGCGCCGAAGCCGCCCGTACAGCAGCAGACCGTGGCGCCCAAGCCGCCGCCGCAGACCGCGGCCCCCAAGCCCCCATCCAGTGGCGGGGGCGGTCACTCGTCTTCCGGGTTCTGATCGCGGCTCATGCCCGGCGATCTGGTCACGGTGGTGCTGCCGTGTCTGAACGAGGAGGAGTCGTTGCCGGCGGTCCTGGCCGCCATTCCCGCCGGCTATCGAGCACTGGTCGTGGACAACAACAGCACCGATGACACCGCGGGCGTCGCCACCCGGCACGGCGCTGACGTCGTCGCCGAACCGCGGCCCGGATACGGCTCGGCGGTGCACGCCGGCGTGGTCGCCGCGACGACTCCGATCGTGGCGGTCATCGACGCCGACGGCTCGATGGATGCCGGCGACTTGCCGCGGCTGGTCGCCGCGCTCGAGCAGGGTGCGGACATGGCGACCGGCCGGCGGCGGCCCGTGGCCGGGCTGCACTGGCCGTGGGTCGCGCGGGTGGGCACCGTGGTGATGAGCTGGCGACTGCGCACCCGTCACGGGCTGCCGGTCCACGACATCGCGCCAATGCGGGTCGCCCGCCGGGATGCGCTGCTGGGTCTCGGGGTCGTCGATCGACGCTCCGGGTATCCGCTTGAGTTGCTGGTGCGTGCCGCGGCGGCCGGCTGGAGTGTCGTCGAGCTCGACGTCAGCTATGGCCCCCGCACCGGTGGCAAGTCGAAGGTCAGCGGTTCACTGCGGGGCAGCATCACCGCGATCCTGGACTTCTGGAAAGTGATTTCATGACCGACCTCCCGGCCACGCTGCTGGTGGTCGCCAAGGCGCCGGAGCCCGGACTGGCCAAGACCCGGCTGGCGGCTTCGGTCGGCGATCGGGTCGCGGCCGAGATCGCCGCGGCGGCGTTGCTGGACACGCTCGACGCGGTGGCCGCCGCCGCGGTGAGCTCGCGGGTGGTGGCGTTGACCGGCGACCTGGATGCGGCCGCCGGTGCGGCGCAGATCCGGCAGCGGCTCGCGTCGTTCACGGTGATCGAGCAGCGCGGTGACGACTTCGCCGACCGGCTGGCCAACGCCCACGCCGACGCGGCTGACGGCTTCCCGGTACTGCAGATCGGCATGGACACCCCGCAGGTGACGGCCGAGCTGTTGACCGACTGCGCGCGCCGGCTGTTACGGGCGCCGGCGGTGCTCGGCCCGGCCGACGACGGCGGTTGGTGGGTGCTCGGGGTGCAGAATCCGGCGATGGCCGAATGCCTGCGCGCCGTGCCGATGTCTCAACCCGACACCGGGGAGCTCACGCGAAAAGCTCTGCACGACAACGGTATTGACGTTCTACTGGTGCAGCAGCTGAGCGACTTCGATGTCATCGCCGATGTCGCCGCGGTACGAGAGGCGTGCGCACCGGCCAGCCGTTTCGCACGCGCCACCCGCGCGGCGGGACTGTAAGCCGACGCTCACGGCCGCCGCCTCGATCGAGGGTGCGCCCAGGGCGGCGACACGCCGCACCGTCCCGCCGCCCGGGCATACTCAACGCCGCCCGGGCACACTCAACGCCGCGCTCGCACACCCATGAACGTCAGGCGGTATATCCGCCGTCGACGTTCCAGTTGGCTCCCGTCACGAATCCCGCCTCCGGGCCAGCCAGGAAACTCACGACTGCGGCGACGTCACCGGTGTGCCCGTAGTGGTCCAGCGCCATGACTTGCCGCATGGCGTCCGCGAATGCGCCATCGGCGGGGTTCATGTCGGTGTCGATCGGACCGGGCTGCACGTTGTTCACGGTGATTCCGCGCGGACCCAGCTCGCGGGCCAGGCCAAGGGTCAGCGATGCGACCGCGCCCTTGGTCATCGCGTACACGGCCAACCCCGCGACCGGGACACGGTCGGCGTTGATGCTGCCGATGTTGATGATCCGCGAACCCTCGCCGAGGTGACCGATCGCGCTGCGGATCGCCGAATAAACGCCGCCGATGTTGATCGCCACCACGCGGTCGAACTGCTCCTGCGGGTATTCGTCGATCGGCGCCATGTACGCGGTCCCGGCATTGTTGACGAGGATGTCCAATCCGCCGAGGTCGGCGACGGCCTGCTCGACCGCTGCGCTGACCTGTGCCGGATCGGCGCTGTCGGCGCGAATGGCCACCGCCTTGGTCCCGTTGGCGGTCACCTCGGCAACGAGCTTGTCCGCCTCGGCGGCCGATGACGCGTAGGTGAACGCCACCGCGGCACCGTCGGCGGCGAGCCGGCGCACGATTCCCGCGCCGATTCCGCGCGCGCCGCCGGTTACCAGCGCTCGGCGTCCGGCTAGGGGTGCTGTGCTCATGTCGCTGCCTCTCGTCGTAGTTTCGAACCGATTGGTTACAAAGTATGATCTGCTCAAGCCGGTTGTCGAGCGAAAGATGCGGCTGTGACGTGGATCACGGAAGGCAGAGCGTGGCGGTAGGGCGACCCCGGCAGTTCGACCCCGAACAGGTCGAGGGCATCGCGATGCGGCTGTTCTGGCACCGTGGCTTCGACGCCGTGTCGATCAGTGATCTGACCGAGGCGACGGGGGTGAATCGTCGGGGCATCTACGCCGAGTTCGGCTCGAAAGAAGGCCTCTTCGAGCGGGCCAAGCGGCGCTACATCAATGGTCCGGGCGGCTACATGGCAACGGCGCTCGCCCGCGCGACCGCCCGCGAGGTCGCCGAAGCCATGGTGCATGGAGCGGCCGACGCGACATCGGGTGACCCGGATGGCTGCCTGCTGGTCGGAAGCGCGGTGGGATTGGCCGAGTTTCGTGATGCGGCCGCGCGTGAGCTGGCACGCCGGTTCGACAAGGCGGTGACCGCGGGCGAACTCTGCGACGTCGACACCATGTTGCTGGCTCGCTGGATTAGCGCGGTCTGCCAAGGCATTGCAATCCAGGCCCGTAGCGGTGCCGATCGTGCGGAACTGCACGCGATCGCCAATCTGGCCTTGGCGGGTTGGCCGAAGTCCTAGTGTGAACTCCGGCCCCTACCTGCCCGACGGGTTGCGGTCGACGCGAAAGGCATTGATCCGCAAAGCTAACCGCGTCCGCCCCTGCCAGTTTCCTCGAGTTGTTTCGGGCAGTACGACTTCGCGGAAATCGTCGCGAACTGGGCCGCACCACTGGTGGTCAGCGCGGGGTTGTTTTCCTTGAGATCATTGAGAAGCTGCAGACCGGACACGCCGCGAGAGATCAATCCGCACACCGATTTTCCCGCGGCTATCGCTTGGCCGGGGTCCGCAAAGCTGATCCCCACCGCATGCAGGTCCGCCAGGAAGATTTCGTTGTTGTCATCGACGGCAGCTTCATCGACACCGGTTTCGGCATGCCCGGGCACCGCGATGACGAATCCCATCGCGATGCCGAGAACGGCTAGCAGCAGTTTCATAATTCCTCCGTCGGTGTGCTGATAGTCTTCCGCTGCAAGGGATTTCGTCCGCTACCCGAGGTTGGATTCGGTCGGAACGAGCGGGGTCTGGACGTCGTCGGTGACGTGCACCGCGTGGACGCCGGGCGTGGTCGTCAGCCTGGCAACCAAGTCGTCGAGCCCGGCTTCGTCGACGCTCCAGTGCTGCACCTGGTCGGGCTGTTCTTGCAGTTGCGCGATGACGCGGTCGAGTTTGACCGGACCCACGCGGCGCTCGCCGGTGATCGCGCGGGCCTGGATGCCGGTTGCGCCGACGACGCGCGAGACCGGGCTGCCCAGCGCACCGCCCGCCAAACTGCCCAGGGTCGCCTCGTTGATCATTGCGGCCGGGAACTCGGCCGCGGGCGCCGCTGCGACGCCGGCCGGCAGCGCGCTGGAGGTCAACCTGATCGCCGGGGTGGCGGTCGCCCAGCTTGGCGGCACCGACATCGATCCCACCGTCGGCGCGCCGCCCAGAACCGCCGACACCGGCCGCACCGCGCCGACCGCAGCAAGATGCCCTGGTGAAGCCAGACCGGCGCCCAGCGACGACTTGGCCATCGCGGCACTCCACGGCGCGTAGATGAAGAAGTTCTTCCACTGCGAAACACCAAGGCCGATACTGGCATTGACGACGTTGGTCCAGGTGCCCTGACTGCCGATCGACGAAATGGCGGAGTACAGCGCCTCCCACATCGGTGCGACGTCCGAGCTCCCCGTCACGCCCGCGATCAGTTGCTGCCAAAACGTCGCGTACTGGCCGGTGAGCGAATTGATGTAGTTCTCCAGCTCCGTCAGCCATGACGACAGAGATTGAGGTGGGGCCGCTGCCGCCGCGGCTGCTTGCGTCGCCTGCGCGGTCGCGGTGGTGGTTTGCGGCGCCTCGCCGAACGCCGTCAGCTCGCCCGCGGATTCCGAGGCGCTGGCGTAGCTGAACATCACCTCGACGTCCCGAGACCACATCTGGGCGTATTCGGCTTGGTTGGCCGCGATCTCCCCGTTGTTTTGGCCGAGGATATTGGTCGCCGACAGCTCTTCCAGCTCGAGACGATTCTCGATGATCAGCGCCGGCGGCACGGCCGCCGCCAACGCGGCCTCGTACGCGCGGGCCGCGGCCAGCGCCTGGGACGCGGCCTGCTCGGCCTGAGCCGCCGTGGTCGACATCCACGTCACATACGGTGCCAATGCTGCCGCCATGGCCTCGGACGACGGACCCGCCCACGATTCGCCGACCAGTTCCGAAATCACCGATCGGTACGAGGCCGCGGTGGAATGCAACTCCGCGGCCAGCGCCTCCCAAGCCGCGGCAGCGGCCAAAAATGAACCCGAACCCGGGCCCGAGTAGAGCAGACCGGAGATCAGCTCCGGTGGCTGCACCGCGAAATCCGCGAAAACCATTGCCGTGCCTATCCTTATCTCGCGTTGGGCGGTATCACGATGACCGTGGAGGTCGTCGCGATGTCGTCCAGTGCCACCGCACCGGGAACGCGCACGGCGGGGGCCACGGCGCGAGTGGCAGTCCCGCCGACAGCGCGGCCGGCCAGACTCGACAGGGCCGTCGGGGCGAACATGCCCTCGCTGGCGGCCACCGCGGGCGCGGCCTCGAGCGTGGCCGCCGGCAGCTCCAAGGCAACCGTCCTGATCGCCGGAACGGCCGACGCCCAATTCGCCGGCACCGACAACGCGCCGACCGTGCCGGCGCGACCCGCCGCGGCCGCCACCGCCCCGGCCGGGTGCGATGCGCCGGACCCGGTCAGCAGGTCGCTGTGCAGCAACGGCGCCAAAACCCCAAGCAGCGGCTTGGGGTGCAGGAGCGGTCCAATGCCTTGGATACCCGTGCCCACGGACGGGATGCTGATCGCGACCTGGTACCAGTTCCTGAACAGGCCCGCGATCCCGAGCGGGTTGTATGGCCCGGCCACGAAGTTGGTCATGAAGCCGTTGAACGTCTTCAGAATCCCCGTGATGTCCTTGATGCCCAACGGAACCTCGACCGCTGCGGCGTTTGCGGTGGCGTTCGCGGCGAGGCCTTGCACCGCGGCCGCCTGGCCGGCCGTGGCGACGACGGCGGCCGACTGGCCGGCCGCGGCGCTGTCGTTTGTCGTCGTGGGGGGTGCGGTGAACGGAGTCAGCCGCGTCGCAACTTCGGCGGCCGCGGCGTAGCCGTACATCGCGCCGGCGTCCTGGGCCCACATCTCGGCGTACTGAGCCTCGGTGGTCGCGATCGCCGGCGTGTTCTGACCCAAGACGTTCGTCGCGATCAACGACACCAACAACGCCCGATTGGCCGCGACCACCTGGGGCGCAACGGTAGCCGCGAAGACGGCCTCGAACGCGCCGGCCGCGGCCTTGGCTTGCAATGCCGTCTGCTCGGCTTGCGCGGCAGTGCTTTCCAGCCACGCGAGGTACGGCGCTGCCGCGGCCAACATCGACGTCGACGAGGGCCCAAGCCAACCGCTGAGTAGCTCAGCGATTACGAACCCGTAAGACGCTGCCGTTGAACGCAATTCGCTGGCCAGCCCATCCCAGGCAGTTCCAGCGGCCAGCAGCGGCGCCGACCCCGGCCCAGAGTAGATCTTGCCGGAGTTGATCTCCGGAGGTAGCGCTCCGAAATCCATTGCCTTCCCTCCGCCGGCGCCTGACCACCACGTTCCGCGCATGACTTCGCCGACATCGTTGAACGTCAACAACATTGAGCGGCTGCCACCATCGCTAGTCGATGACCGCGATGGGTTGCCGGTCATTGAGCTGCTCTCGTGGCCAGTACGCTAGCCAGCCCCGGCCGGACAACCTGGCCGTCGACTTCGGCCGCCGCGACGGCGGCCGAACGTGGGTCGAGATTCGGTGGCGGGCCATGCAAGGCGCCGATGACCCCATCTACCTCGTGTTAACGTCGAAGCTCGGCAGGGTGAACACATATAAAACACACAGGCGCCTTCTACCGGCCGACGATGCCGTAAATTTAAATCTCCCTACCACTAATTCGGATCCTCGCCAGCAAAGGCATCGGACGTTGATGCGCACCCGATGGCCTCGCCACCTCGGCAGCGGATCTGACGCCCGGCCTGGGGCCTTCGGCACCGGTAAGGCCAGTTGAACGGCTCGATATGCGATCGATCACTGGCAACATGTTGGCTCCACACCGGCCGGTAGAGCCGGCCGGCCGGCTTCTCTTTGGTTAACTGCCGGGAAGCTCAGTCGCGTCGGCGCAACACGGCCGCGCGCCCCCCGATCCCGACGGCGAATACCGCCAGCCCCGCGGCCGCCGATTCCCACGGCAGGGTAGCGACCAGCAGCAGGCACCCGGCCAGTCCGCCGGCATTCACCACCCGGCGCCGGTGCAATGTATACGCGGCGGCGTTGGCGATCGCGTAGTAGATCAGCACCCCGAACGACGAAAAGCCGATCACTCCACGCAGATCCACCGCACTCACCAGAATGCAGACCACTACGCCTATCGCGATCTCGGCGTGGTGCGGCACTCGGTGCGCCGGGTGCACCGCCGCCAGCCAGCCCGGCAGATCCCGGTGCCGGGCCATCGCCAGCGTGGTGCGCCCGAGCCCGGCGATCAGCGCCAGCAGCGCGCCCAGGCTGGCCAGCGCGGCCCCGACCGAGATCACCGGAACCAACTCCGGGGCGCCGGCCGCCCGCACCGCCTCGGCCAGTGGCGCAACGGCATTCGCGAGCCGGTCGGGTCCCGCGGCCAGCAGTGCGGCCACCCCGACAACCAGATAGATCACCACTGCGATCGCCAGGGCAACCGAAATCGCGCGGGGGATGGTGCGGGCGGGGTCGCGGACCTCCTCGCCCATCGTCGCGATGCGGGCATATCCGGCGAACGCGAAGAACAGCAGCCCCGCCGACTGCAGCACCCCGTAAATCGAGCCGGTGAACCACGAGCCGCTCAGCTGTGCAAGGTCCGGCTTGCTCATCGCGATGCCGATGACCACGGCGGCCAGTGCAATCAGTGTGCACGCCAACAGAATTCGGGCCAGCATCGCGGTCTTGGTGACGCCGCGGTAGTTCAGGGTGGTCAGCAGGACCACGGAGGCGATCCCGACGATGCGCTGCACCCAGACATCCGCCCCGGGAACCGCGTAGGCGGCGACGGTGAGCGCCATCGCCGCGCACGACGCCGTCTTGCCGATCACGAATCCCCACCCCGCGATGAAGCCCCACCACGGGCCGAGGCGTTCCCGGCCGTAGATGTACGTTCCCCCCGACGTCGGATATTGCGCGGCCAGTTGCGCAGACGAGGTGGCGTTGCAGTAGGCGATCACCGCGGCCAGCGCCAGCCCGATCAGCAAACCCGTGCCCGCGGCCCGCGCGGCCGGGCCGAACGCGGCGAACACCCCGGCCCCGATCATCGAGCCCAGCCCGATAACGACCGCATCGGTCGTATTGAGTCGGCGCGCCAGTACGGGTTGATCTTCCATGTCCGCCTACCAGAGGGTGACCATGACGGTATTGACCAGGAGCGCACCGGCCGCGTTGATCGCCAGCCACGTGCGGTGCGACCGCACCGCCAGCAGCGCGGGCGCGGCGGTCAGCCAGATCGTGAACGGCAGCCAGATCCGTTCCACCTCGGCCTTACTCAGCATGCTCAGGTCGGCGCAGACGATCGCGGCCAGCATGGCCAGCAACACCAGGTGAAACCCGGAGCGGCGACGGACGGCGGCACCGTCGAACACCCGGGTGATGCCCGCGACACCGCCGAGGCCGATCGCGCACACCACGCAGGCCAGATTAGCCCACCACCAATACTGGAACGGCCGGTCGTGGGCGATCCCCTGCCAATAGCGTTGCTGCACAAGGGTATAGCCGTCGAACCAGTAGAACCCGGCGACGGCGAAGGTCACCGCGACCACCAACGCGGTCAAGGTGGCCGGGCCGAGTGCCCGCAGCGCCGGGCGAAAATCCTTGGCGGAAACCAGCACGGCCGCGGCGGGAAGGCCCAGCAGCGCCAAGCCGTAACTGAGGAAGACGCACCAGCCGAGCAGCAGCCCGGCGGCGGCCGCGATCAGCGCGGGAAAGCGGACCGGCCGGTGCACGGCCACCGCCAGCAGTGCGATGCCCCACGCCGCGACGCCGGCGAAGTAGCCGTCGGCCGAGACCGCCACCCAGATCGCCGTCGGCGCTATCGCGACGAACGGGGCCGCCAGCCGCGCGGTCTGCTCGTCGGCCAACGCGCGGATGGCGATGACCACGGCCGCTGCCGCGCTGGAGCCGACCAGTAGGCACAGTAGGCCCGCCCACGCGCCGCCGTGCAGGCCGAGCCGGTCCAGCCAGACGAAGGTCAACAGCGCGCCCGGCGGGTGCCCGGACACATGGGTGATCCAGGAGTTGGGCTGGTAGTCGAGGATCCGGGTGGTAAACGTGCGCACCGTCGCCGGAATATCGGCGACGGTGCGCACCTGGGTCACATATTCGTCCCTGGTGGTCAACCGGCCCGCGAAGCCGCGCTGCCAGCCGTCGATCATCGCCAGTGCGAATGCCCACCCGCAGGCCACCGCCCAGGTGCTCAGCGTCAGCGTCCGCCACGAAAGGCGTTGAGCGACAGCCGGTCCCCACGCGACGGCGGCGATTGCAAGCAGAACCGCGGGACCCGTTCCCCAGCTGGCGTGCACCTCCCAGGCGCCGAACAGCGGTGCCGCTTGCGCGTGGGTGGCGAAGCGCTCGACGCCGAGGTCCAGCCGCGGCCTGACGCCCCAATTCAGCGACGGCAGCACCACCGCGGCGGCGACCAGGGCGGCACCGGCCGCTGCGGCCAGCATTTCCCGGCGGGCAATCCTCACGATCGTCCAGCCTATTGATCGGCGCCGAACCGGCGCACCAGCGCCGCCCGGTCTACCTTGCCGATGCCGCGGCGCGGCAGCGCGTCGACGATGTGCAACTCGCGCGGCGCGGCGGTGCCGTCCAGGCTGTCGGACACATGTGCGCGCAGCGCGTCCAGCGTCGGCGGTCCGAAGCCGTCCCGCAGCACGATCGCCGCCACCACCCGCTGCCCTAACCGGTCGTCGGCGAGTCCGAACACCGCGCAGTCGCCGACCGCCGGGTGGGTGCACAGCACCGCTTCGACCGGTTGCGGCAGCACCGTCAGCCCGCCCGTACTGATCGCGTCGTCGGCGCGGCCCAGCACGGTCAGCACACCGGAGGCGATCGAGCCGAGGTCGTCGGTGCGGAACCAGCCCGGCTCGGCGAACGGGTCGGGATCGACCGGGTTGCGATAGCCCTTAGCCACGGTGGCGCCGCCGATTACGATGTGCCCGTCGTCCACCCGCAGTCGCACGCCCTCAAGCGCGACGCCGTCGTAGACGCAGCCTCCCGCGGTCTCGCTCATCCCGTAGGTGCGGACCACCGTGATCCCCGAGGCCGCGGCGGCTTCGAGCACCGGTCGGGGAGCGGGGCCTCCGCCCAGCAGTACGGCGTCGAGTTCGGCGAGCGCGGCCGCTGCCGGCGGATCGGCCAAAGCCTTGGCCAGTTGCGCGGCCACCAGCGACGTGTAGCGCCGGCCGGCGCTCAATGTGCTTACGGCACGCGGCAATTCGGCGGTATCGAACCCGGAGGAGACGTCCAGCTCGACGGGCGCCGACCCGGCCAGCACGCTGCGCACCAGCACCTGGATACCGGCGATGTGATACGGCGGCAGCGCCAGCAGCCAGCTGCCCGGCCCGCCGAGACGGTCATGGGTGGCGGCTGCGCTCGCGGTCAGGGCCGCGGCAGTCAGCAAGGCGCCCTTGGGTTTTCCGGTGGTGCCCGACGTGGTCACGACCAACGCCACGTCGTCGTCGACGGCTTCGCCCACCCGCAAGGCGTCCAACTCGCAATTCGGTTGTGCCGCAACAAAGGCCGAGTCACGGCCGGCCAGCACCCGCTCCAAAGCGGGCAGCATTACTGCGGCAGCGGAGCCGGGCGAGACATACAGCGCACGCAGAACGGCTATGCGTGCGCTCCGCCATCGAGGCCATCGAGCTCGTCATCGTCGTCGTACGGGTCGTCCAGGGGCCAGCCCTGGGCGGCCAGCCGCGCACGCACCCGCTCGATGTCCTCGGGCGACGGCAGCTCGTCGGTCAACTTGCTGATCATCACGCCGATATCGATGTTGTCGAAATCGCCGCGTTCCATCAGCGCGTTGGCCACCAGCCGGACCTCGTCGTTGGACAGCCGGTTAGCCAACAGCGCCAGCAGGGCGAAGGTATCCGTCGGGGGAATGCCCTCCGGATAACCCGCGCGCAACCACGAGACAACCGAGGTGAGGAATCGGTTCATTCGATCAACTCCGCCCGGGGGCTCGGTAGTTCGGTGGACGACGATTCGATGTTACTTAAGCTTGGCCCCTAAGAAGGGATACCCGGTGTGATGCGCAATGAAATCGCGCGCGATGAATAACACGCCAACAACGATCACCGTCACCACCAGTGCGTAGATCAGCCAGGCCAGGACGGATAGCAGCGGGTTCGGCTGGGACGTGCTGCCGTCGGCGCCGACATCGCCGGAGCCGAGCGCTTGCAGCCGGATCCCCACCGCGAACAGCCCGGGTAGGAAAGCGCCGGCCAGCATGCTGAAGAGCAGGATCTTCAGCGTTGCCTCGTAGTTGAACCACTCGCTCAGTTGACTCATCGGACGCTACCCCACACTCACGTCGTCGGAACCGGCAGCGGCGCCCACCTTGGCCCCACCGGTCGGGCTTTTCTCATCGAGGCCGGCGGTCAGGTCGCCCTTCCATTCGTCGTTGACGTTGTGTTGGTCGACCTTGTTCTTGCGAGACCGGATGTAGATGGCGGCCGAGACCGCGACCAGGAGCCCGAAGCCGACGACGGCGCCGGGGTATCCGCCGATGTAGTGGACGATCCAGTAGGTGACCGCACCGACCAGGCCGGCCAGCGGAAGCGTCACCACCCAAGCAACGGCCATCCGTCCGGCGACGCCCCAGCGGACCTCACCGCCGGGCTTGCCCAGCCCGCTGCCCATCACCGAGCCGGTGCAGACCTGCGTGGTCGACAGCGCGTAGCCGAAGTGTGCGGACAGCAGAATCACTGCGGCAGAGGATGATTCGGCAGCCATGCCCTGCGGCGACGTGATTTCCACGAGGCCCTTGCCCAGCGTGCGGATGATCCGCCAACCGCCCAGGTAGGTACCCGTGGCCATCGCTATGGCGCAGCAAACGATGACCCACATCGGCGGGACCGCGGCGCTCTTGCTGACCGAGCCGTAGGACATCAGCGCCAGGAAGATGATGCCCATCGTCTTCTGGGCGTCGTTGGTGCCGTGCGCCAGCGAGACCAGCGACGCCGAGCCGATCTGGCCGCGCCGGAACCCGGCTTCGGTGCGCTCCTTGTGCAGGCCCCGGGTGATCCGGAAGACCGCCCAGGTCGCGCAGGCGCCGACCAACAGGGCCACGAACACCGAGATGACGGCCGGGATGATCGCCTTGGACATCACGCCCGACCAGATCACCCCGTGCGCGCCGACGGCCGCGATCGTGGCACCGATGATGCCGCCGATCAGCGCGTGCGACGAGCTCGAGGGGATACCGAGCAGCCAAGTCAGTAGGTTCCAGACGACGCCGCCGACCAAGCCGGCGAACACCAGTTCCAGTGACACGATGCTGGAATCGATGAGGCCCTTGGCGATGGTGGCCGCAACGGTGGTCGACAGGAACGCGCCCACCAGATTGAGCACCGCGGAGAGCGCGACTGCTGTTTTGGGCTTCAGGGCACCACTGGCGATCGAGGTCGCCATGGCGTTCGCGGTGTCATGGAAGCCGTTGGTGAAATCGAATGCCAATGCCGTGACTACGACAATGATTAGGAGGAACAGTTGTATGTCCACAGCGCCTGATTCTGATGGTTGGGGAATTAAATTGTCGAATGCTCAACTAGGTGAATCGCAGGTATATCATCAGTCGTCGCCAGATGTTACCTGTCAGTTAACCAGCCGTTCCCTGCTGTTCACCTCGGGTGTCGCGGCGTAACGGGTGGTCGCCCGGAACCTCGACGAAGATGAGCGTAATGCCATCCGGATCGGTCACGTGCATCTCTTTGAGACCCCACGGCTCGCGGCGCGCCTCGCGGGCAATCGGCACCCCGCGGCTTACCAGTTCGGCCTGGGTTGTCTCGATGTCGCGGACCTGCAGCCACAACGCGCCGGGGAAGGGTCCTTGGGCGCGCTCGCCGTCGCTCCAGCCGGTTAGCTCCAGCAAAGATTGGCCCGCGAAAAACACTGTGCCAGCACCATAGTCGCGGTAGATGGCCAGGCCGATTTCGTCGCGGTAGAACGTCAACGACCGCTGATAGTCAGCCGGCCGAAGCAGCATTCGGCTGAACAGGATCTCCATAAGCTCGTGTCTATCACGTCGCCGACGCGCATCGGCGTTGCAACAAGGCCACGCCCGGCCCGGTGAGCTCGGCGCACGCGCTGGCCCGTCCGGTCATGGCAAGCAGCAACGACAGCAGCGGGCCCTCGACGGTGTCGCCCCGTCCGTGCTGCCAGTCGCAGTCCGTGGCAGACAAGCTCAGCCCCCCGATGCGCTTCTTGGCGCCGATGAGCATGTTGGAGCCCCGGTAGAAGTCGATCACCCGGCGAACGGTGTCCAAGTCGTAGCTGTGCGGGATGCCCAGCGGTCGGCGGATGTCGGCGCCGTGGATCACCACCTCACCGAGCCAGGAGATTTTGGGGCCCGGCGGCGCGGAGGTGGAGTCCTGCACGCCGCGGAATTCGCCCAGCGTGGCTGCCGCGTCACGCCCGAGGTGCTTGACGATCTGGTCGTTGGCGAACCTGTCGAAGTTGAACCGGGCCTTCGCCATTGCGGCAAAGAACGAGGCCGGATTCAGCGAGGCCGTCGCCGACAGGTGAGCGACCACATCGCGCACTGTCCAGCCCGGGCAAAGTGACGGCTGATCCCATTGCGTCGGCGTGAGGTCGGCGAGATCCATCGCGAGCGCACCGCGCTCGGCAGCAATGGTGGTCCAGAGATCCGACATAGTCCTGAGAGGGCAACGCTAACACTCCGAAGGCGGTCAGCTCCCGTTCTCGCGATTGGGCTGTAGGTTCTGGCGCTGCATCAGGGTGTTCACCCAGCGGGGCCCGATGGTGTCGAGTGCCCGGGCCGCGATCGCCATTCGCGGGGCGATCCGCACCGGCCGGGTGCGGGCTGCGGTGACCATCCACTCGGCGGCTTCTTCTGACGTCAGCGCGGGCAATCCGTCGTAGGCCTTCGTCGGCTCGATCATCGGCGTGGCCACCAATGGGTAGTACAGCGTCGTCGAGTGCACACCCCGTCGGCCCCACTCGGTTTCGGCGACGCGGCTCACCGCGGACAGTGCCGCCTTGGATGCGTTGTAGGGGGCGAACAACGGCGACGCCTCGGACAGCACTCCCCAGGTCGAGACGTTGATGATGTGGCCGTCGCCGCGCTCCAGCATGCCCGGCGCGAAGCCGCGGATCAGCCGCAGCGGCGCGTAGTAGTTGAGCACCATGGTCCGCTCGACGTCGTGCCAGCGCTCCAGCGACTCGGCCAGCGGCCGGCGGATGGACCGGCCGGCGTTGTTGATCAGGATGTCGATCCCGCCGAGACGCTCGTCGACGTCGGCGACCAATGCATCCACGGCATCCATGTCCGAGACGTCGCAGGGGATCGACAGCGCCGTGCCGCCCGCGGCGGTGATGCGGTCGGCGAGCGCGTCGAGCAGGTCGCGCCGGCGGGCGACGACCACCACGGTGGCGCCCTGCTCGGCCAGCCGCTCGGCGCCGGCTTCGCCGATGCCCGACGACGCCCCGGTCAGCAGGATTCGCTTGCCGTCCAGGTCGATCGGCTTGATCGCGGGCCGGTTGACCAGCAGTTGCGGAGACATGGGCGGCCGCATGCTGGCCAGCACAATCTGGTCGGCGAACCGGCGAATCGGACTCTTGCTCACAGGCCCGGAGTCTATTCGGCGGCTGGGTCACGCAAGGGTGCGGCGGGTTGCTTCAATGCGTCGGAAACGTCTTGTTCGCCCTGCGGCTCGGGCCGTCGAGAAAGCGGGTTTCATGCAGCAAATCGCGTTGGTCTTAGCCTGCCTGGTCATCGGTGTGGCGTTGCGACTGTCGGGACGGTTACCCGACAACGCGACACAGGTGCTGGGCGGCTGGGTGATCAACGTGGCTCTTCCGGCGGCGGCCTTTCACAGCGTGCACAACCTGACGATCCGCCCGGACTGGTGGCTTGCCGTGGCGACGCCGTGGCTCGACGTGGTCTTCGCCATCGCCGTGATCGTTCCCATCTGTCGTGCGCTGCGCTGGTCGCGGCAACGCACCGGCGCGTTGCTGCTTGCCAGCGGCTGGTGTAACACGGCGTTTCTGGGACTGCCGCTGATCATCGCCTACGCCGGCGAAAAGTATTTGGCCCTGGGCATCGTGATGGATCTGTGCGGTTCGTATCTCGCGGTCTCCACCGTGGGCATCGCGATCGCCTCGGTGGCGAGTTCGAGCGAATTCAGCTGGCGCAAGGTTGCCAAGCGGATCGCGACCTTCCCGCCTTTCCTGGCGATTCTCATCGCGTTCGCCACCAATCATCTGGACCGTCCGATGTGGCTGACGGAGATCATCGATGTGCTGGCGCAGACGTTGACGCCGCTGGCGATGGCGGCCGTGGGCTATGCCCTGCGGCTGGACCGGGTGGCCGGCCGCATCTTGCCGTTGTGCGTGGGTCTGGGCTATCGGCTGTTCCTAGCGCCCCTGGCTCTCGCGCTCCTGTACCTTGCGCTCGACCAGGCCAGCGATCCCGTCGCCAAGGTGGCGATGCTGGAAATGGCGATGCCGCCGATGCTCGGTGCGAGCATCATCGCGATGGAGTACGACCTGGAGCCGGAACTGATCGCCCTGCTGATCGGGATCGGAGTTCCGGTGTCGATGCTGACGACATGGGCCTGGTGGTCGCTGATTCTGGTGCTGTGAGCGGACCCTAGAAATAGCGCGGGAACGGGCTCCAATCCGGCTCGCGCTTCTCCAGGAACGCGTCGCGGCCCTCGACCGCCTCGTCGGTCATGTAAGCGAGGCGGGTGGCCTCGCCGGCGAACAGCTGCTGGCCCACCAGGCCGTCGTCGAGCAGGTTGAACGCGAACTTGAGCATCCGTTGCGCCTGTGGGGATTTGGCGTTGATCTCGGCCGCCCACTGGATGCCGGTGCGTTCCAGGTCGATATGGTCGACGACGTCGTTGACCGCGCCCATGTGGTGCATCTGCTCGGCGGTGTAGGGGCGGCCCAGGAAGAAGATCTCCCGGGCGAACTTCTGGCCGACCTGACGGGCCAGATACGCGCTGCCGTAGCCGCCGTCGAAGCTGCCGACGTCGGCGTCGGTCTGCTTGAAGCGGGCGTGCTCGCGGCTGGCCAGCGTCAGGTCGCAGACCACGTGCAGGCTGTGCCCGCCGCCGGCGGCCCAGCCGTTGACCAGACAGATGACCACCTTCGGCATGAAGCGGATCAGGCGCTGCACCTCGAGGATGTGCAGCCGGCCGGCGCGGGCGGCGTCGACGGTGTCGGCGGTCTCGCCGGAGGCGTATTGGTAGCCGGAGCGCCCGCGGATGCGCTGATCGCCGCCGGAGCAAAACGCCCAGCCGCCGTCCTTCGGGGACGGGCCGTTGCCGGTCAGCAGGACGACGCCGACGTCGGGGGACATCCGGGCGTGGTCGAGCACCCGGTACAGCTCGTCGACGGTGTGCGGCCGAAACGCGTTGCGCACCTCGGGGCGGTTGAATGCCACACGGACCGTCGCGTCGTCGACGTGGCGGTGGTAGGTGATGTCGGTCAGATCGCCGAAGCCGTCGACCGGCCGCCAGGCCTGCGCATCAAATGGGTTGTCAATCAAGGCCATTCAACTCCTATGCGGGGTCCAGGCGGAACACCGCGCAGCGGCCCGCCAGACGCTCGAACTCGTCGGGACTGCCCTCGGTGACGAGTCCGGACCGCTTCATGAATCCCACACCCGTGGGCACCTCTTGGGGGAACAGCCGCAGAATCGGCCGGCCGTCGGCCGCGGATAACTCCACCATCCGCACCCGCTCGGTGCGGCGGCCGCGGGCCACGGTCGCCTGTCCGGCGGCCCGCACGTTGGCCACCCAGTCGGCGCCGGGGAATCCGGCGACGACGTACTGTTTGGCGTCGACGGTCATCGGCGTCACCGGCGTCGAGCGCTCACGTCCCGATTTGCGTCCCGGCACCGTCAGCACGACGGGACTTTCGCCGCCGAAACTCATTCCCAGCCGCGACATCTGGATGAAGAGTTTGTTGGCCGGCTTCAGCCACCACGGCGGCTTGATCGGATTGCCCATGCGACCACAGTAGTCAGCTCTGCGTCGCCTCCAAGAAGGGTTCGACACCGTGCGCCCACGGGTCCGTCCCCGGGGTGGTGATGGCGTCCAGCGCAGCGATCGCCTCGCCGCTCAGCGCGACGTCAGCCGCGCCGATGTTCTCCTCGAGATGGTCGATCGAGCGCGTCCCCGGAATCAGCAGCGTGGTCGGCGCGTGCGCCAGCAACCACGCCAAGCCGACCTGGGATGGTGTCGCGCCGATTTCGCCGGCGATGTCGATCACGACGGGGTTGTCGGCGACCTTGGGATAGCCCGGAAATGACGACCCGAGGGGGATGTACGGCACCCAGGCGATGCCCTCGGCCGTGCAGGCGTCGATCATCTCCTCCTGCGAGCGGTCGAGCAGGCTGTAGGCGTTCTGCACGCAGACGATGTTCGCCGGCAAGGCCCGGCGCAGCACGTCGAGCGGCACACTGCTGACGCCGATTGCCCCGATCTTGCCTTCGTCGCGCAGCTTGATCATCTCAGCCAGCTGGTCGTCGAGGTCGACGATTTGGTCGCCCTCGGCGGCCACGCCCGGGCCAAGGTCCATCCGCCGCAAATTGACCACCGGAATGCAGTCCAGGCCCAGCTGACTCAGATCGTCTTCGACGGCCGCGCGAAGTTCAGCGGGCTGCTGGGCGGCGGCTAGCGGCGTCGGGTCGTCGCCGGTCCACCTCGCCCCGACCTTGCTGACAATGACGAGGTCTTCGGGGTAGGGGGCCAGCGCCGCGCGGATGCGGCGATTCACCTCGCCGGGGCCGTAGAACGACGCGGTGTCGATGTGGTTGACGCCCAGTTCGACGGCGCGACGCAGCACCGCCGCGGCGTCGTCGGGCGAGGTCTCGAACAGCTGCATGGCGCCGTACCCGACGCGGGCGACCGCCGCCGCGCCGATACTGCCCAAGCCGCCGGGCTGTGGTTTGTCCGTCATGGTGCTCCTTATCCCGTGAGACACTGGAGAATGCGGAGGCCCCTCCGCTTGATCGAGAGTAGCAGAAACGGAGGAGCCTCCGCTTGGCTGGCAGTACCCGGTCCGACGCGCGCCGAAATCGCGAAAAGCTCCTCGAGGTGGCGACCGCGGCGTTTGCCACCGCCGATGGGCGCGCGGTATCGCTGGAGTCGATCGCGCGCGCCGCCGGCGTCGGAATCGGCACGCTGTACCGGCATTTCCCCAGCCGGGAGGCGCTCGTCGAGGCGATTTTCCGCGCCGAGCTCGCCGAGGTGGCCGCGGCGGCCGAGCAGCTGCTGGACAGGCATCCGCCCAAGACCGCGCTGCGGCGCTGGATGGACCGCTACGCCGGCTTCGTGGCCGCCAAGCGTGGCATGGCGGAGTCGCTGCACGCGATGTTCGACTCCGGTGTCGTGCAGCGCAGCCAGACCTACGACAGCGTCGTCGGTGCCGTCGAGAGGTTGTTGCGGGCCGGAGCCGACGACGGCAGCCTGCGCGCCGACGTCCGGGCCGATGACGTGGTGTCCAGCCTCATCGGAATCTTTCTGGCCACCGGCTCACCGGAGCAGACCGGCCGCATGCTCGACCTGCTGGTCGCCGGCATCGCCACGTAGGCCCGCTCTGTCGACCGCCAGCGCCCGGCCAGCCGGGCGCTGGGACACGAACGCCCGGCCGGCCGGGCGCTCGAGCCGGCCGACTTAGCCCACCGAGCGGGCGGCGCCTTCCCAGAACCGCGCGCGCACGGCCTTCTTGTCCGGCTTGCCCAGCCCGGTCAACGGCAGCGCGTCGACGATTTCGATCCGCTTGGGCGACTGCACCGAGCCCTTGCGCTCCTTGACCGCGGCCTGGATCTCGGCCGTCATCGCCTCGATCGCGGCCTCGTGGGTCGGTGCATCGGCGCGCAGCACCACCACCGCGGTGACGGCCTCGCCCCACTTGTCATCCGGCGCCCCGACCACACACACCTGCGCGATGGACGGATGCTCGGCGATCACGTCCTCGACCTCGCGTGGGAAGACGTTGAAACCGCCGGTGACGATCATGTCCTTGACCCTGTCGACGATGAAGTAGAAGCCGTCCTCGTCCTCGCGGGCCATGTCGCCGGTGTGCAGCCAGCCGTCTTTAAAAGTCTTCGCCGTCTCTTCGGGTAAATGCCAGTAGCCACCCGCCAGCAGCGGTCCGCTGACGCAGATCTCGCCCGGCTCGCCCTGCGGCACCGGCTTGCCGTCCTCGCCCAACAGCGCAACCCGGGCGAACAGCGTCGGGCGTCCGCACGACGTCAGCCGCTTCTCGTCGTGCTCGGACTTGGCCAGATAGGTGATCACCATCGGCGCCTCGGACTGGCCGTAGTACTGCGCGAATATCGGGCCGAACCGCCGGATCGCCTCGGCCAGCCTCACCGGGTTCATCGCCGAGGCGCCGTAGTAGACGGTTTCCAGCGAGGACAGGTCCCGGGTCTGCGAATCCGGGTGGTCCATCAGTGCGTAGAGCATCGAGGGCACCAGCATGGTGGCCGTAATCTTTTGTTCTTCAATGGTTTTGAGCACCTCGGCCGGGTCGAACTTGCTCAGCACCACCATCTCGCCGCCCTTGACCACGGTCGGCGTGAAGAACGCCGCCCCGGCGTGCGACAGCGGCGTGCACATCAAGAACCGCGGGTTCTCCGGCCACTCCCATTCGGAGAGCTGGATCTGGGTCATGGTGGCGATGTTTCCGGTGGTGCCCAGCACGCCCTTGGGCTTGCCGGTGGTGCCGCCGGTGTAGGCCATGCCGCCAATGTGGTCGGGCGGCAGCTCGGCGACCACCAGCGGCTTGGGCTGGTACTTGGCCGCCTCGGCCGACAGGTCCACGGCCACCCCGGCCAGCGCCTCGGGAACCGGGCCGATCGTCAGGATCTGTTTGAGCGAGTCGACCTTTTCCAGCAGGCCCAGTGCGCGCTCCACGAACGCCGGGTTGGGGTCCACGATCAGCGAGCTGGCACCGCAGTCCGACAGCACGTAGGCGTGGTCGTCCAGCGAGCCGAGCGGATGGAGCGCGGTACGCCGGTAGCCCTGGGTCTGGCTGGCGCCGAGGATCATCAGCACCTCGGGGCGGTTCAGTGCCAGCAGCCCCACCGTGACACCGGTGCCGGCGCCAAGCGCCTCGAACGCCTGGGTGTACTGGCTGATCCGCTCGGCCAGTTCGCCACCGGTCAGCGTGGTGTCGCCGAGGAACAGCACCGGCCGGTTCTTGTGGCGCTTGAGCGCGCCCACCAGCAGATGGCCGTTATGGGTCGGATGGCGCAACAAATCGTCACTCATGGGGCAAGACTAGAACGTGTTACAATTCTTGTCTGCCGCCCCCTCGGCAGGCGTCGGCAGCACTAGGCTTTCTGCCCATGGCGCAGGCAGATCTCGTCGTTACCGGAACCATCCTTACCGTCGATGACGCCAGGCCCACCGCCGAGGCGCTCGCCATCGCCGATGGCCGCATCGTCGCCGTCGGCAGCCGCTCCGAGGTCGCCGAGTTCATCGGCGCCGACACCCAGACCGTCGACGTCGGCGACGGCTGCGTGCTACCGGGATTCATTGAGGCACACGGTCATCCGCTCATGGAGGCCGTCGCGCTGTCGGACCGGATCGTCGACATCCGACCGGTCACCATCCCCGGCCCCGACGACGTCATCGCGGCGATTCGTCGCGAGGTCGCGCAGCGCGGATCAACGGGCGCCTACCTGAACGGCTGGGACGCGCTGCTGCAGACCGGCCTGCCGGACCCGACGCTGGCGTGGCTGGACGACATCGCGCCCGACGGCCCACTGGTGATCATTCACAACTCCGGGCACAAGGCCTACTTCAACTCGCACGCCGCCCAACTCAACGGCCTGAGCCGCGACACCCCGGACCCCAAGGGCGCCAAGTACGGGCGCGACGCCGACGGCGAGCTGGACGGCACGGCCGAGGAGATCGGCGCGGTGTTCCCGCTGCTCGGCGGCGCCATCTCGGGCGACAGCTACCCGGCGATGCTGCTGGCCGAGTGCGCCCGGCTCAACCGGGCCGGGCTGACCACCTGTTCGGAGATGGCGTTCGATCCGAACTTCGGGCCGATGGTGGCGCAGTTGCACGACCGGCTGACGGTGCGGCTGCGTACCTACGAGGTCTCCAACGCGCAGATGGCCACCGCCGCGGTCCCCGGCCAGGGCGACGACATGCTGCGCCAGGTGGGCATCAAGATCTGGGTGGACGGTTCGCCGTGGATCGGCAATATCGCGCTGTCCTTTCCCTACCTGGACACCGAGGCCACCCGCTCCATCGGTATCCCGCCCGGTTCGTGTGGCTGCGCCAACTACACCGCCGAGCAGCTGCGTGAGATCGTCGGCGCGTACTTTCCGCTGGGCTGGCAGATGGCCTGCCATGTGCAGGGCGACGCCGGCGTGGACACCATCCTCGACGTCTACGAAGAGGCGCTGCGCGCCCATCCGCGCGACGACCACCGGCTGCGCCTCGAGCACGTCGGGGCCATCCGGCCCGAGCAGCTGCAGCGCGCCGCCGACCTCGGCGTGACCTGCAGCATCTTCGTCGACCAGATCCACTACTGGGGCGACGTGATCGTCGACGGGTTGTTCGGCGAGGAGCGCGGATCCCGTTGGATGCCGGCAGGATCCGCCGTGGCCACCGGCATGCGGATCTCGTTGCACAACGACCCGCCCGTCACGCCGGAGGAGCCGCTGCGCAACATCAGCGTGGCCGTGACGAGGACGGCGCCCAGCGGCCGGGTGCTGGGCCCCGAGGAGCGGCTGACCGTCGACCAGGCGATCCGCGCCCAGACCATCGACGCGGCCTGGCAGCTGTTCGCCGACGACGACATCGGCTCGCTCGAGGTCGGCAAGTACGCGGACCTGGTGGTGCTGTCGGCCGATCCACGCACGGTGCCGCCCGAGCAGATCGCCGATCTCGAGGTGCGGGCGACGTATCTGGCGGGCCGCCAGGTCTACAGCCGGTGAGGCCGGCTTTGGGCGATCTGCTGGATCGCCTGCATGTGGTGGCGCTGCCGATGCGAGTGCGGTTTCGCGGCATCACCACCCGCGAGGTCGCGCTGATCGAGGGACCGGCGGGGTGGGGCGAGTTCGGCGCCTTCCTGGAATACGGGCCGGCCGAGGCGACGGCGTGGCTGGCCTCGGGCATCGAGGGCGCCTACCGGGCGCCGCCGCCGGTGCACCGCGACCGCATCCCGATCAACGCCACCGTGCCGGCCGTGGCCGCGGCTGAAGTGCCGGATGTGCTGGCCCGCTTTCCCGGCGCCGAAACGGCCAAGGTGAAGGTCGCCGAGCCGGGTCAGACGCTGGTTGACGACGTCGCCCGGGTCAACGCGGTGCGCGAACTGGTCCCGATGGTGCGGGTGGACGCCAACGGCGGCTGGACGGTCGACGAGGCGATGCTGGCCGCGGCCGTGCTGACCGTCCACGGCCCGCTGGAATACCTCGAACAACCCTGCGCCACCGTCGACGAACTTGCCGAGCTGCGGCGGCGGATCGACGTGCCGATCGCCGCCGACGAGAGCATCCGCAAGGCCGACGACCCGCTGGCGGTGGTCCGCGCCGGCGCCGCGGACATCGCGGTCCTCAAAGTCGCTCCGCTGGGCGGGATTTCGGCCCTGCTGGACATTGCCGCCCAGATCGACATCCCGGTCGTGGTGTCCAGCGCGCTGGACTCGGCGGTCGGCATCGCCGCCGGCCTGCGCGCCGCGGCGGCATTACCGCGACTGTCGCACGCTTGCGGGCTGGGCACCGGCGGGCTGTTCCTGGAAGACGTCGCCGCTCCCGCCGCGGTCGTCGACGGCCACCTGGCCGTCGGGCCTGTTGCACCCGACCCGGAGCGGCTGAGCGCGCTGCGGGCATCGCCCGAGCGTCGGCAGTGGTGGATCGACCGGGTCAAGGCCTGCCATCGGCTCCTTGTACCGTCGATCGAGTGATCAACCTGGCGTATGACGACCGAGGCAGCGGTGAGCCCGTGGTCTTCATCTCGGGCAGCGGCGGCCCCGGACGCACCTGGTTACCGCATCAGGTCCCGGCCTTCACGTCCGCGGGTTATCGCGTGATCACCTTCGACAATCGCGGGATCGGCGCCACCGAAAACGCCGAGGGGTTCACGACGGAGACCATGGTCAACGACACCGCGACCCTGATCGAGTCCCTGGGTGCGGCCCCGGCGCGCATCGTCGGGGTGTCGATGGGCGCGTTCATCGCCCAAGAGCTGATGGTGGCGCGCCCCGAGCTGGTGACCGCCGCGGTGCTGATGGCCACCCGCGGCCGCCTGGACCGCGCCCGTCAGGGCTTCCATGAGGGCGAGCAGGAGCTCTACGCGTCCAGCACCGTACTACCGCCCGCTTACGAGGCGAAAGTCCGTGTGCTGGAGAACTTTTCGCGTAAAACGATCAATGACGACGTGCTGGTCGCCGACTGGATCACCATGTTCCGGGCCTGGCCGGTCAAGCGCACCCCCGGGTTGCGCACTCAGCTGAGCGTGTCCCCGCAGACCAGCCGGCTCGCGGCGTACCGCGGCATCAACACCCCGGTGCTGGTGATGGGATTCGCCGACGATGTCATCACTCCGCCGCACTTGGGGCGCGAAGTCGCTGACGCCTTGCCCAACGGCCGCTACGTGCAGATCCCCGACGCGGGCCATCTCGGGTTCTTGGAGCGGCCCGAGGCGGTGAACAGCGTGGCGCTGAAGTTCTTCACCGAGGTCTGATTGCCCGCTTCCTCCTCCCGTCGCTGTGCGTCGGGCATCGTCAGCGCGTTGGTTTGATTGCCCGCTTCCTCCTCCCGTCGCTGCGCGTCGGGCATCGTCAGCGCGCTGTGACACCCTGTAGGAGTGAATCCTTCGACGACACAGGCTCGCGTCGTCGTTGACGAGCTGATCCGCGGCGGCGTCCGCGACGTGGTGTTATGCCCCGGCTCGCGCAACGCCCCGCTGGCGTTCGCGCTGCACGACGCCGATCGCTCCGGTCGCCTCCGGCTGCATGTGCGCATCGACGAACGCACCGCCGGCTATCTGGCCATCGGGTTGGCGATCGCGGCGGGCGCGCCGGTCTGCGTGGCGATGACCTCGGGCACCGCGGTCGCCAATCTCGGTCCGGCCGTCGTCGAGGCGAACTACGCGCGGGTGCCGCTGATCGTGCTGTCGGCCAACCGGCCCTACGAATTGCTGGGCACCGGGGCCAACCAGACGATGGAGCAGCTGGGCTACTTCGGCACCCAGGTTCGCGCCGCGATCAGCCTGGGCCTGGCCGAGGACGCGCCGGAGCGACTGGATTCGCTCAATGCGACCTGGCGGTCGGCCACCTGCCGGGTATTGGCGGCGGCCACCGGTTCTCGCACCGCCAATGCCGGGCCCGTGCAGTTCGACATCCCGCTGCGCGAGCCGCTGGTGCCGGATCCGGAGCCGCACGGCGCGGTGACGCCGCCGGGCCGGCCCGACGGCAGGCCGTGGACCTACACGCCGCCGGTCACCTTCGACCAGCCGCTGGAAATCGATCTGTCGCCGGACACCGTCGTCATCGCCGGCCATGGCGCCGGCGTGCAGCCCGCCCTCGCGCAGCTGCCGACCGTGGCCGAACCGACCGCGCCGGCGGCGGCCAATCCGTTGCACCCGCTGGCCCTGGCGCTGCTGCGCCCGAAGCAGGTGATCATGCTCGGCCGACCGACACTGCATCGCCCGGTCTCGTCGCTGCTGGCCGACCCGAAGGTGCCGGTGTACGCGCTGACCACCGGACCGCGCTGGCCGGACGTCTCGGGTAACTCGCAGGCCACCGGAACCCGGGCGGTGACCACGGGGACACCCAACCCGGCGTGGCTGGACCGCTGCTCGGAGATGAACCGGCACGCCGTCGCGGCGGTGCGCGGCCAGCTCGCGGCGCATCCATTGACCACCGGACTGCACGTCGCCGCCGCCGTGGCGGATGCGCTGCGACCGGGCGATCAGCTCGTGCTCGGGGCGTCCAACCCGGTCCGTGACGCCGCGCTGGTGGGGTTCGACACGACCGGCATCCGGGTCCGGTCCAATCGCGGCGTCGCCGGCATCGACGGCACCGTGTCCACCGCGATCGGTGCGGCACTCGCGCACGAACGCAACGGCACGACCGAGAACCCGGCCCGTACCGTCGCCTTGATCGGCGACCTGACGTTCGTCCACGACAGCTCCGGGCTGCTGATCGGTCCGACCGAGCCGACGCCGCGCCATCTGACCATCGTGGTGTCCAACGACAACGGCGGCGGCATCTTCGAATTGCTGGAGCAGGGCGACTCGAGGTTCTCGGACGTGTCCTCGCGGATCTTCGGCACCCCGCACGATGTGGACGTCGGAGCGCTATGCCGCGCCTACCACGTCGAATGCCGTCAGGTCGAGCTCGACGGACTGGACGCGGCGCTCAATGAATCCGGCGCCGGGATGCGGGTGCTGGAGGTCAAGGCGGACCGGTCGTCGCTGCGCGGACTCCATGCCGCCATCAAGGCTGCCTTGTGAAGTCACCAAAAGCATTGCTGCGCAGTCTGATCCACGGTCGCAGCGATGAGCCGCCGGGCACGCCGGCGCGGATTGCGTTGCGGCTGGCCCGGATCGCGGTGCTGGTCATCGCCGGGCTGGTGACGCTGCAGTCGGTGTTGCTGGTAGCCGGCGCCTGGCGCAATGACCTCGCGATCCGGCACAACATGGGTGTGGCGCAGGCGGAGGTGCTCAGTGCGGGGCCGCGCCGGTCGACAATCGAATTCGTCACACCTGAGCGAGTCACCTACCGGCCCGAGCTCGGCGTGTTATACCCGTCCGAATTAGCCACGGGTATGCGGATATACGTCGAATACAACAAGAGCGACCCGAACCTGGTGCGAGTCCAGCACCGCAACGCCGGGCTGGCGATAATCCCGGCAGGGTCGATCGCGGTCGTCAGTTGGCTCGTCGCCCTGGTTGTGCTGTTAGGCCTCGCGCTGATAGACAAGCGATTGGACCGGCGCGACACGGCCGAAAGTGCGGGTAGCAAAGACGCATAACGCTTTATGCGGCAAATTTCGCGCCCCGTATGCCAGTCGGCAACCTCAGAGACAGGCAGTGCTGACAGTATGTCCTCGTGCGCGTTGCGATCGTCGCAGAATCCTTTCTGCCACATGTCAACGGTGTCAGTAATTCAGTAATCCGCGTACTAGAGCATTTGCGCCGAACGGGCCATGAAGCTCTGGTGATCGCCCCCGACACCCCGCCCGGTGAACCTCCCGCCGAGCGCATTCACGACGGCATCCGGGTACACCGGGTGCCGTCGCGGATGTTCCCGAAGGTCACCACGTTGCCGCTTGGTGTGCCCCGGCCGCGACTGCTCAAGGTGCTGCGCGGATTCCAGCCCGATGTGATGCATCTCGCATCGCCGGCGCTGCTGGGCTACGGCGGCGTGCGAGCAGCGCGCTACCTCGGCGTGCCGACGGTCGCCGTCTATCAAACCGACGTACCGGGTTTCGCCGAGAGCTACGGCATCGGGATCACGACCCGCGCGGCGTGGGCGTGGTTCCGCCACCTGCACCGCCTCGCCGACCGCACGTTGGCTCCTTCCACGGCGACGATGGAATCGCTTGTCGCCCATCGAATCCCGCGGGTCCATCACTGGGCGCGCGGTGTCGACATCATGGGATACGCGCCGTCGGCGCGCGACGAGGCATTACGGCAGCACTGGTCGCCCGAAGGCAAGCCGATCGTCGGATTCGTGGGCCGGTTGGCGCCGGAGAAGCATGTGGAACGCCTCGCCGGCCTTGCCGCCGCCGGTGACGTGCAGGTCGTCATCGTCGGAGACGGCGTCGACCAGCAAAAGCTCCAATCGGCAATGCCCACAGCGCGATTCACCGGCGCCATGTACGGCGCCGAGCTCGCCGCGGCGTACGCGAGCATGGACGTTTTCGTCCACACCGGTGAGCACGAGACGTTCTGCCAAGTCGTGCAGGAGGCGCTGGCGTCCGGGTTGCCGGTGATCGCGCCCGACGCGGGGGGACCGCGTGACCTCGTCACCCCGTGGCGCACCGGACTGCTCTTGGGAGTCCACGAATTCGAGCAGCGGCTACCCGAAGCGGTGGGACATCTGCTGGCCGAGCGGCCGCGCTATTCGCAAGCCGCGCGCAAGAGCGTCCTGGCCCGCACCTGGCCCGCCATCTGTGACGAGTTGCTCGGGCACTACACGGCCGTGCAATCCCCCATCGCCAGGGCGCGCGCCCGCAACGCGCAACGCAAACTCGCGCAAGGCGAGTGACGCTGCGCCGCTAGCCCTGCGCTGGTTCGGCGACCGGCTGCCACCGCTCCAACGATGTCACGCGCTGATCGGCGCACCTTTGCCGAGCGGCGCGAACTGGGCCGGGTAGCGTCTTCGTCGTGAGTCGTGCGGCCTTGGACAAGAACCCCCGGGAGGTCGCGTCGATGTTCGACGGCGTCGCCCGACGCTATGACCTGACCAACACCGTGTTGTCGCTGGGGCAGGACCGGTATTGGCGACGGGCGACCCGCTCGGCGCTGCGGATCGGACCCGGCCACAAGGTGCTCGACCTCGCGGCGGGCACCGCGGTGTCCACGGTGGAACTGGCGAAATCCGGAGCCTGGTGTGTGGCGGCCGACTTCTCGGTCGGGATGCTCGCCGCGGGCGGTGCGCGCAAGCTGCCGAAGGTCGCCGGCGACGCCACCAAGCTGCCGTTCGCCGACGGCGTATTCGACGCCGTCACAATCAGTTTCGGTTTGCGCAACGTCGTCGACCCGCTGGCGGGGCTGCGGGAGATGGCCCGGGTCACCCGGCCCGGTGGACGCCTGCTGGTGTGCGAATTCTCCACACCCACCAACGCGCTGTTCGCCACCGTCTACAAGGAATATCTGATGCGGACGCTGCCACGGGTAGCGCAGGCGGTGTCCAGCAACCCCGACGCCTATGTGTATCTCGCGGAGTCGATCAGGGCCTGGCCCGATCAAGCCGCACTGGCAGAGCAGATGGCACAAGCGGGATGGTCGGGCGTGCGGTGGCGCAACCTGACCGGCGGAATCGTGGCGCTACATGCGGGGCATAAGCCCCTGCGCTGACGACTAGTTCGGGTGTTGGCCCGCGGCCTGGACGACGCCCACCTGGTCCGGGCAGTAGTGATCGACGGCCGCGCCGAGGAACTGGAACGCCTGTCCCTGGCTAGTACCCCGCGGCAGGTTGTGCTGGATGAAGTTGGCCGACTGGTACGCGTCGTGGTCCACGCCCCTGCCCAGCCGATCGCAGGCGATCTTGCCCAACCACGCGAGCTGGTCCTGCGGCTGGTAGATGCCGAAGCCGTTGACGGTTTGCTTGAATGGGGCGTCGTAGTCGCTGGGCGGCGACGGCGTCCGCAGCGGCGTCGGAGCCGGAGGCGGCAGCGGCGGTGTCGTTGGGTCGGCCATTGCCGGCGCTCCCAGCGATGCGCCCAGCGAAATTGCGGCCGCCGCCGCGGCGACGCTTGCAAGCAGCTTGGTACCCCTCATTAGCCGGACTATACACCGCGATAACGACTGGTTCACGGCCGATCAGCCAAGATGGGCGGTCAGCAGCCAGCCGCCGACCGACTTCAGACCGGTGGGCTCGTCGCGAATGTCGACGATGCCGGGCATCCCGACCGAGCCGCTCGGCAGCTGGGCGTGCAAACGGGCCGGCCTGATCTCGTCGACGACCCAATACTTGGACACGGCGTCGCGAAGTTCGTCGGCGGTCACCGCATTGATCGGGCCTTCGGGCACCGCGGCCTTGTCGAAGACCAGGGCGAAGTAGGAGGCGCCCGGCGCCGCGGCGCGGCTGATCGACTGCTGGTAGCCCTCGCGCGCCTCGACCGGGATGGAGTGGAACAAGGTGCTGTCGACGATGGTGCCGAACCGACCTTCCGATCCGGGTGGGTATCCGGTGAACGCGCTGATGTCGGCGACCTCGAAGGTGGCATTGGTCAGTCCCCGTCGCGCGGCCTCGCGGCGGGCCAGGTCGATCGCCGTGGGCGACATGTCGAGGCCCACCGTGTTGTGGCCCCGTTCGGCCAGCGTCAGCGAGATGGCGGCCTCGCCACAACCCACGTCGAGGACGTCGCCGTGGAACTTGCCCTGCTCGATCAGGGCGGCCAGCTCGGGTTGTGGGACGCCGATGCTCCAGGGCGGACGCACTCCCGCACCTAACGTGGTGGATTCGCCGCGGTAGACCGTTTCGAACTCGAAATCAGTTGGCTGAGTCATGCCTCCAGATATATCAATCGTACTGATACATGTCAACGAAGTTGATATTGCGCGCAGCGTTGGATGGCGGGCACAAAAGTTGGTTCAGCTGAACGGCGTTCGACGATCGATGAGTCGCGAGAGCCGGCCGCCGCCGCGCCAGGCCCGGGCTACCCAGTCGGCGTCGTCGTCGGTGACCAGGTTGGCCATCACCCGCACGGCGATCGTCATCAGCGTGGTCGAGCGCATCGCGATGGGGCCGGTGGCGGGCAGGAACCGCTGGAAGGTCAGCAGCAGCGCCAGCCGGCGCGCGACCGAGAATCCGCGGCCGTAGTGGTCGGACAACAGCGCCGGCCACACCTTCGACATATCGCTGGAGTCCAGCAACTCAGCGGCCAGCCGCCCGGTCTCCAGGCCGTAGTCGATGCCTTCGCCGTTCAACGGGTTGACGCAGGCCGCGGCATCGCCGATCAGCACCCAGTTCGGTCCGGCCACTCCGGAAACGGCACCACCCATCGGCAACAGCGCCGACGAGATCGCCCGCGGTTCACCGCTAAAGCCCCACTCGTCGCGGCGCAGGTCGGTGTAGTAGGAGATCAGCGGGCGCAGTGACAGGTCGGCCGGCCGCTTCGACGTCGACAGTGCTCCGACGCCGATGTTCACCTCGCCGTTGCCCAGCGGGAAGATCCAGCCATACCCCGGCAGCACGGCGCCGTCTGGGGAGCGGAGCTCGAGATGCGATGTCAGCCAGGGGTCCTCGCTGCGCGGGGTGGTCAGATACCCGCGGGCCGCGACGCCGTACACCGTCTCTTGATGCCAGCGCCGGCCTAGCTTGCGGCCGAGTGGGGAGCGGGCCCCGTCGGCGACGATCAGCTGACGGCAGCCCACCTCGGTGCCGTCGGCCAAGATCAGCGAGGTCACCTTTCGTGACGAGTCATGATGTGCACCAACGGCTTTAGCGCCGAGCAGCATGCGTGCCCCGGACTCCTCGGCGACCTTGCGAATTCGGTCGTCGAGCTCGAGGCGGGCCACAGCGCTACCGGTCGACGGGAACGACGGGCCGGGCCAATCCACTTCGACCTCGCCGCCGAACCCGCTCATCCGCAGGCCCCGGTGCCGGATGCGGGTGTCCAGCCAGGCGCCGAGGCCCAGGTTTTCCAGTTCGGCAACCGCGCGTGGAGTCAGCCCGTCGCCGCACGGCTTGTCGCGGGGGAAGCTGGCGGAGTCGACGACGAGGACGTCGCGGCCGGCGCGAGCGGCCCAGGCGGCGGCCGCCGAACCGGCGGGCCCGGCGCCCACGACCACCACGTCGGCCCCCGTACCAAGCCTGGTCTCCACGCCCACCAGTATGTTGGTCGCGTGAGTACTCCGGCGAATATGGGTGGTCGGGTGAAGACTCCTGCGACGGTGGTGGCAGGCATTGATTTTGGCGACGCCGCGTTCGCCACGACGGTGCGCGACGGCGTTTCGAAGATCGAGCAGCTCATGGACGTCGAGTTGCGCAGCGCCGATGAGATCATGACCGATTCGTTGACCCATCTGTTCAAGGCCGGCGGCAAGCGATTCCGGCCGTTGTTCACCGTGCTGTCGGCGCAGATCGGGCCGAACCCGGATGCGCCGGAGGTAACGATCGCCGGCGCCGTCATCGAGCTGGTGCATCTGGCCACGCTGTACCACGACGACGTGATGGACGAGGCCGAAGTGCGCCGCGGCGCTCAGACCGCCAATCTGCGCTGGAGCAACAACGTCGCGATCCTGGCCGGCGACTACCTGTTCGCGACCGCATCGCGGCTGGTATCGCGGCTGGGGCCCGACGCGGTGCGGCTGATCGCCGAAACGTTCGCTCAGCTGGTCACCGGGCAGATGCGGGAGACCCGCGGGGTGGCCGAAGGGGCGGATACGATCGAGCACTACCTGAAGGTGGTGTACGAGAAGACGGCCTGCCTGATCGCCGCGGCCGGCCAATTCGGCGCGATGTTTTCTGGGGCCGACGACGAGCAGGTCGCCCGGCTGAGCCGGCTCGGCGGCATCGTGGGCACCGCGTTTCAGATCTCCGACGACATCATCGACATCGACAGCGACTCGCATGAGTCGGGCAAGCTGCCCGGGACCGACATCCGCGAGGGCGTGCACACCCTGCCGATGGTCTACGCGCTGCGACAACCCGGGCCGGACGGCGACCGACTGCGCGAGCTGCTGTCCGGTCCCGTCGAGGACGACGACGCGGTGGCCGAGGCGCTGCGGCTATTGCGGGCGTCGCCGGGCATGGCCCAGGCCAAGGAATTTCTGGCGCAGTACGCCGCGAAAGCCCATCATGAGCTGGGGCTTTTGCCCGACGTCGCCGGCCGGCGCGCGCTGCAGACGCTGGTCGACTACACGATCAGCCGGCACGGCTAGCGGGTCATGGAACCCGGAAGGTCGTCCGGGGCGTTCAATTGACGGTAGTCACGCGATGAGCGAGTTCGCCCATGTCTTCTCAAGGAGGACAACCGATGACCTGGCATCCCCATGCCAACAAGCTAAAGACCTTCCTGCTGTTGGCCGGTATGTCCGCGATGATCGTGTTCGTGGGCTCGCTGTTCGGCAGGACGGCGATGTTCCTCGCGCTGATGTTCGCCATCGGCATGAACCTGTACACGTACTACAACAGCGACAAGCTGGCGCTGCGCGCGATGCACGCCCAGCCGGTTTCCGAACTTCAGGCTCCGGTGATTTATCGGATCGTGCGCGAGCTGGCCACCGCCGCACACCAGCCGATGCCCCGGCTGTACATCAGCGACACCAACGCTCCCAATGCCTTCGCGACCGGACGCAATCCGCGCAACGCCGCGGTGTGCTGCACCACCGGCATTCTGGACATCCTCAACGAGCGTGAGCTGCGCGCCGTGCTGGGCCACGAGCTCTCGCACGTCTACAACCGCGACATCCTGATCTCCTGTGTGGCCGGCGCGCTGGCGGGCGTGATCACCGCCCTGGCCAACATGGCCATGTGGGCCGGCCTGTTCGGTGGCAACCGCGATGGCGAGAATCCCTTTGCACTGCTGCTGGTTTCGCTGCTGGGCCCGATCGCAGCGACGGTGGTCAAGCTGGCCGTCTCGCGATCCCGCGAGTACCAGGCCGACGAGTCCGGCGCGGTGTTGACCGGCGACCCGCTGGCCTTGGCGTCGGCCTTGCGCAAGATTTCCGGCGGTGTGCAGGCGGCCCCGTTGCCGCCCGAGCCGCAGCTGGCCAGCCAGGCCCATTTGATGATCGCCAACCCGTTCCGCACCGGTGAGCGCATCGGCGCGATGTTCTCGACGCACCCGCCCATCGAAGATCGCATCCGCCGGCTGGAAGCGATGGCGCGCGGGTAGTCGGCACGCTGTCACGGCCGGAGCTGTCCGGGCCATGCGTGCTTTCGTAATTGCGATATCGCATGCGCTGTCGCGTTTGAAAACAGCCGCATGGTCCGCGGTGCCCGGCACGCTGGCACGGCCGGAGCTGCTCGGACCATGCGTGCTTTCGCAATTGCGATATCGCATGCGCTATCGCGTTTGAAAACAGCCGCATGGTCCTCAGCGCCCGTCCACAGCTCCCCCCGGGCGTGACTGTCGAAATCGATAGCGCCTGTGCTACCAGTTCGTGGGTGAACCACTACACCTACCGGGTGGAATGGTCGCCCGATTACCACGAGTACATCGGCGTCTGTCTTGAGCTGCCGTTCCTGCATGAACGCGCCGCAACCGCGCACGACGCGCTGACTGCGATCACGGCGACCGTCGATCAAAGGCTTGCCGAAATGCAGGGGTTCGAGCCACCGCCGCCCCTGGGCGAGCGCTCGTACAGCGGCACCTTCGTGGTCAGGACATCGCGGGCACTGCACGCACGCCTTGCCCGCGAGGCCGTCGAGCAACGCGTTTCGATGAACCAGTGGGTGGTGCAAAAGCTAAGCGGCCGCGAATTGCCCAGCGCCATAGGGCTTTTCGGCTTCGATTAGAAACCGGAGCCGTGCACCTCGTGCCCGGGCACCTCGGCGATCAAGCCGCTGTAGGCCTGCTCGACCGTCGAGCCGTGGTTGATGACGCCGTCGACTTCGCGGGCGATCGGCATGCTCAGGCCGCAATCGTTGGCGAACTCCATGATCACGCTGGCGGCCTTCACGCCCTCGGCGACCTGGTTCATCGACGTAATGATCTCGTCGAGGGGCTTGCCCGCGCCGAGTTGTTCACCGACGTGGCGGTTGCGGCTGCGCTGGCTGGTGCAGGTGACGATCAGATCACCCAGGCCGGCCAGCCCGGGGAAGGTGTCGGGATCCCCGCCCAGTGCCACGCCCAGCTTCGTCATCTCGCGCAGGGCCCGGGCGATCACCAGCGCGCGGGTGTTCTCGCCGATGCCCAGCGAGTAGCCCATCCCAACGGCGATCGCATAGACGTTCTTCAGCGCACCCGCCATCTCGACGCCGACGACGTCGTCGCTGGTGTACACGCGGAACCGCCGGGTGCGGAACAGCCCCGACAGTCGGGTCGCCAGATGCTGGTCGGGCATCGCCAGCACCGCCGCGGCCGCATAACCCTCACCCACCTCGCGCGCGATGTTCGGTCCGGCCAGGATGCCCGCCGGATGACCCGGCAGCACCTCCTCGATGATCTGCGACATCCGCATATTGGTGCCCTGCTCCAGCCCCTTGACCAACGACACCACCGGAACCCAGGGCCGCAGTTCCTTACTCAGTTCGGTCAGCACGCCGCGGAAGCCGTGCGAGGGCACGCCCATCACCAGAACGTCGGCACAGTTGGCGGCCTCGGCGAAATCGGTAGTGGCCCGCAGCGTCTCGCTGAGGATCACGTCGTTACCGAGGTAGCGCGTGTTGCGGTGGTGTTCGTTGATGTCATTGGCGGTCTCCTCGGAGCGCACCCACTGCAGCGTCGGTCCTCGGCGCGCGCAAATGGACGCCACGGTGGTTCCCCAGGAACCACCGCCAAGGACAACGACTTTGGGTTCGCGCATCTCGGCTGCCATGAAGCTCAGCGTATTGCCGAAACCTCACATTTAGTAGCAGTTCACTCGGAGTGTGGGTCGGCGCCGAGCTGCGGCCGTCGGATGAAGTCAAAACCAACGACCTCCGAGCATGGGACTTCGGTCCCTACCCGACGGCGCCCCGGCACCGGATCGTCAAGGTCATCGCATCATCGAGGAGGAATCATGTCCCGACGAGCGGACTTGGCGAAACGACGGTTCGTATCTCGCGGCAGCCGGGCGTTCGCGGCTGCTTTGGTGGTGCTGGCCGGATCGCCGGGCGTCGCCGTCGCCGATGGCGACCGGCCCCAGGTCAACCCCGAGGAGAGGGCGGCGGCGCTGATCCGGCCCGCCGTGGTCTATCTCGCCGTCGAAACCTTCGGCCAGGTGCGGCTGCCCGACGGGCAGATGTTGTCTCCATTCGGCGGCGGCTTGAGCCTGCCCTTCGATGCGACATGGTCCTGCACCGGTTTCGTCGTTAATCCCGACGGCTGGATCGCTACCGCAGGCCACTGTGTTGATCCAGAGACGGCGAAGGATTTCATCGCCAAGGGCGCTGCGGACGCCTACATCGAACAGTTTCCGGACTCGCCCACCGGGAAGGACCCGGTCGCAACCGCGGAATGGCTGCGCAAGAACGCGCGGATCGAGGGGAAGAGCCCCGACCGGGGTCCCGAGGTCGGCCTCACGGTGCTCTACGGCGCGGGGACCAAGCTCACCGGGAAGCTGCCCGCCAACGTGGTGGATTTCCGGCCTCTCAGCAAGGGTGACGTCGCGCTGTTGAAAGTGGAACAGCACAACATGCCGTCATCCGAGCTGGCCGGCGACGGTGACGTCAGCATCGGCACACCGGTTCTCGCGGTGGGTTTCCCGGAGGCAACCCAGCGGGTTACCGGTCCCTCGTTGGATCCAACGAACAAGAGCGGCAAGGTGAACAAGAAGTCGACGATCCACACCATGCCGGAGTATGAGATCGACGCCGCCGTTTCCGAAGGCATGAGCGGCGGCCCGACGATCGCTCTGGACGGCAATGTGATCGGCGTGAACAGCTTCGCCCCCGTCGGCGAACCGCAAGCGTTCAACTTCATCACGCCGGTGGATCGTCTTTCGGTGATGCTGGCCGGCAAGGCGGTGAAGCCGGAGCTCGGTCCCGCCGACGTGTACTACCGCAAAGGGCTCAGCAACTACTACTCCGGCCGCTACAGCGACGCGATCAAGAACTTCGACCAGGCTACGGCGTTGTCACCCGATTATCCCGGGCTGGCCGATCTGAAGACGAGTGCGGTGAATCTGCGCCAGCAATACGGTGACGTATCGGTGTTCCACAGCTCAAACCTGTTGTGGTACCTCGTCAGCGGGATCCTGATGATGCTCGTCGTCGGAGGCTGGGTCGTATTCATGGTGCTCAAGAGCCGCCGGCAGCGTCGTACGGAAGCCGCTGTGCCGGGCATGCCGGAGATTGTCGGCAGGCATGAACGCGTCGATAGTCCGGAGGCCGAACCTCACTCGGCTGCGGCGGAGCCGCACTACTGCGCCAATTGTGGAGCGCAGCACCACCCTGCCGAGAAGTTCTGTCCCAACTGTGGCAAGCACATCGAACTCTTGCAACCCGAGTCGGAAACCGGCCAATTATCCTGACGCCCAGACCTTTTGGGGCGAGCGGAGCTAACCCGCTACGGGCGCCCGGTCGGTGACGCGGCCGAATTCCATCGACTCCTCGATCCGGTCGAACCGGTAGTCGAGGGCGTCGGCGAGGTAGTTCTGCCGCACATTCCACGGCCGCTTAGTACCCGACTTGGGTAACTGATGCGCGGAACGCTGCACGTAACCGGCATTGATATCCCAGGACGGCTTCTCGGTCATCGGCTCGTTGCCCAGGTGCGGATAGGCGTGCGTGTAGCCATGAGACGCCATGTGCGCCAGCAGTTTTGCGGTGGCACGGGCGGTGATGTCGGCCCGCAGCGTCCACGACGCGTTGGTGTAGCCAACACACCAGAACAGGTTCGGCACGTCCTCGAGCATGTGCGCCTTGTAGACGAAACGCTCACGGTGATCGACCTTTTCGCCATCCAGGCTGATGGTGGCCCCGCCCAGCGCCTGCAGTTGCAGGCCGGTGGCGGTGACGATGATGTCGGCGTCGAGATGCGCACCGGACTTCAGCGCGATGCCGGTGGCATCGAAGTGGTCGATCTGATCGGTCACCACCTCGGCGCGGCCCTCGGTGATCGCGTGGTACAGGTCCGCGTCGGGGATCATGCACATCCGCTGGTCCCACGGGTTGTACCGCGGTTTGAAGTGGACGTCTACCTGGTACCCGTCGGGCAGATTGTCCACCGCCTGACGCCGCAACAACCGCTTGATCAAACCAGGCAACTTGCGGGACAAGAAGAAGAACACGGCCTCGGTCAGGGCGGTGTACATCCGGATCACGATGTGAGATGCCTTGCGGGGCAACAGAGCACGAATGACAGCATCGATCGTTCGATATTTCGTTGCAGAGACCAGATAGGTCGGCGAGCGCTGCAGCATGGTCACTTTTGCGGCCCGCTCCGACAGCGAGGGGAGCAGGGTGACCGCGGTGGCACCGCTACCGATCACCACGATCTTCTTGCCGTCGTAATCGAGGTCCTCGGGCCAGCGCTGGGGATGGATGACGGTGCCGCCGAACCGCTCGATGTCGGGGAACTCCGGGGTGTAGCCCTCGTCGTAGTTGTAGTAGCCGGAGGCGAAGAACACGAACCGGCTGCGGTAAATCGTGGTGGAGTCGCCTTGGTCGACGGTGATCGTCCAGGTGTCGGTGGACGAATCCCAATCCGCGGAACGAACATGGCTGTTGAACTGGATGTGGCGATCGATACCGTACTTGTGTGCGGTGGCCGCCAGGTATTCGCGGATGTGCACGCCGTCGGCGACGCCTTCCTTCCGGGTCCAGGGCTCGAAGGGGAACGACAGCGTGAAGATGCTGCTGTCCGAGCGCACTCCCGGATACCGGAACAGATCCCACGTACCGCCGATCTGCTCGCGGCGCTCCAAAATCGCGTACGTCATGTGGGGGTTGCGCTCGGCGATCCGGTACGCCGCATCAATGCCGGAGATCCCGGCCCCGATGATGACGACGTCGAAGTAGCCGGCCTTGGCCGGTGGGCGGCCGGTGGCTTCCTGGGGAGTCACGGTCATCGTGAACCTCGCTTGCAGTGTGGGACTCGTCACTACATTAGGCACCGGCTGGTCCGTGGAGCTAGCAGGCCGGAGCTGTGCGCGTCACGACGGCTCCATCAGCACGTCGACGTGCAGCGGCGCGCATCGATCGATCAGCCAGAGTTGGTCGGCCGCGCTGGCGAAGATGCGCGCGTGCGAGGGGTCCTGGCTGAACCCCCGCGGGCACCTGTCGCCGAAGAAGACGTATGCCTTGGTGTCGTTGCATTGCCGCGACATCCACGCCAGCCCGTCCAACCCGGCGTCGTGGGCGGCCTGCGCCCAGCGCACCGTGGTGGCGTAGGTCGAGGCCGGGCTGGACGTGAGGTCACCCGCGGTGACCTTGAGCCGGCGCAGCCCGGTGCCGTGCAGTACGGCGAGGCGCAACTCTTGCTCGACTTTGAGCCGGACGAGCACTTTGGTCGCGTATTGGTCGTACGGGAGCAGACCGCCGTCGGCCGGAATATCGTGCAGCAACGTCTCGGCGATCGCCGCGTCTTCGGTGTCCGCCGCGTACATGATCGGCACCGCCGGCTTGCCGAAGAAGCCGAACCGGGTCCGCGCACCGAAACCGGGGTTGAAGTCGGTGGCGGTTCGGGTGGCCGACAGGACCCGGTAGAGCAGGTGGCCCTCCGGCAGCGTGGCGGTGGCCGGGTCGAACGGGTCCGGCGGACGTCTCACCACGAAACGTTCAGCGCCTCCCCGGCGACCGCCACGACGCGATCCGGATCCGTCGCTAGGTGGTCGACGGGCCGGTCTCCGTTCAGATAGGTGGTGGGGGAGCAGAGCCACTGCACCAGGCCCGCCTCCGACCAGCCACTGTCGTCGGCCACCGCGAGCAGGCGTCCGATCACTGGCAACGGCTTGCCGTCCGGCCCGAACTGGAAGCCGGGGTAGGCGAGGTAATTGCCTTGGCGGACCGCGAGCAGCGTCTTGTTGCGGCGCGCGGTGGTGGCCAGGTTGCGTGGCGCGCTCGACCGCGACCCCATCCGCTTGCCCGCTTCGGTGCTGGTCAGCATCCCGAACTCGGCCTCGATGCGGGCATACAGGTTCAGTTCGGCCTGCACGGCCCGCGCGACGGCGGGCTCGGTGTACCCGGTGACCGACGACAGGGCGACGCCCACGGCGTGGGCGCTCTCGCGCAGCCGCCGGTGGGCGGCGTCCAACTCGGCGACCGTGGGGGTCATGACCAGCTCCTAGGTGCGGTTCGTGCAGTCCAGTTTACTGCACGATTCGAACGCTAGCGGTAGTTGACGAACTGCAGTGCCACGTCCAGGTCGGCGCCGCGCAGCAGCGCTTGGACGGCCTGCAAGTCGTCGCGCTTCTTGCTGCTGACCCGAATCTCGTCGCCCTGGATCTGGGTCTTGACGCCCTTGGGTCCGTCGTCGCGGATCAGCTTGGTGATCTTTTTGGCGTTCTCGCTGTCGATGCCCTGCTTGAGGGTGCCGGTGACCTTGAAGGTCTTGCCGGAGGCCTGCGGCTCGCCGGCGTCGAAGGCCTTCATCGAGATGTCGCGGCGAATCAGCTTCTCCTTGAACACGTCGATGGCGGCCTTGATGCGCTCCTCGGTGGAGGAGGTCAGCTCGACGCCCTCGTCGCCCTTCCAGGCGATCGTGGTGTCGGTGCCGCGGAAGTCGAAGCGGGTGGCCAACTCCTTGGCCGCCTGGTTGAGCGCGTTGTCGACCTCTTGCCGATCGAACTTGCTGACGATGTCGAACGATGAGTCCGCCATGCGAACGCCCTTCCTCGTTGCTCCTAGCCGTTTGTGAATTGTCTACCCGCTCGTTGTACCCTGCTAGGCGGCAGGTTGCCCGAGCGGCCAATGGGAGCGGACTGTAAATCCGTCGGCTTACGCCTACACTGGTTCGAATCCAGTACCTGCCACCAGCGTAAGTGTCTGAACTGCCCGAAAGGGCCGTCTCAGACTGTATGCAGAACGTAAACTCGGTTCCGTGGCGATCACGCGGACACCGGGCACGGGTGGGGTCATCGACCTCTGGAAGAACAACGACGGCACGCCTTCGAAGCTTGCGACCGGGCGATGGGCCGATGGCCAGGGGAAGCCTCAGGGAGTGGGGAAGCGGTGGCGCGGTTGGTATGTCGGCGACGACCGCAAGTCGCACACGAGGCGATTTCGCACTGAGGCCGAGGCCGAGGCATGGTCGAACGCCGAGCGCGGCAAGGTCGTCACCAACCAGTGGATAAGCCCCGATGTTGGTCGCAGCACCTTCAGCACTGCGGCAGAGGAATGGCTGAAGACGAAGGGTCACCGCAAGCCAAAGACCCTTGCCGGGTACAGAAGCATTCTGGACACCATCGTCTTGCCGAAATGGGGCGATTCGGAGATGAAAGCGATCTCCTACGGTGAGCTATCCTCCTGGTTCGCCAGCCTGAGCGTGAGCGGTTCCCAGGCTTGCACCGGCCTGTCGGCCAGCCGGATCATTCAGACTCACCAACTAATGGGCGCTGTCTACAAGCATGCGGTGAGGGCTGGCCTGGCATCCAGGAATGTAATTGCCGACATCGACCGCCGTCACGACCTTCCTACAGAGCACGCGAGGGAGATCAAGTACCTGACCCACGCCCAACTACAGGGGTTGGCCGAGCGCACAGAACGATTCGCGGTGCTAACGCTGATCCTCGGTTACTGCGGTATCCGCTTCGGAGAAGCCGCCGCATTGCGTAGGGGGAGCGTTAAGGACGCCAAGCTGACTATCAGGGAGTCGGCGACCCGCGTCACCGGCCAGGGCATGGTGACCACTAGGACCAAGACGGGGCACATTCGTGACGTGGCTGTGCCGCCACCGGTGTGGGAGCGATTGATTGCTGAGCTACCTGCCGACCAAGAGGATCTAGTGTTCCCCGGCAATAACGGGGGCACGCTCACATTGGGTCAGTATCGCGGACCTTTCGACAGGGCAGTGAAGGCCATGCAAGACCAGGCCGACGAGCAGCGCCAGCATGAGCTAGAAGCAGGGGCTTTGGACGAGCACGGTCAGCCGCTCACGCCGAAGTTTCCCGCCATCTCCCCGCACGCCCTCCGCCACACTGCAGCCAGCTTGTTTATCTCGACTGGCGCAAACATCAAAGTGGTGCAACGACAACTCGGTCACGCCACGGCATCAATGACGCTGGATCGCTACGGCCACCTCTATCACGACGACTTGTCCGCCGCCGCGAAAGCCTTGGGGGACGCCATGGCGGCAGCGAAGCAGACAGCCGCCTAACACGCCACTTCAGCGCCTCGACGTCGATGCTCGGTGACGTTAGGGCTGGTCTGGTGTTGATGCATGGCAGTTGTGGCACTGGGAACTAGGCCGCAGACTGGGCTCCCGGTTTACGCCAAACTGACCGCGCCACCGTCGGACGGGTCGACATACGCTGGGTGCGTTGGCAGCAAGAGTCATTCAACGAAGTCATGGGAGTCGAACACTGTTTCTCTGAATCACTCGCGCTATGCGGCGAGTGAAGTCGTTTCAGCACAACTCATTTCGAATATTGGAGCAGCAGTGAGCGAACTACTTCGCACCCGCGAGGTGTACGAGAAGACCGGCATTCCCGTCGCCACCCTCCGGTGGTGGCGTCACCGAGGCGAGGGGCCACCATCCTTCAAGCTGGGACGAAAGACCGTGGTGTATCCCGCAGATGCACTGGATGTTTGGATCAGTGCTCAGCGAGCTGTCACCACCAGGGGTGACCAACAATGACGATCGAAGCTCCTTGGGTGAAGGCATCCCAAGCTGGGTGGGAACAGCGCGCTTTGGAACTGGCGCAACCTCTTTGGCTCAAGGTGGCCTGCATGGCGTATGCGCGCGTCGGGGCCAGCGGCCATGCCGGTTTCGATCGCGGTGAGTTGGCGGAGCTGATGGGCAAGGGTCGACAGGATATTCACCGCGCGATACGAACTGCGGTCGAGTATGGCTGGCTTGAAGTTGGATCGTGCACGGAGTGTCTGATTCCCCCAGGCGATTTCATCGAGATGGGCTTCGGCAATAGCCGTAAGGTGTGCAAAGTCCATCGCGGGCTAAGAGAGATCAATAGAGAAGCCGCGCAAACATTCTGGTCAGAAGGTCGTGCCGGAGCACTCACTGCTTCAGATGTCAGCAATCAGTCCTTACATGCCCATACATTCAGTGCTTCGAGCAGTTGATGCGTGGGCGCGTCGGTGACGCATCTACCGTGATGAGTGTCGTCTGAATGCCCGGCAGCGAATCCCGCGCAGCGTGCTCGCGGCCTATCGAACGCAATTGAAATTGTAAATGCTCCAACACAAGTTGGTCGGGGAGAGAGGGCCGGGTTTGCGCGGGTGTCCGGGCGCTTCGCGTGTTTGGGGTCCCCCCCAGACATCCAACTCTGCAACCCGCCTCAGATTGACTCAGGGTGTGGAGCAGGTTCATCCAGATACGCCGCCAACTCAGCACATCGGTCTTGGGTCATGCCCCAGTACTCTGCGTTGTCCTGCACTCGCGCAAGTGCTGTGCGAATTGCTCCATCACCGACTTGGCTTACAAGCAAGGGCGTTCGGGCAATCACCAGATCGAATTCCTTCATCTCGGCACTGGCATCGGCGTCTAACTCTCGGATTGTTCGTCGGGACACCATAAGACTGTCCCCGCGGCCGGTGAGCATGTCGAACCATCCGCCCGTTAAGACTCCAGCCTTGGCCGCGCCCTCGGTGCTAGCGCCGATCTTGTTCCACGGTGGGATGGACCCATATCTGATCCGGTGCCCTTCGATCAGTTGGCCCTCCGCACGGGAAGATGCGCCTTCATACTTGTCATCGGCAATCGCCGATTGCAGGATGACGCTGTACCCAAGTCGGGGATGCGTTTGGAACCAATCATTAATCTCTTGAACCTTATTGCCGCGGGGCAGGCGGCCCGTTAGACCGTTGTGAGTGGCGAAGCGACCGGCCAGATTATTCGACACCCCGACATACAACGCGTCGTGCGTCTCTGGGTCCCAAAAGCAATACACACCAGCAGGACTCCAGATCATGCTATCGATCGGGAGGAGGCTCTTCAGGCTTGCCCGCATTTCCCGTCGTTCTGCGTCGGTATAAACGTCACGCACGACCACCGATAGCATTTCGCAATCTTAGTGCCTGTTTATTCGGCATCCTCCGCGAGCACTCGATAGACCGTGGCCCTACTGACGCCAAGCGTGGCCGCGATAGTGCTTGCCGACTCTCCGCTGGCGTGCATCCGCTGTGCCAGGCCCACTTTGGAAACGTCCAGTGCCTTCGGACGACCGACAGCCTGCCCGCGTGTCCTACGCGCCTCCCGCGCAGCAGACCGACGCTCGCGACCCAATTCCAATTCCAACTCAGCTAGGCTCGCCAGCACACCTGCCACCATGCGCCCAGTCGCGTTCGATGTGTCGATACCCTCGCGAAGCGACCGCAAAACGATGCCACGTTCACGTAGCTCGCGAATGGTGGTCATCACTTCGGCTGCGTTTCGGCCCAAGCGGTCGATGCCAACCACCACGATTGCATCTCCTTGGCGGGCGTAGTCCAGCAGTGCAGCAAGGCCAGGACGCTGCTCACGAGTCGACGTGCCAGAGAGCTTGTCGGTGTAGATGCGGTCAGTGTCGACTCCTGCCGCCGCGAGCGCATCGGTCTGTTGGTCAAGCGACTGGTGCCCCATGCTGACTCGGGCGTAGCCCAAGGTGGTTCCAATCATGGCGGGTGCGGTGATCGACATGAGAGTATCGTCTCAAAAGTCTCATAACACGTCAATATGAGACGATATTTTTGAGTCAACTTTTGAGACACTGCGAACTGATAATTGGTGTCGCTGAACCGATCTCTTAGATAGCGTTTCAAATCTAAAGATTTGAGACGTTGTGTCTTTGCACCCGGCAAGAACTGTGGGAAGCGCGGCCGCGCCCGGCTACCGCAGTGGCTTGTGACCTGCGTCCGTTGCGGGTGGAGCCAGCGTCGCCTGCTGAGACTTGGTAGGCCACCACTAACCGTCCGTACGCTGCCGCTGCCATTCGCCCTCTTCGCTCCCAGCGATGGGCGGTAAGAGGTCCACCGGCGTCTGCAGGATTCGAGCGCCCGCCTCAAGGAACTGTAGGCACCACGGTGGCCCTACGCGGCTGACCCAACTAGGGAGGATGAAGTCGAAGGAAGTGTCAGGTGTGTCGGGTGAGCGATTGAGTGCAAGCGCAAGCTGCACCACTGGGCCGAGAACCTCGCCGAACGATGTTACATACCGCTCCCGTGCATTTAGGTTGTCGTCGGGATCGATCCACGGTTCGAATGCGGCGCGTACCTCTGAAGGTTCGGGACCGGTGCTCGAAGCAAGGTATCGCCCGACTGCCAGAACTGCGACTGATCGGTCCGAACTGAGCCCGGCGCTATCCAGGACAAACCTTCCTTCCTCTGACTTGCGCGCCTCTTCCAGCCGGTAAAGTTCGAGTTCCGGCCAAGCCACGCGCCGGTAGTCGGAGCGGACTTGACCTAGGAAAAGCTGGGCTGTCGCGGCTGCATTCGCTCGCGGGCTAAATTCGACGTCTGATGGTCCTCGGTCGTGGGTGTCTGATGGTGGTTCTCGGTCGTGGGTGTCGGATGGTTCTCGGGCTTGAGTTGCGTACAGCGGCAGGGAAAACCGGTCTAGTCGTGGAAGCTGCTCGTCCCAAGCCGCGACTGCCGCCGACACAATACGCACTAGATCCCAGTTCGACGGCGTCGAGTCGGGACTGAGACTTGGAGTCGAGGCCAAATTGGCGGCAGCCGCCGCCGGTGGGCGAACATTGCCGGCCCGTAGACGATTTACCTGGCTTAGAAAAGGATTCGGTGTCATTTTTGTGCCATCTTCACCGATTTTCAGGATAGTCCCCAAGGCAGAAGCCAACCCCCGGAGCCCCTTGATCAGGAGCTCGAGTTGCTCCTCATCGGTTTGCTTCGTCTTATTGCTCAACGCATCGGTTACCACGCGAAGCACGAGAACGCGGTAACTCAAACCCAATGCCTCCATCGTGGAAGCGATACCGAAGCTCTCCATCTCGATGAGTACAGGTTTGGGCATATCCGGCGGCGTCGCCCACCTCTTCGCTAGATCGATGTACCAGGCAAGCCCCTCGGAGTACGTCCATTCCCCCTTTTCGTAGATGGGACTGGCCGGTGGCGGTGGCGTTTTGATTGGCCCCTTCGGGAGCTTGCCCGGCGAGACACGGACCACCTGGTCGGTGGCAAGAACGTGGGCGTCGTCAAGGTCGAGCCCAAACACGGAACCCGGAGCAGATGCTGAACCGGCTGGCAGCTCAATGGGTTTCAGTGGGGCTTGCGTGTTGGGTTCGGTCGGGACGATCCATTTGTTCCTTAGCATGACGACCTCGCCGCCAGGTGCGGGGTCTACCACTCCCAGTGACATGTATGAAACCCAATCGACCCGAAACACCTGACCAACCAGAGCCGGTTCGACTGCTCCGCAACACCCATAGAATATGAAGTAGTCGACATCGCAATTCTGAATTGTGTCCTTCGTCGCCCTGGCGAGGGCAGCCCCGGCGATGGCATTCCCCTGAGCAAGTAGCGCCTTGTGCTGAATCCGCGCTGTGCTGCCGTCGGACAACTTGCCCTCTACCACTTCCCCCAGCAGTTTCGCCGTCCAGACCGTTACGTTCGGCCCGCTTGGGTCACTAAGAATCCCGAGCAACCCTCGTACAGCCGTTGCCTCGTTCTCGGTGAAAGTTAGTATTGCAACGCTCACATCCGCCACGAGCGATATCGTAGCGCCGGAGTGCAGGATATAGGCGTCGAATAGCTCGCCGTCGGTCTTCCCTGTTGATCCCTGTCACGCAGTGTTAGTAACCTCGAGAAAACCAGCGGGCCGTTTGCATGCGTGACAATCACGACGATCTCGCGGCCATCCTTAGGATGCTGGGCATGTTGGCCATCTGAACTTGCAAACATCAATGGCGTACGTGACACGCTCTGCCGCCATCATCGTCGCGAGCCCGATGCTTTCGCTGCGGCATTTTAGAAACCCACAACAAAAGTTGTGCGACACCCGTATGGCGATACCCATGCGACTACCGGGCATGTCAGTCATGCATCACTCGATACCTTGACGACGCCGCTGCGCCTCGGCATCCTCACGACGCCCATCGGCCAAGTATGTCTCAGCGAGCGAACGAAGAATTGACGCCACTCGTGGATGGGTAGTCACGATCCGCTCGGACAAACCCCGGTACTTCTCTCCGAGCGCGTGCTCTTGCGCGCCACCTTCCCTGAGTGATCGCCAAGTCGCTCCGCGTTTGTTGAAGCAGCCGATATGGAACCCCTGATCGAGTTTGTCGTTGCCCACAGCTTCGATGAAGTCGCGGACGGTAGTACACGGCCACGACCCGTCGCTATCCTCGGGAGCGAATGCTAGTGTTTGTCCGATTACCCGTAGTCCGACTCGATAGCGGTCGGCCTGTTGCAACAGCGGTACTACTCCCTCATACCACTGCCCTAAAGCTGTGGCATCGATAGTTTCGCCTCGCCCGGTACTTCCGGGGACCCTTTTCCACATGCGCAGCAATTCGTGGGCGTTCGTCGCTATTTGAGGCGCGACGCCATCCGCGTCCTCGGTTTCGTCGGAGGCGCGTTTATATGCATACGAAATGATCTGCACAAAAAATTGCGGATCAGTCGCGAGCTTGCGCTCAAGTAGTAGTCCGTCAGCAGCTTCCTTGCCCAGCATCGGCAAGAAGCTCCATTCCAGTTGTGCAGTTCGCGTTTCGTCGAAGTCGGCTGCACGTAGGTATGCGATTGATGATTCGACCTGGTACGGCAATATTCGGTAAGAGTTGGTGCGACTAGCGAGGAGGGCTTCCAATGCCTCGGCAACGTATTGGGGCTCAGGCCTTGCGTCCTCATTGCCATGTAGATAAATATTTATTAGGTCAAGCGCTTTGCCAGGTTGGCCGTTGTCAAGCAGATGGCGGGCTGCTTCATTCGTCAGCGCGAAGTCCAAGCCTCGGCCCACGATACGAAACTCCTGCCAATACACCTCTTGAACTTGAACATCGGACTGGGCAACTTTTGCCCATGCCGTAGTTAATTGCGGTACATGAGAGAGGAGGCGTGCCTGGATTAACGGGCGGTCAGAGAGTTCGTCGACGAGGCCGATTAGTAAATCTGGATCGGTTTCCGCCCGCCTGCGGAAATAGCCGCCGACCATAGCTACCACTCCGTCCCTCTGATCATCGAAAAGGCGCGCCACGCTAAGGTCCTCAATGATGTCAGCGTCTGGGAGAGAATAGCCAACTAGAGCGGGGATCTTAACCTTCTGACAGAAATTATTAATTCCGTCGAGCCCTTGTGCTTCCGCGATTAACTGAAGGCTTTCTGTGCGCATCTGGCGTAGCGATTCTTCTGCGCTCGGAATATCTACAACACGGATCCCTGGATACATCTCATCAAACAACCAGCGGTTACTGATGCTCGGACTCTCAGGCGCAAGTCGTGCGATTGCTCCTTCCAACCTGTTTAGTTCTTGCTCCGGCAAGGCCCATGGCGCATCGCTGTATTCGCGATGCTGCCGCAGCAGATCACTGCCTGCCCTCCAAAGCTCATCGCCATTGGATTCCGTCAGATTGTCAGCGGTTGCGATGGAATCCAACACTTTCGAACGTTCATCAGGCGGGAAGTCGCCAAGTCGTGGGATGACACTTGGCCACAGTGAAGCGTCCTGGCTGAGCTTTGCCAATACGCGGTCTACGATCATGCCGATGCGCTTCACATATTCCGGCAAGTCGGTATCTTCGCCTTCAATTTCTAAACGGAAGCGCGGCCTCACAGTGTCAAGGATAAGTTCGCTTGTCCCAGGCAATAGCTTAATCAAGAGTTGAATGCCTACGTCGGGATGACGCTGGACGAGGGCATCTAAAACCTGAAACCGTTCCTGAGTCGACGCGAGCGTCTGTGGCGTGTGCAGTCGAAAGATGCTGAGCAGACTGTTGAGCGGGCGGTTCTGAAGTCTTCCGCCTTGATCTATCTCATCCAGCTGAGCGAGAAGGTCGACCGCACGGCCAAAAGTCTGACGATCCCAAGCTGCCACTTCCAACGCCCACAACACACCAGTATGCGGGCTCGAAGTTGTGAAAGAGCTACCCTGATCGTCAAGGAAAATCTGGGCAGCGAATTCAGACATACGAACCGCGCTAGCTAGCGCATTCAAGAACTGATCTGGACCCGCTTCGGCAAGAAGCGGTAGGACATCGGAAAGTGAAGACCAAAGTTGGATCGATTCATCGTTATTCGCACGATTAAATAACGCATTTACCATGCCTGTGGCCCAACCCGTGGCGGTTAATCCGTCGCCAAGATCGATGTTTGTCCCCCGTGCGCCGAGCAGTGCCAAAGTGACGGCCAGTCCCCGTCTCAACTCGCGTGAATGGAGTCGAGACCTTCCCAAAATCGCCGCCTGCCACCGTCGTTCCGGTGGTAAATCAAGTGCGGGATCGACGGAAGCTAGAACGTTTTGAACAGCGCGTTCTAATCCGACAAAATCGGATCGTATCAGCTGAAGTTCACTGAGTTCAATTTGTTCTTCTGGGTTAACGACCGCCCATACTGATCCGACGTTCGAAAAAATCGGATCTGACTCGCGGACTGCCGTACGCAGTTCTTCTTCTACTTCCTCAAAGCTATGGTTAACAACTACGCCGAAAGCATCCAGATCTCCTGACCGAGAGGTAGTCCAAGATCCCAAGAGCCACGCCCGACGGAGGCTTGCGTCAGAAAGCACACTGCGCCACTCTGATCCGATCGGTGGTCGCTGGGATGCAACGCGCTGAAAGCTGCGAACACTCGTACCCGCAGCCCTCGCAAGTCGTCGCGCGAAAGTTGATTGCACCCCCTCGGCTTGGAGCAACGACTCGACCTGCTCAATGTCAACAGGCGGTAGTTTGAGGTCGGCTGGGGTGTTGTCCGCACAAAGCAGAATTACGTGAGACGTCGCTTGCTCAGCATCTCGAAGAACCTCTTCCCGGTACGGCAATAGGAGAAGCAAGTCCCCCGAGCTATCGAACCGTCTCAATGCTGCTGGGTCATGCACAATCAAGCAACGCGCCAGAAGATCGGTAGAAATGTCTTCTTGCGTGCTGAGAATGGTAGCTGCCACAAAAGCTAGGGTATCGTCGACGCTTTTCGCGCTGATGGTCGTTAGTCGCCGATCCTCCTCGAACAAATTTAAAAGCTGTTGTGAGGAATCCGCACGGCCCGCTAAGACGGTCGAAAACGACAGCGCGGGTGACGTTCTAGTTGAGAATCGCGACCACCAACGGTCAAGGCTTTGAGCGGAATTTGCTGGCTTGTCAAGGAGTTCGCTGAGCCAGATATGAACGGCGGGGGAATCCTCCAAAACCTGCATAATGTTGTCGACGTCGTACACCCGCACATCAGCCCAGTTGGAGGACTCTTTCTTCCTAGCTGACCAGTCTTCCTTGTCCTCCCAACGATGAGGAGTAACGAAAACGAAAGTGCATTCCGGCGGATTCTCACCGAGTGGATCTAAGGTCCTCTTTCTAAAATCTTTATTTGCCTTCGCCCTGAAATCGTTGCTGACGCCTAGTTCCCACAGGCTCCGTCCCCTGGGGACGAAAGGCGTCGCGCGCAGCGCGTCAATTATGCCGTCGTAACCCTCCACGCCAGCGCCCTCCGCGTCGCGCATCTCGGACCGAACAACCTGATCGTTGTCGCGCAGGATCAGTCGGCGGATCAACCCAGGGAACTCGTACCTGCTGATAACTCGCTGCGGCCAGTCCATGATGTCGGCGCTATCTGCAAGGTGCGGCCGACGAGCATCGGGGGACACAACAGCAAAAGTACACAGCCACACCCGCCCACGATGGACTCCGCCGGTGCGCCCTCACGGACCGTTGGTCAGGCGGTACACGGGCCTGGCTGTGCAAGCTTGACGCCAATGCCTCGCGGGCCACGACCCTGACAGCTATGCGTAAACAAGTTGTACGCACATGTCACCCCAAGGAGCAGAACGGCGCCAACGCTAGACTAGCCATAGCCGCAGGTAAAATGCTCTTTTGCAATTGCGCCCACACTAGCCATCGTCAGCAAACGTTCAGAATAGCGGACTGTAAATCCGTCGGCTTACGCCTACACTGGTTCGAATCCAGTACCTGCCACCACAGCTCAGATGCTATTTTCGTCCACGGCAACGGGTTTGGCGCCGGGGCCGGGCGGCGCGGTTCGAGCGTCAGGCACCGTCGATTTCGGCCACGATCTTGCCGAGGACTTTGCGCTCGCCCAGCCGCGTGAGCGCTTCCGGGATGTCGTTGAACGACACGGTTTCACCGACCGTGTTCGCGATGGCGCCGGCGTCGGCCAATTCCTCGAGGCCGCGCAAGATCCCTTCGAGATGCGCACGGCTGTAGCCCGCCGCGAGCACGCCGACCAGTGTGGTGTTCGTCATGACCATCATCCCGACGTCGGGGGTCGGCCACGTGCCGCTGGCGAAGCCGACGGCCAGATGCCGGCCGTCGCGCGCCAGGGCGCCCATGGCCGCGGTGCCCTGCGCACCGCCGACCGGATCGAAGATCACGTCCAGACCGGCCCAGTCGGTCGCTTCGCGCAGCGCATGCGCGAGTGGTGTTCCGTCAGAAGCGGTTTCGCCGTGGGCGACGACGACGTGGTGGGCGCCCAGGGACCGGCAGTATTCGGCCCTCTGCTCGTCGCTGACGACGGCGAGTACCTTCGCGCCCTTGGCGTTCCCGAGTTGGACCGCCGCGATGCCGCTGCCCCCGGCTGCGCCCAGCACCGCGAGGTGTTCTCCCGCTTTGAGTCCGCCGCGATCGACCAGGCCGATCCATGCCGTCATGTTGGGGATCCAGAATCCGGCCGCGGCGGAGTCGTCCATGCCGGCGGGAGCGGGGAAGACGGTGCCGGCGTGCGCGAGAGCCCCCGTGGCGAAGGATCCGTTGCCGCTGACAAAGTCACTGACTCCCAGCACGCGGGTGCCGATTGCGATGTCGACGCTCGGCCCGACCGCGGTGACGGTGCCGACCAACTCCTGGCCGGGCGTAAACGGCAATGGGGGCGTCAGCGGGTAGGTGCCCCGACACATCAGCACATCCGGTAGGCCGAGGCCGGCTGCCGTGACGTGGATTCGTACTTGATCGGCGCCGGGCTCCGGCAGCTCGCGGTCCACTTGGCGCAAGACGTCGGTCGGCTCACCGCTGCCGTGGACCTGCCAAGCTTTCACGTTCTCTCCTCAGCCGGCCGGTGCTTTAATCACATAATAATTACACCGTAATTTTCCGACGGGCGACGGGCGGTCCGGGAAAGGGCTGTGTCCCGGCCAGGTGTTCGGCGAATGCCGGCGCCTCAACTTCCCGTCGGCACTTCGGCGAATCCCGGTACTCCCGCGTCCGCAACGGAATTGAACCGGTGGCGGGTGTCGAGGCTCTCGTTGATGTCGTCGATGGCGCTCTGGGGAAGCGCGGTGACATCGAAGTTCTCGCCGATGCGCCGGGGATTTACCGACGAGGTCAAAACGGCACTACCGCGCTGAATTCCCCAGGCCAGCAACACTTGTGCGGGGGTCTTGCCGTAACGCCGCGCCATATCGACGATTAGTGGGTCGTCGAGCAGTCGCGGTTCCAGTGCATGGCCCAGCGACGCAAAGGCCAGCAGAATGATGCCGTCGGACTTGCACAGCTCGTGCAGTTCCCATTGCGGGTGATAGGGATGCGACTCCACCTCGACGACCGCGGGTTTGATTCGGGCGGCATCGATGATCTTTCGGGTGCCCTCGACGCCGATGTCGGACAGACCGATCGCGTGGGTAAGCCCTTCGTCGACAAGCCCTTCCATCGCTGTCCACGTCTCTTCTAACGTGACACCGTCGTCGTAGACGACAGCTCCGTGCACGTCGCGGGGATCTTGATCGTCGCCCGGGCGAAACGCAAAAGGCGTGTGCACCAGGTAAAGATCGACAGCGTCGAGCCCGAGTCTGTCCAAGCTGGCTTGCAGCGCGGGCCTGACCCGTTCGGGTCGGTGGTTGTTGTTCCACAGCTTCGTGGTCACGAAGAGTTCCTCGCGCCGAACCGTTCCCTGCGCGAACAACTCTTTGAGCGCCGCCCCAACCTCCGCTTCGTTGCGATACCGTTCGGCGGCGTCGAGGTGGCGGAACCCCACTTCGACCGCGGTCTTGACGGCATTGTGTGTTTGGCCGCGATCGGATAGCGAAGTGCCGAACCCCAGCGCCGGGATCTGGCCGCCGTTGTTCAACGCGAGTTTGTGTTGGTACAGCTTCTCGGTTGTCTTCATGTTGTGCGCCTTTCTTTAGTATTGACGCGAAAGAGGTTCGGCGCCAATGGGTTTCTTCAACTGGACGACTGCCTCCGCAGTGGTCCACACGGCGCTGGCGAGGAAACGGAAGTTCACCAGTGCGGCTAGGTAGCCGTCGCCTTCGGGCAGGCGTGGTCCGGCGGTGGCGTCCTTGACGACGACGACCTCGAAGCCCTGCTCGATCAGTTCTCGCAGGTGTCCTTCGACGCAGAGGTTGGCGGCCATTCCCGCCAAGACCACCTGGCCGATGCCGCGCTTGCGCAATTGGAGGACAAGGTCGTTCGACTCGGGACCGACGATCTTGTGTGGAGACGCGATGACCGTTCGCCCATCATGAATGTGGTGTGAGTACTCCGGCAGGAAATCGGCCCCGGAGCCGGCGAAGCCGTCACTGGTGTACGCGCCCCGGCGCTCGAACATGCCGACGTTGCTCATGAACTGTTCAAGCGGATCACCAAACCGCCATTGGCTGTCGGTGGGATAGAAGTAGTGCGGCGATACCGCGACGATGATACCCGCAAGCCTGGCCGCGTCGAACAGTTCGCCGATGTGCGCGACGGTGTTGTTGTCGTCGACGCTGGCACCGAACACCGGCCAGGCAACCCCGTCGGGACTGAGAAAGTCGATTTGCGGATCGGTGACGACGAGGGCGGCGTGCTGATGATCGAGCTCGAAGTTCGAGCTCGGCAGCCCGGGGTTGTCCGGTTCGTCGTACCCGGACGGGTCGGTGGTTGGGGGCGCCATGCATCCGATAATAGATGACCAGTCGTCTATAAATCAAGAGGCCGCACTACCGTGTTCCGAGCGGCATGAGGTTCAGCGCAGCAGGGCCGGCACGGTGACCGTTTCGAACCGCTGATACGGGTCGCGGCTGCGGGTCACCTTCCCGCGCAGGGCGGCGCCCTCCCACGATTCGATCAGCAGGGAGGCGAGTTCGGCCGCATCGAGGTCGGATCGGATGTCGCCGGTGCCGCCCTGGCCCGAACGCACGCATGCGGTCAAGGCCGTATCCCAGCGTTGCAGAATACGGGCGAGCTCGGCGCGTACCGGTTCGCTCGATCCGGCAAGCTCGAGCGACAGGTTGCCGACCAGGCAGCCGAGCAGGAATTCACCCGATTCATGTTCGTCGGCGAGGGCATGAAAAAAACGCGTAATGCGCCGCTGTGCCAATCCATCTCCGTCGAGAATGGGCAGCAGCCGCGTTTCGATGCCGGACCAGTAGTGGTCGAGTATTGCCGCGGCGAAAGCCTCTTTGCTCGGAAAGTAGGCGTAGAAAGAGCCCTTCGGAACGCCGGCCGCATCGGTGATGTCCTTGACGCCACTGGCGGCAAAACCGCGCGCATGTACGAGTTCGAGTCCCGCCGCAAGCAGGCGGCGGCGCACGTCGGGGTTCGGCGGCCGTGGCATGCCAGCAATAATAGCCGACCGGTCACCTATCTTTTGGCGGCGGTGCTAGCAGCGTGCGCCGGGCCCATCGACCACCAAGCCCGAGCATCCACTGCGGCAGCGCATCCGGTAGATGACGCGTCCGACGGTGTTCCCCCGCGAGGAGTACTGATACCAGACCAGCGCGTCGGCTTGGCCCTGGCACTTTCGGCATTGTTCGGTTTCACGTTTGTACATTGGCGTCCTCCATCCAGCGGAGCGGGGGGAATCGTCCAACGGTGGGCGACTTGAATTTAAATTACCGGAGCATTATTGCTGAGGCGCGTTGGCGCGCCGAGAGTTTTACAACCGTAAACGCGAGGCGACACCATCGCCGCTCAATCGCAACATATTTGGTACACAGCGCGCGAAAGGCTGCGGTCCATTTCAGTGTTCGTCTTGTCCTAGACGGCACATGGCGAAATGCCGAATACTTGACTTCGTGGTTATGGCGGACGTTCCGGACGGTACCAGCAGGATTTCGGATTTCTGGGACCTTGTTGTCCCGCAACGCATTACTGAGGTCGTCGACGTCGGTGCGAATCCGATCGATTCCGAGCCGCCCTATACATCAATGCTGGCCGCGAGACTATGTCGGGTAACGGGATTCGAGCCGCAGGCCGATCCGCTGCGAACGTTGCTGAGCCGCAAAGGCTTGCCGGAGCGCTATCTGCCGTATGCCGTGGGCGATGGCGAAGCGCACACGCTCAACGTGTGTCAGGGATCCGGAATGACGAGCCTGCTCGAGCCGGACCCGGCGGCGCTGGACGTGTTCGAGTACCTCAAGCTGCCGGGGCGAGTGGTCGAGCGGGTATCCGTGCAAGCGCACAAGCTCGATGACATTTCCGAGATTGAACACATCGACTTTCTGAAGATAGACGTTCAAGGAAGCGAACTCGCGGTATTTCGCGGCGGTACAGCGAGACTCGCCGAGACGGTCGCGATACAAACCGAGATTTCATTCGTGACGTTGTACAAAGACCAGCCGACGCTGGGCGACATCGACTCCGAGCTGCGCAGCCAGGGATTCATTCCGCACGGTTTCCGCGAGATCAAGCTATGGCCGATTTCGCCGTGTGTGGATCCGCGCCAGTCCATCAACCAGCTCCTGGAAGCCGACATGGTGTACGTGCGGGACTTCATCCACACGGAGAAGATGAGTGACGAACAACTCAAGCACCTGGCCCTGATCGCGCACTACTGTTATCGGTCGTTCGATCTGGCGCTGCGCTGTGTGGTGCTGCTGGAGCGCCGGAAGGCGCTCGAGGTCGGGACCAGGCAGGGCTATTTGAACCTGTTGGCGGCCAATTGATTCCAATCAGGCCGGATGCAGGCTGACGGCGATGCCGGAGTAGCGGACCATACCTGTCACCACGTCGATGTCGTCCTTGTTGGTCAGCCGATTGACATTGGCCTGATGGTGGCCATGCGGGATCGACACCGCTCCACGCCGCATCGCTTCGTCGACCTTGGCGATGCCGGTCAGTTCTCCGTTGGCACTGCGCACGGTCACGCGCCCGCCGCCGACGACGCCCGCGGCGGCGCCGTCCTCGGGGTTGATCAAGATCTCCGGCCCCTCGCCGAGAAAGTCCAACTGTCCGTTGAGCTTTCGACGCTGACGGCGCGGCACCATCACTAGTGGCGGGGGCGGCTGCAGAGCAGCGAGTTGGTCGACGAGCAGCGGCGGGGCCAACCGCCAGCCGCCGATGCGCCCGATGTGGTCTTCCACCCACGCCGCCGGCAGTTCACGAGGCACCTCGGCCCAACCCGTAGCGGCGACTTCGTCGTACTTGGCTCGGGCGCCGGCCAACAGGACCGAGAGCACGTCGTCGTCGGTGCTGCTGTCCGGGTCTCCGAGACTGCCGAGGTCGTGGCCGAGCCGTTTGCCGATTTCGGCGAAGACCCACCACATCGAGCGCCGCTCGCCGACCGGATCCACGACCGCGGAACTGTATTGCACGGACACGTGCGAGCTCAGGATGTCGTGAATGGTGATGTCAGGTCGTTCCAGGGGATCCTTGGTGGGCAGCACGTGGGTGGCCAACTCGGTGGTCTCGTTGTTGATGATCTCGGTGGTGGCGAAGACCTCGAGGTTTTGCAGTGCGGGGATCAGTTTGCCGGTTTCGGGAAACGAGGTGACCAGGCTGCCGCCGACGTTGATCAATGCGCGGATGTGTCCGGCCGCGATCTCGTCGGGCAGCACGGCGCACGGCCATTCGTTGATGAACGCCTGCGCCTCCGGGCGGCTACGCGGGCCCGGTCCGAACGACCCCTCGATCGGTGTGATCGGCAGGAACTCGCCGAAAGTTTCCATCTGGTAAGCGAATCCGGGGTGGAACCAGGTACCGCCGGGCCGGTTCATCGCGCCGGTGAGAATCATCAGCACCCACGCCAACCACTGGGTGACATTGGCCCGCTCGGCCGTCATCGTCACGCCGGTGCCGGTCTCGACCGCCACGCACTTGGCGGCGCGCACGGCCGCGCACAGTCGCGTCAGTTCCGCGGCCGGGACGTCGGCGAGCGCGGCGGCGTGTTCGAGGGTGAATGGCTCAACTGCGGCGGTCAGCTCGCCGATACCTTGAACGGGCACATCGGTTTTCATACCGTCACGCAGAACCTCACGCACCAGGTAGGCCAGCACCGCGTGGTCGGTGCTGGGGCGCGCCGCCAGATGGCCGGTGGCCAGTCGCGCGGTCTCGGTGCGCCGCGGGTCGATCACCCACACCTGTCCGCGCTTGGCGATCTCGCGCACGGTGCCGGTCGGATTGGGCATCGAAATCGCGTGGCCATGCGAGACCACCGGATTGACGCCGACGAGCATCAGAAAATCGCAGCTGTCCAAATCGGTGCGGCCGGACAGGCCCATGAACCCGCCGACCAAATCAGAGACCAGAGGTTTGGCGGTGCCGTCGATGGTCAGTGGGCTGAACTTCGCCGGTGTGCCGATCGCGGCGTGGAGCGCCTCGGCCATCCGGAAGCCCGCACTCTCCATGGTGCTGAAGTAGAAGCCGACCGATTCCGGGCCGTGCCGGTCGATGATGTCCTTCAACCGGGTACCAAGGTCGTCGAGACAGGTGTCCCAAGTGGTGTCTTGCAACCGGCCGTCGATCCGGATCCGCGGCCGTTCCAGCCGGTCCGGATGGTGGTGCAGCTGCGGCAGGGCCCGGCCCTTCGGGCAGCAGTAACCCTGCGAAAACGGGTGGTCCTGGTCGCCGCGGACGCGGACCACCTCGTCGCCGTCGACGTCGACGAGAATGCCGCACACAGACGTGCAGATGCGGCAGAAGCTGCGCACGGTTTTCATACGTCGATAACGTACTCTCGCATACCGAGAAGCACTATCGCCTTTTTGATAATGGCATTTCCCGGTGGCTACGGCTTTGAGTGTGCGTCCAGGGTGCTCTCGGTCGGCGTGTCCCCGCCCCCAGTGCACACGCAAAGCCGGGGGTGCACACTCAAGGCGCCGCGGCGCGGCGTCAGAACCAGGGGCCGGGGTAATGGCCCTCCTGGTCTTGCACCATGACGATCTCCTTGCACTCTCCGCCCGCGGTGGTCTCGCCGCGGCAGACCAGCGTCCAGCCCGATATTCGCTCGAACGGCCGGATGGACCAGTTGGTCGCGACCGGATCCGGAGCGGGTAGGGCCAGCACCGAGTACGTTCCGCCGATGTTCGAGATGTAGAGGTGGTTGCCGAAGAACGCCATCTTGGCGATCGGCATCTTCTTGGCGTCCTCTCGGTTCTTCAGCAGGTCCCAGTGCTGGGTGCGCAGGTTCCACACTCCGAAGCCGAACTGCGAATCGGCCGAGTCCCGGGCGTCGACGAATAGCTGTCCGTCCGACAACGTCGCTGTCAATCCGCCGCCGGAGATCCGGTCGGTGTCGCCGACCTTGATGATGGCTTTGGAATTCAGGTCGAAGAACATGGTCGACACGGCGGTGGGGGAGTCACGATGAGTGATCTTCACCAATTTGTCTGGCCCGTCTGATAATTCGGCATCGACGGTCACGATATCGTTATCCTGATAGATCGGTTCCCCCGACGGCCGGCGCAATTCAGCCCCAGAGTCCTTGCCGGGCTGGGTGTTTCGCTGAAACGACAAGACATCCGGCCAGACTCGACCGGGTTGCGGGTCGTTCCACGACATGGACAGGTCGGCGCCGGAGAGAATGACGGTTCGCGGCGGCGACGCGGTCGTATGCCCGTCGGTGAAGGCGTTGAGCCACGCGGCGCCGGATGTCGTTGCGCCAAGCCGCCATTGCTTCGGTTCGCTCAATTTCAAGTCGGGACTTGGTGCTTGCAATTCTTTCGTCGCCGCCGACTTTCCGGTCTTGAAGTCGAAGGCGTAGGCGGTGGTCTTGGTGACCTCGGGTGCCGGCGCCTGCGCCGGTTTGAGGGTCGTCACCACATAGATGACTTTCATGTCGTCCGCGGTGCCCGAAAGCGCGCAGATGGCTCCGGTGACGTTCTCGCCGGCGGGAATCGTCGGCAGCGACGGCGCTACGTATTGTCCTGATTTGGTGTCGAATATTTTGGGGCGAATGTCTTCGAGTGCGGATTTGCTCACCGAGAATTCCTCGGGACAGCCGAAGTAAGCCGTTCCGCCGTAGCTTTTCCAATCTTTCTCCAGCGGGCCGGTGATCGGCGGCGGTGGTGGAGCCGAACTGGTGGTGGTCGTCGAAGCAGAAGTCGAGGTCGTCGACGTTACGGCTGGTGGGGACGCGGTCTCCGAACACGAGGCAAGGACCAGGCAGATTGCCGGCCCGAGCAGGACAAGCCGGTGTCTGGGCACACTTCGGCCCTTGAACCCACGCATCAGTGAACCCCCGTTAACTTCGTGTAACCAAGGAGCGTAAGGCGGGTTCGCTGGGGCCGCGACCCGTGGGGTCTTTCTCACAATTGCGCGATCACGAAACCGGTTGGGCCTCGGGGAATGTCCACTGCCCATCGAGGATCTTTTGTTGCGGCCGGTAGAGGCGGACCAGGTAATTCCAGCCCGCAGTGATCGGCAGGCAGTTGGCAGTCGCGGTATCACACCCGCCGAATTGGATGGTGATCGCGCCGCTGTTGTCGCGTTGCGCGGTGATGTTGTTCAGTGAATAGGCGTTGAGCGGGTTCGGGGTGAAGTAGCCGTCTTTGTTGTAGACCGTGACCGACCAGAAGCCGTCGACCGGCACCTCGTCCACGGTGAGCAGGTAAACGCTGGCGCCGTCATTTTCGACGGGATGGAAACTGAAATAGATCGCGTCTTTTTCCGGATTGCCGCCCCACGCCGACGCCGAACCGGCCAGGTGGCGCACCGGGTCGGTGTCGTTCCGGGTCCCGAACATCCGGTGGGAGTCGGGCAACGTCGCCGAAAGCTGAACGAGAGCTTCGCGAACCGACTTTTGGCTGACGGGATCCCAGTTTGGAATCTCGAAAGTCCCGGCGGCGTCCTGGTGTACCGCGACCGCATCTTGCAGTCGGTGGACCTCGTCGAGGTCGGCATCGTCATTGGGATCGACGAGGGTGCGGATCACCACGGCGACATAGCGCGTGCCAATGTCGTTGTGGGCGAGGGTGTGTTCGCCCTGACCGTAGAACACGGCGGGCACATAGTGGTCCTCGGTGATGACCTGCATCGACATGAACCGGGCGGCGGAGTCGGGCAGCACTATCGTCACCGGCGCGGCGTCGAGGTCGAAGACGCCCGCCGAATACAAGGTGTCACGGTTGGGGCGCACCACCAGCTGCTTGTCCAGCGGCGTCAGCTCCCGGATGTGCATGAATGTTCCGAACCCGCCGCCGTTGACGATATTGCCGAAATACAAGTCGCTTTCGGCCCTGGCGAAGTTGTCGGGTGAGACCAGCACCGCGCCGTCGGGTGTCGTCCGCTCTGCCACCATTCGGACCCTACGCGCGTAGCGCAAGCGCTGACTATCGGGCGGCTTCGAACTCGATGGGCACGCTCGTCGGCCCGCTCAAACTCACCATCGGCTTCCAGGGCACCGGGCCGGTGATGCGTGGGTTGACCATCCGCTGGCTGAGCACGGTCAGCGCCTCGGCGAGTTCGCGGCGGGCCAGGTTGGCGCCCAGGCAGTAGTGAATTCCGCCGCCGAAGGTGAGGATGGGCGGTGCTCCCTCGCGGGTGATGTCGACGCGATGCGGGGCGTCGTAGACGTCGGGATCGCGGTTGGCCGCAGCGGTGTTCACCAGCACCATGGTGCCGGCGGGGAAAAGATAGCCGTCGAGCTCGGCGTCCTCGACCACCAGGCGCAGGGTCCCGCAGGCGATCGGTGAGTGGCGCATGGTCTCCTCGACCGCGCGCATGGCCAGTTCCGGATGCTGCTTGAGCAAGTGCCACTGCTCAGGGTGCTCGCACAGCACTTGCACCGAGGCGCCCACCTGGTTGCGGGTGGTGTCCGTCCCCGCCAACAACAGACCTCCGGCGAGCATGCGCAGTTCGGCGGCGTCGAGGCGATCGCCGTCGTCCTCGGCGCGGATGAGGTCGGACAGCAGGTCGTCGGTCAGGCTGTGCCGGCGCCGGGCGACCATGTCGTCGACGTAGTCGTCGAGCTCGGCCCAGGCGCGCATCACGCCGGGCTCGAGCTCGCGGATGTCGGCGCTGAAGGTGAAGGCCTTGAAGATCTCGTCGGCCCACAGCGAAAACTGTTGCCAATCCTCACGTGGTGCGCCGAGCAGCGCGCAGATGATCGGGACGGGATAGGGGCGGGCGATGTCGGTGACCACGTCGCAGCCGCCCGCGTCGGCGACCTGATCGACGAGTTCGTTCATCAGGTCGGCCATCGTGTCGTGCAGGCGCAAGGTCGCTTTGGGGGTGAACGCCTTGGACGTCAGACTCCGCAGCCGATGGTGTTGATCGCCTTCCAGGCACAACAGGCTGGTGACCACCTTGTCCCACAGCGGGCCCGACGTGATGCCCTGGACCAGCAGATTGATGCCGGGTGGGATCTGGAACCGGGTGTCGCGTAGGACGGTACGCACGAGTGGGTACGAGAGCACCTCGGGTCCGAACGGCCCGATCGCGATGGGGCTTTGTCGTTGGACCGCTTCGATGCGCGGGTAGACATCCGCGGGAGGTTCCGCGGCGTCGTAGCTCAGCGTGGGCAGGTCGGCATCGAAAACACTTGGGGGAGCAGTACCGACGGCCATGGCGGTCTCCTTAGCCCGGAATCCGCGGGGCACCAGCTTGCGGACAATTACGAGATAATGTATGGCCACGTGGTACGAGTGTCAACGAGGCGCGTGGCAGGTGAGGCCTTCGCCTCAACGCGTGTAGTCGACCTGCCAGTGTTTGATGCCGTTGATGAACGGTGACCGCAGCCGCTGCGGATCGCCCGCGGAGACCAGGTCGGGCATGTGGTCGGCGATCGCATTGAACATGATGTCGATCGTCATGCGCGCCAGGTTGGCACCGATGCAGTAGTGAGCGCCGGTACCACCGAATCCCAGATGTGGGTTCGGGCTCCGTAAGACGTTGAACGCGTAGGGGTCGTCGAAGACCTCTTCGTCGAAATTGGCGGAGCGGTAGAACATCACCACCCGCTGACCCTTCTTGATCGCCACACCGCCGAGCTCGGTGTCGGTCAGCGCGGCACGCTGAAACGCGGTGATCGGGGTGGCCCACCGGATGATCTCGTCGGCCGCGGTCTTGGGTCGTTGCGCCTTGAACAGCTCCCACTGGTCGGGGTGGTCGGTGAAGGCCATCATCCCCTGGGTGATCGAGTTGCGGGTGGTCTCGTTGCCGGCGATGCCCAGCGTGACCACGAACATGCCGAACTCCGCGTCGGAAAGCCCGTCCCCGTCGGCGCCGGCTGCCACCAATGTCGTGACGATGTCGTCGCCCGGGTTCTCGGCCTTGCGGGCCGCCAATTGCATTGCATACCACATCAATTCGCCCGCCGAGGTGAGCGCGTCGTAATCGGCGAACTCCGGGTCGTCGCTTCCGATCATCTTGTTGGACCAGTCGAACAGCTTGCCGCGGTCCTCGGCCGGCACCCCGAGCAACCCCGCGATCGCCTGCAGCGGCAACTCGCAGGCCACCTGCAACACAAAGTCGCCCGAGCCCTCCGCCTTCGCCTGCTGGGCGATCTGCCGTGCCCGCTCATCGAGGTCGGCGCGCAGCCGCTCGACAGCCCGCGGGGTGAAGCCGCGCGCCACGATCTTGCGCAACCGGCTGTGTTCGGGATCGTCCATCATGATCATCGACGCCCGGCCGGCTTCGATCTGACCCTGCGCCTGGTCTTCCCGATAGCGCGGCACGATGGATTTCGACGCCGACGAGAAGACGTCGGTACGCAACGACACCTCGCGGATGTCGCGGTGCTTGGTCACCACCCAGTAGCCGCCGTCTCCGAACCCGCCCTGATCGAGCGGCTGCTCATTCCACCAGATCGGCGCCGCACGGCGCAGTTCCGCCAACTCCTGCACCGGTAACCGGTGGGCGTAGATGTCGGGATCGGTGAAGTCGAACCCCGGCGGGAGGTTGACACTGGCGATGGATGTGCTCCTCGGGAATCGCGGGCTGTGAGGAGATGCTAGCGCTTACCCGCGCCTGGGCATACACATCAGGCTAGATGTCGGCTAGTTGCCGTGCGGGTGGGCTCAACTCGTTGTCGAGTTGGACAGCTTCGGGGTGTCGTGCGCGCCGAGGTTGGTCGCGGCGGTGATGACGGCGCGTTCGATCTGGCGAAGCGCGTGCACCGCGGTGAGGAATCGCCGGGTGTCGGGATGCGGCCCGTTGGCACCGTCTTGGTGGCGGGCCAGCGCCTCGGCGGCGTCGAGCGCATCGGTCGTGGAGTTGACCGTCACCGCGGTTGCCCCGTCGACGAGGGCGATCAGCGCGTCGATGTTGTGCCGGGTCTGATCGGCGGCGGCGGTGAAGGCTTTGCCCATTTCGAACGCGAGCCGTTGCGATCCGACGGGGTCCTGGTAGCGCTCGCTGCTGCGCGCCAGGCGTCGCCCGTAACGGTCGCACGCGGTAAAGATGCGCAGGCCACGCCGAATGCTGCGGCGCCCGGCAAGGCCGGCCACCCCGGCCAGCAGCGGCTTGGCGGTGACCCGGAACTGCTGCAGGTTTCGGTCCAGTTGGCGTGCTTGCTCGGTCGGGCTGACCCCCTCGTCCTCGCCGAACATCGTCGCGGTGGAGATCTCGATCAGCGAGTCCAGAGCCTGCAGGAAGGCCCGAGTGTCGTCACGGATCGCGGTTCTGGTGTTGGTCGGCAGCACCAGGATCGCCACCGTCACTCCGATCACCGCACCGATCGCGGTTTCCTCGATCCGCAACATCAGGACGCCCAAAGAGAATTGACCCATCAAGCCGTAGAGCAGCGCCAGCATCGTGGTAATCCAGAAGGTCATCAGGCTGTAGGTGACCGTCATGAAATAGAAGGCACAGAACAGGCAGACGAAGATCGCGGCCAGCGATGCGGTCTTGTTGCCGGCGAACAGCGTGGCCGCCAGCATGCCGCAGGGCACGCCGAGCATGGTGCCGAACAGCCGCTGCCAGCCCTTGGTCAGCGTTTCGCCCCAGGAGTTGGTGCCGGCGAAGATCACGAACGCCGCGATCACCGCCCAGAACCAACGGGCCGGCGAAACCAACTCGCCGGTGATGATGGCCAACGACGCGGCGATCGTCACCTGGATGGCTTGCCGGGTGGTCTGCGACAGCCCGCTGTCGGCTTTCTCGGCAACGGCGTTGTCTTCTTGCGGGTCGTCTTGCGCATCGTCTTCCGGTTCGGGCGGCTCGGTGCTGCCGGGGCCGGCCACGGCGCCGGTGGTGGCGTGGTCGACGATCGCGCGGACTTCAGCAGTTGCGTTGGCGGCGTTGATGATTGCCAGCGCGAGGCGGCGCACCGCAAATTCGCCGGCGTCGTCGGCGGCGGTGGGCCCGGGCTGCTGGTCGAGGATCCGCTGCGCGCGATTCGCGGCCTCTTGCAGACCGCCGGGCGCTGGAATCCGGATCGCTCGCGCGAGTTCGTCGAGCGCCCCGACCAGTTCGAGGCGGGTGCCGTCCGGGATGGCGGCCGGATTTTCCGCGGCGACGGTTGTCACGGTCCGCCCGGCATTGGCGACCCATTCGATGGCGAGTTCGGCGTCGAACAACCACGGCGCCAGTTGTTGGCTGGTCACTCCGGGCCACAGGACGGCGGGATCGGCGTTATCCTCAATCTGGCCCTGCACCATCAGCGCGGTCTCGTTGAGCCGAGTCGTGCGGGCCCGCATGTGGCGTCGTCGCCGTTCGTCGAGCCGGCCGGTACGAACCGCCTCGGCCGTGGTGCCGACCAGGATGGCCATCCGAGCGCGCAGCGCCCGAATTGTGGCGCGCAGCACGCGTTCTGGCCGTTCGGGCATGACGTAGGTGCTCATCACGAAGGTGCACACCGTTCCCACCACGACGGCGCCGATCATCCACGGCAACTCCGAAAGGCTAGCTCGCAGATACAAAGTGAAGAAAAAGGCCATGAACGCGACCATGCCGAGTGCCCGGCCGCGAGGTCCGAAGCGACGGACGTAGACCGCGGCGAAGACGACTGCCACGAACACGGCGTCGGCGGCCACCGGGTAGGGCGCGAGCACCGCGGCGGCGGTGATGGACAGGGCCGCGGGCACCGGCAGCAGCGCCATCGTGATGCGCTGCTGGCGCGGGTCCGGCTCGTTGACGGATCGGGCCGCGATCATCGTGATGACGACGCCCAGCAACGCGACGGTCAGCGGCTGCCCCGTCGCCCGAGTCAGCACGAAAAGTACCCCCAGCGAGCAGGCCAGCGCGGCCGTCGTGCGAGTCGCCATCCGCAGTCGCAACAGTCCAGGATCGGAGCCGATCCACCAATTTCGCACTCGCTCGTAGTGCTCCACCGTGGATGCGCGCAGCCTGCCGGCGGCGTCGAGCTTTCGGGTATCGCCGAGGCCGCGCTCGTCCACCTCGCGCCCACCCGACACCCGCTACCGCCTCTGTTCTGCCCGCCCTATGGGCAGCGCCACTGCCTGACTGCTGCCGACCAGGCTAGTCTTCGAACTCGTGACAGCGCCGACGCGGGCGAAACTGGCCGACGGCCGTGACCTGTTGTTCTTCGCATTGCCGGGGCACTCGCCTGAGCCGGTCGCCGATCGCAGACCCTTGCCCGAGCGCAGCCCCGACCAGTCGCAGTTGCGGTTCGACCGCTCGACCGGGCAGTGGGTGATCATCGCCGCGCTGCGACAAGACCGCACCTACAAGCCGCCCGCCGACCAGTGCCCGCTGTGTCCGGGACCCACCGGACTGACCAGCGAGGTGCCCGCGCCGGACTACGACGTCGTCGTCTTCGAGAACCGGTTCCCCAGCCTGTCCGGCGCCGGCCGGCCGTTGGGCGCACCCGGCGGCGACGGCTTCGTCTGCGCACCCGGCCACGGCCGCACCGAGGTGATCTGCTTTTCCAGTGACCACACCGGTTCGTTCGCGGAGCTGTCGCCCGCGCACGCTCGGCTGGTGGTCGACGCCTGGCGGCACCGCACCGCCGACATGTTGGCCACCCCGGGTATCGAGCAGGTCTTCTGCTTCGAAAATCGTGGCGAGGAAATCGGGGTCACCCTGAGCCACCCACATGGTCAGATCTACGGCTACCCGTATCTGACGCCGCGCACTGCCACGATGCTGGAGCAGGCACACGAACATCGAAAGCATCACGGCGACAACCTCTTTGCCGCCCTGCTGGCGCGTGAGGTCGCCGACGGCAGCCGCATCGTCGCGCGCACCGAGCTGTTCACGGCGTTCGTGCCATTCGCGGCACGCTGGCCGGTCGAGGTGCACATCTACCCGAACAGGTTTGTTCGCAACCTGCTCGAATTGACCGACGACGAACTCGACGCGTTCGCACGGCTGTACCTCGACGTGCTGGGGCGGTTCGACCGGATGTATTCGGGTCCGCTGCCCTACATTTCGGCGCTGCATCAGTATGCCGACACCGATGCACAGGCGGACGGCTACTTCCACGTCGAGTTGATGTCGATCAGGCGCAGCGCCACCAAGCTCAAGTACCTGGCGGCTTCGGAATCGGCGATGGGCGCGTTCATCGGCGACGTCATGCCCGAAAGCGTGGCCCAGCGATTGCGCGAACTCGCATGACCGTCCGTTACGCGGCTCCCGGCCGGATTAACCTGATCGGGGAGCACACCGATTACAACCTCGGATTCGCGCTGCCGATCGCGCTCCCGCAGCGCACCGTCGTGACCTTTACCCCCGACCGCGGCGATGCGATCACCGTGACCAGCGACCGCGCGGACGCCGCGGTGCGCATTCCGCTGGCCACGGTTCCGGGCGATCTGGACGGCTGGGCGAGTTATGTGGCCGGGGTGATGTGGGCGCTGCGCCAGGCCGGCCATCCGGTGCCGGGTGGGGCGATGTCGATCACCAGCGACGTGGAGATGGGGTCCGGCCTGTCGTCGTCGGCTGCGCTGGAGTGTGCGGTGCTGGGCGCTATCAGCACCGCAGCCGGCGTCTGCCTCGACAGAAAAGTCCAAGCGCGGCTGGCTCAGCGTGCCGAGAATGAATATGTCGGCGCCCCAACAGGTTTGCTCGATCAACTGTCCGCGGTGTTCGGAGGACCGTCGACCGCGCTGCTGATCGACTTTCGCGATGTCACCGTCGAGACGGTGGCCTTCGACCCCGACGCCCGCGGCGTCGCGCTTCTCCTGATCGACTCCCGGGCGCGGCACCGGCATGCCGGCGGCGAGTATGCCGCTCGGCGCGCGTCGTGCGAGCGGGCGGCCGCCGAGCTCGCGGTGTCGTCACTGCGCGAGGTTCAACACCGTGGGCCCACGGCGCTGGCCGGGGTGAGCGATCCGGTCGACATGCGTCGGGCTCGTCATGTGTTGACCGAGAACCGGCGAGTTCTCGATTTCGTTGCCGCGCTGCGTGATTCGGACTTCACTGCGGCCGGACGGCTGATGACCGACTCGCACGCATCGATGCGCGACGATTTCGAAATCACCACCGAGCACCTCGATCTGATCGCCGACACCGCGGTGCGCGCGGGTGCCCTGGGCGCCCGGATGACCGGCGGCGGCTTCGGGGGTTGTGTGATCGCCTTGGTGCCAACCGATCGGGCGCAGACCGTCGGTGAGGCGGTGCGACGGGCGGTGTCGGAAGCGGGGTTCGAGCTGCCGACGATCACCCGCACCCGTGCGGCCGCGGGTGCGGGGCCCGGCTGAGCGCCTCGAGTGCGCGTCCTGGGCGGAAATTCAGCCCATTTCTCGCCCCTGGCGCACACTCAACGGCGTCGTTGCACACTCAACGCCGTCGTTGCACAGTCGCAGCCGTCGTTGGACAGTCGCAGTCAGGACTACGCCGGGGTAAGCCGGACCGCGCCGAGGTGCATGCGGTCGACTGCCTCGCCGAACTCTTCAAGCGTCGGGATCCGCTGGTCGCGGAACTTCAGCCCGATCATGGTTTGCGCACGCCGCGGGCCATACGCGTCGGCGCAGCGCTTGTAGAGATCGGAGACGATCGCGCGGTCCCGGATCAGCTCGCCGTTCATCGCGGTCGACTTGCCGTCGTAGACGACCTGGGCCGGTGCACCGCCGCGAAAGTTCTGCTTCCACGGCGCACCGGTCAGCGCGTACAGGTCGTTGTCGATCAGATGGGCGCTCACCGGAAGTGTGAACGGGCGTCCCGTCTTTCGCCCGGTGAAGCTCAGCACCATCAGCTGCTTGCGGGCCGGGCCGGCCAGCGGGGTGCGCAGCAGAAAGCCCAGCATCGGGTTGATGAGCTTGAGCAGGAACGAAGGCGGGTGCCCGGCGTCGATCGCGTACGACTCTTCTGCCATGCACCCACCGTAAGGCCAACCGCTACGTTGAGCAGCCTTTTCCGCGCAGGATCGACGCGAGCTGGGCCAGCGGAATGTGCGGCGCGACCACCCTGGTTCGGGCCCTCGCAGCCACAGGCGATAGCGAGCCGGGACGTGATATCGCCTCACCATAGGGGCTCGCTGAGCGTGCGCCCCGTCGCCGGTTGTCGACATCCATTTGCAAAACGCGCACGCTAAGGCCCGGTTATGCAGTAAGAGACAGCTATGAAGCCGCGAAGGATCCTCATCGCACTCGTTGCGGTGACGGCTGTCTTCATGACGTTCGTCGCGGCCGCCCCGCCCATTGCTTACGACGGTGAACCGGCGTTCGTCGCGAATCCAGTCGAGCATGTCGACACGCTCATCGGAACGGGCACGGGGGGCGAGACGGTGGGAGAGATCAACGACTTTCCCGGCGCCTCGGTGCCCTTCGGGATGGTGCAGTACTCGCCCGACACCGTCGACAACTACGCCGGCTACAACTACCACAATGCGCGCTCGACGGGCTTCAGCATGACGCACGCGTCGGTGGGCTGTGCGGCATTCGGCGATATCTCAATGTTGCCGACTACCACGCCGCCCCGCTCGCAACCGTGGGACGCCTGGGAACGGATCGCCCACGATGACACGGAGCAGGGCGAGCCGGGTTACTACGCAGTGCGATTCCCCGACACCGAAGTGACGGCGGAACTGACCGCCACCACCCGCACCGGCGTCGGTCGGTTCAGCTACCCGCACAACGGACGGCCGGCCGTGTTCCATGTGCGCTCCGGCGCTTCGTTGGCGGGCAATTCCCGCGCCGCTATCCAAATCGGAGAAGACAACACCACGATCACCGGATGGGCGACCAGCGGTGGATTCTGCGGCAAAAACAACACGTACACAGTGTATTTCGCGATGCAATTCAGCAAGCCGTTCACCTCCTACGGTACCTGGGACGGCTATTCGGTCTCCGCCGGTTCCCGCGTTGCCGTTTCGCCTTTTAGCGGAGGTTACGTCGAGTTTCCGACCGGGTCGGCGGTCGAGGTTCGCACCGCGATCTCCTACGTCGGCGTCGACGGGGCGCGCGCCAACCTGGCTGCCGAAGGGGCGAGCTTCGACGAAGCGCGGGCCTCTGCAACCTCGCAGTGGAACGCGACTTTGTCGCGCATTGCCGTGGCCGGGCGCAATACTGCCAACATCGACACGTTCTATACGTCCCTCTACCGATCTCTGTTGAACCCCAACACCTTCAACGACGCGGACGGACGCTACATCGGATTCGATGGCGCCATCCATCAGGTCGCCGAGGGACACACGCAGTATGCGAACTTCTCCGACTGGGACACCTACCGCAGCCTGGCGCCCCTGCACGGACTGCTCTTTCCGAAGGAAGCCAGCGACATGGCGCAGTCACTCGTCAACGACGCCGAACAAAGCGGATCGCTTCCACGTTGGTCCTTTGCGAACGCGGCGACCGGCGAGATGAGTGGAGACAACGTGGTACCGCTCATCGTCAATCTTTACACCTACGGAGCAAGAGACTTCGATACTCGAACGGCGTTGCGCTACATGGTGAATGCGGCGACCAACGGCGGTATCGGTCTGAATGGCTACGTGGAACGACCGGGCATCTCCACGTACTTGGAGCTCGGTTATGCGCCGTTCACGTACGAGTTTCGCACCGACGGGTGGATCGCCGACGCGTCCATCACGCTCGAATGGTCGGTCGATGACTTTGCCATCTCCCGATTCGCCGACTCGCTCGGAGACGCCGCGGTCGCGGCCCAATTCCAGAATCGGTCGCAGTACTGGCAGAACCTTTTCAATCCGACCACCCGCTACGTTTCTCCCCGGGACCCGATGGGATTCTTCAGCGAAGGTCCCGGATTCGTGGATTCGCCTTCAACTTTCGGTCAGATCGGATACGACGAGGGCAATGCCGAGCAATACGTTTGGTGGGTGCCGCACAACGTCGCCGGCCTGGTGACAGCGCTGGGCGGCCGCCAGGCAGTGGTGAGCCGACTCGACCGCTTCACCAAGAAACTCAACGAGGGTCCCAACGAGCCGTACCTGTGGGCCGGCAATGAGCCCGGCTTCGGGGTGCCGTGGCTCTACAACTACGTCGGTCAGCCGTGGAAGACCCAGCTCACCGTCGACCGGGTGCGCGGGCTATTCGGGCCTACGCCGGACGGTGCGCCGGGCAACGACGATCTGGGCGCGCTCTCCAGCTGGTATGTCTGGGCAGCGCTCGGCCTGTATCCGGGAACGCCCGGTACGTCGACCCTCATGCTCAACGCCCCGCTCTTCGATCGCGCGGTCATCAGGCTTCCGGCAGGCAATTCCATTCGGATATCCGCGCCGGGGGCATCCGGACCAAACCACCTGAAATACATCAGCAGCCTGACCGTCGACGGCAAGCCCACCGACCACACCTTTCTTCCCGATTCGATCATCCGTACCGGTGGCGATCTCATGTTCTCGTTGGCCGCCCACCCGAACATGGGCTGGGGTGTCGATAAGTATTCGGCGCCACCGTCGTTCGGTGTGGGCGGTTCTGCGATGACTCTCAGTGTGTCGCGTCCGATTGTCGCGATTGCACCCGGAGGGACGGCCGGCGTCAAAGTCGACGCCCAACGAATGGCCGACGATGTCGGCGGCTACAGCCTCGCCGGGGTGTCGGCTACCGACGGGATCACTACTACGACGGTGTCGGGCCAGTTCGCCTCCGACGGGTCATCCGCGGTTACCGTTCCCATCGCGGTGGCGCGGTCGGTGCCCGAGGGCTATTACCTCGTCTATCTCACCGCCATAGCGGGCGAAAGTGTCCGGCGGGCAATGGTACTCGTCATGGTGCACGCCGATAGCGACGAATTCTGAGCGTATCGCTACACCATGTCGTTGTCGGCGAGCCAGCGCATCACCGGCCAGCCGATGAACACCGGCAACCAGCAGGTCAGCACCCGGTACAGCAGCACCGACGGCACCCCGACGGCGGCCGGTACACCGAAGGCAGCCAACCCACCGATCAAGGCCGCCTCGACGGCGCCCACTCCGCCGGGTGTCGGGGCGGCCGAAGCCAGCGTGCCGCCGACCATCGTCACGACGGTGCAGGTGACGAACGTCGCTCCGCCACCGAAGGCCTGCACGCTGGTCCACAGCGCCAGCGCTGCGCCGAGAGTTGTTCCAGCACAACCTATTACGATCAGCGAGAGTCGACGCGGTTCACGGACCAGCTCGACGAGATCCTTGGCCACCTCCTGCAGTCGCGGGCGCACCGCCGTCGACAGCCAGCTCCGGAGCTTGGGTACGAACAAGAACGTCCCGATGATGCCCAGCGCCACGCCCGCGAGCAGATAGAGCACCGTGGCACCCGGAACGAAATGTGAAAGGTCCATCGACGCGCCCGCCACGGTGCTGAACAAAATCAGCAACACCAGGTGCATGATCACTTGCACCGATTGCTGCAAGGCCACCGCGGCGGTGGCCCGCATCACGGACAGGCCGCCCTTCTGCAAGATCCGGGTACTCAGCGCCAGGCCGCCGACCCCGGCCGGGGTGGTAGTCGCGGCAAAGGTGTTGGCTACCTGCGCTATTGACAGCTTCCAGAAGTTCACCGTGCCGTCCGTGCACGCCCACAACGCCGCGGCTGCACCCACATACGTCGAGGCCGAGATGAACAGTCCCAGCAGCGCCCACCACCAGTTCGCGGTTCGCAGTTCGGAAAAGAAGGTCGGCACGGTGCTGATGAAGGGGTATGCGACATACACCAGCGCGCCGAGCAGGACCAGCTGGACGACCTGGCTGCGGGTGAACCGGGTGATGGTTTCCTTCTTGATCTGATCCGCACCGGTCTGGGACTTGACTTCGGCGCGAGCCGCCGAGATGACGGCGGCCGCATCGCCGACCGACTTCCGCACTCGTTTGGGCACAGCGGATTTGGTGAGACGACGGGACGCGGTCAAGATGGCGTCCTTACCGAAGGTATCGATCGCCGCCCGCACCGCCGACTTCGCGTCGTACAGCGCCGTCGTCGTCACCAGCAGCTGGGCCAGGTCGGACTGGAGCTGTGCGTCGGTGGCACCGTATTCGGCGTTGCCGAACCCGCCGAACAGCACAGTGCCGTCCTCGACGGTGATCTCATGGCAGCGCAGGTCGCCGTGCGAGATCTGATACTCGTGCAACTTTCGCAGTGATTCCCATACCCGCGCCACCGGCGTGGTCTTGGTGCATTCGTCGAGGGCGGTACCCCGAACGGGTCTGTGCGCGTACAACGTCCAGCCCCGGTCCAGGGCCGCAAAAGCGATCGTCGACGTGTTCGCCACACCCGCCTCGCCGATCGCGATGGCCATCAACGCGCGATGCTCGACAGCGCGGCTCATCGAGGCTTGGAAGGGCGCGGCCTCCGCGTCACGCAGCCGCAGCTTGCGCCACAGTTCGCGCAGTGCGCCACCGCTGCGTTGGTGCGGGCCATACAACTCGATCGCCGCCGTCGAATCCGGATCCCCGGAATCGGTCGACAGCACCAGCGGACCCGGCCCGGCGGGGCGGACCACCATCAGCCGCGACACGACGAACCCGCGCTTGGCCATCGCGCGGACCGCGCCTACCAACGGCACTTCCAGCGCAGGCGTGCCGACGGCCAGCACCACCAACGCGCCGACGAACCATCCCACTGCCAACCCCAGCAGGGAGCGGGCCGGGACGATGGCGCTGATGACGAGGTGAATCGGCACGAACGCGAGCAGCAGTGCCCACCACCAGTGCCGCCAGCGCGCGGGTAGCCAGGGACCGGAAACCGTCAGCACCGCGGCCAGCATCGCGATCCAGCGCGGATCGTCGAGGAATTGCGCCGGCAGGGTGCTCAGCCGGTCGGAGACATCGAAGTGCCAGCGGGGTGCGGCGAGCCGGTTGCTGCTGATCGACAAGGGCAGTGCGGCGAGAATCGCGGCGGCACCGTAGGCGCCCAACAGTTTCCATTGCCGGGCGACGATCAAGCCGATCAGGATCATGAACGGCAGCGCCAGAATCGCGAATCCGTACACCAGGTACACCACATCGGCTTGGGTCGGTGTTAAAACCCCGACAATCCGCGAGACGGATTTCTCCAGCCGAATCCAGCGGCTGCGGGTAACCAGCGAACCGGTGATCACCGCCGCGAGAAACGCGGTGGCCAGGATCAGCCGCAGAATGTCATTGGTGCGCCGGTTGACCGGTTGCAGCAAGCTGCCAGAGACGCTGATGTCGCGCCCGTCAACTCGCATGTCAGGATCCTTCGGATCGGGGCCACGTTAGCCGCCCGCCGACAACTTAACCGGATACCTCCGGGCAAGCGCGCATGAACCTGAGGGTCAGCTTGTTCACCTGCGGGTAAACGGTAGCGGGCGCGAAAGCCCGGCACAGCCTGCGGACAGCTTGCTCGCGTAGGGTCGCCGAAAGCGGGTGTCAACCGGGAGGACGTGAGCGTGGCCAGGACCGATAACGACAGCTGGGAGATCACCGAGAGCGTGGGGGCGACGGCGCTGGGCGTCGCGGCGTCCCGCGCGGCGGAGACCGAGAGCGACAATCCCCTGATCCGCGACCCGTTCGCGCGAGTGTTCCTCGACGCTGCGGGCGACGGAGTGTGGAACTGGTACTCCGCCGGACAGCTGCCCGACGAGCTGCTGGAAACCGAACCCAATCTGGCACAGCAGATGAAGGCGATGGTCGGCTACATGGCCTCCCGAACCGCCTTTTTCGATGCGTTCTTTATAGATGCGGCAACGGCGGGTATTTCCCAGGCCGTGATCCTGGCGGCGGGCCTGGACTCGCGGTCCTGGCGGTTGCCATGGCCGGACGGCATCACTGTCTACGAGCTCGACCAGCCCAGGGTGCTGGATTTCAAGGCGTCGACGTTGGCCGAGCACGGGGCCGAACCTGCCTGCAACCGGGTCGCGGTCCCGGTGGACTTGCGCCAGGATTGGCCGACGGCGTTGCGGGAGGCCGGTTTTGACGCCTCAAGGCCGAGCGTCTGGTCGGCCGAGGGGTTGATGCCCTATCTGCCGGCCGCGGCCCAGGAGCTGTTGTTCGAACGCGTGCAGGCGCTGACCGTCCCGGGCAGCCGGGTCGGTGTGGAGGCGTTGGGGCCGAAGTTTCTCGATCCCGAGGCCCGGACGCGTCGGCGGGCGCGGATGGATCGCGTCCGCGCGGTGTTCGCGAAAGTGGACCCGCAGCGCCAGGTCCCCAGCACCGACGAATTGTGGTACTTCGAGGAGCGCGAAGACGTGGGCGAGTGGTTCGGCCGGCATGGCTGGGATGTGACGGTGACGCCGTCGCTGGACCTGATGGCCGGCTATGGCCGCAGGCCGGCGCAAGAGGTCGAGAACGACGTGCCCGGGAACTTGTTCGTGGCCGCCCAGCGCTCGGTGACGTAATTCGTAGCGCGATCTCACCAGCCCTACAGCGGTTGTTCGTGTCGATGTAACGGCTGGTTAGACCTTCATGGCGAATGCTGTGGGCGTAGCCGACGCCTTTATCGGAATGGCTCGGAACAGCTCGGAAATGGCGAGGTGCCGACGGGAGAAAGCCATGAGCATTGCCAGGGTCGCGCCCGGTGCCATCACCGGGCAACGCGACGGCAAGGCAATCGAAATAACGTTTTCTGGACGGTTCGGATTTGGTATCTACCGCTGGGCCTACCTGCCGTTTGAGGTACCACCGGGAGTGCAACAAATTCGGGTGACCACCTCCCACGACGCCGGTATGGGCGGGCTAACGCGAAATGTGTTGGACCTGGGGATGTTTGGCGCGGCCGGCCACGAATTGGGCAATGCCGCCGGATTCAGGGGCTGGTCGGGCGGGGCTCGCGACGAGTTCATGATCTCCAGCTCCTATGCCACGCCCGGTTACCTGGCCGGCCCGATCGAACCGGGCGTGTGGGCGGTGGCGCTGGGCCCGGTGGTCCTCAGCCCGTGGGGGATGGCCTGGCAGGTGCGGGTCACATTGGACTCCGAGCCGCCCGCTCGGCCGCCGGCGACGCCGAACGCATCGGCGGCGTTCACCCCCGCCTCCGTCGGAGCGCGCTGGTACCGCGGTGATCTGCATCTGCATACCGAGCACTCCGACGGCGAGCGCGATCCCGGTGAACTGGTGTCGGCCGCGCACGCCGGCGGGCTCGACTTCATCGTCTCCACCGAGCACAACACCAATTCAGCCAACCGGGTATGGCCCACCTGCCGCACCGGATCGCTGTTGGTGATTCCCGGCGTTGAGGTCACCACGCGGCATGGACACTGGCTCGCGGCCGGCCTGCCCCCGGGCGGTTGGGTCGACTGGCGCTACGGTCCCAGCGATGGGGTGTTCCCGCGCTTCGCCGCCGAGGTACGCCAAGCCGGCGGCTTGGTGGTCGCCGCCCACCCCGCCGCGCCGCTGCCGGGCTCGGCGTGGGAATTCGGCTATGCCGACGTGGACGCGCTGGAGGTATGGAACGGCCGATGGAACGTCGATGATGAAGTGTCCCTTCGCATTTGGCAGCGGCTCTTGAGGCAGGGCCGACGGATCGTTGCAGTCGGCGGTAGCGACTCGCACGCCAAACGGCAAGTGGTCGGCGCCCCGCAGACGGCCGTGCACGCCGACGAGCTGTCCATGTCGGCGATCATCGACGGGCTGCGCCGCGGCCGCTCGTACATCGCGGGATCACGCGATGTCGCGTGCGAGCTGGCCGCGTCCTGCCCGAGCGGCGAGGTGGCCGGGCCCGGGCAGCAGCTGCGGGTGCGAACCGGCGACGCGGTGACGGTCACCGCGGTCGTCAGCGGCGCCCCCGGCACCACCGCCGCCCTGATCACCGCGGCGGGTTGCGCCGGCCGCGCGACGGTAGCCTCGGCGGGAAGCAGGCTGCAGTGGAAGCTCGACGCCGCGTCCGCGCGCTTTGCCAGGCTCGAGGTACGCGACGGGCGGCGGGGCCGGCTCGGCGCAATGGTCGCGTTGACGAATCCGGTGTGGCTAGCCTGAGAAAGGGCTTGAAAAGGCCACAGCACAACGGCATTCGCGGCATGGGCGCGCGCTGATGAGAGGAACGAGATGGAAACCTGGGACGCAATCTGTGCGCGACGCAACGTTCGGCAGTACCAGCCGCAACCGGTGTCGGACGACGACCTGAACAGGATCGTTGAGGCCGGGTGGCGGGCACCGTCGGCGAAAAACCGCCAGCCGTGGGACTTTGTGATCGTCACCGACCCGGCTCAGCTAAAGGAGCTGTCCACCGTCTGGCGCGGCGCCGGTCACATCGCTTCGGCCCCGGCCGCGATCGTGTTGGTGGTGCCGGTGCCGCCGGACGAGCGCCGGCTGGTGACCGATAACTACGACGTCGGCCAGGCGACGATGGCGATGATGATCGCGGCCACCGACCTGGGCATCGGCACCGGCCATTCCTCGGTGGGGGATCAGGAGAAGGCGCGCTCGATCCTGGGTGTTCCGGACGATCATCTGGTGGCGTTCATGCTCGGTGTCGGATATCCGGCCGATCGCCCGCTGACCCCGATCCGCAAGCCGGACCGCCGCCCGCTCGACGAAGTCGTCCACCGCGGACGCTGGTGAGGGGGGCCACGTGACAGACAAGGGCCTGACGCGCGAGCACCGAGGCGAATACGGATATGACGGGTCCTTCCACACCGTCTCGCCCGCGGCGCAGATAGCGTGCATAGCCGGCGTTTCCGCGGTCCTGTTCGCGGGCGCCGGTGTCGCACTGGCTCGCGGCAACCGGTTGGCGGCGGCGCTCGGCGCCGCCTCGGCGGTCCAGGTGCTCGCGACGGCCGGCTCGTATATCTACGCCACCCGGCGCGGCAAATTCGTGGTGTGGGACCGGATCTTCGACGAGCTGAGGCTGCAAGGCGACGAAACCGTGCTTGATCTCGGTTGCGGGCGCGGCGCGGTGTTGCTGGCCGCGGCCAAGCGGGTGCCGCGCGGCCGCGCGATCGGCGTCGACCTGTGGCGCGCAGACCAGACCAAGAATTCGCAGCAGTCGACGCTGTCCAACGCGGATCTGGAAAGCGTCGCCGACCGCGTCGAGGTGCAGACCGCCGACATGACCGCGTTGCCGTTGGCCGACGGCAGCGTCGACGCGATCGTCAGCAGTTTGGCCATCCACAACATCGCGACCCACGAGGGTCGGCGAGAGGCTCTGCAAGAAGCGATTCGGGTGCTACGCCCCGGTGGTCGACTCGCGATCGCCGACCTCTGGGAAACGAACCGCCACGCCGGCTACTTGCGTCGACTGGGCTGGCACGACGTGCGGCGGCGCAACCTCGGATGGCGAATGTGGTACGGCGGCCCCTGGTTCGCAACGCGTTTGGTCACCGCGACCAAGCCGGGCTGATTACCGGCTCAGGATTTCGTCGTAGTCGACGAGCAGGTGCCGTGGGCCGCGGAACACCTGACTGATGCGGTAAGGCGGTGGATCTTCAACCAGCCGTGGGCCTTTCACCCGGCGCAGGAAAGCCTCGAACGCGGTGTTGACCTCCAGCCGGGCCAGCGGGCCACCGAAACACACGTGAATGCCGCGGCCCCAACCCACGTGCTCGTTGTCGGCACGCCGCGGGTCGAAGGTGTCGGGGTCCGCGAAGCGGCGCGGGTCCCGGTTGGCGGCACCGTACATGAGATAGATGGGCGCGCCTTTGGGAATGGTCGTGCCGGCGATGTCGATGTCGGCCAGCGCCGAACGCGTCGGGAAGAATTGCACCGATGACTGCAGTCGCAGCACTTCTTCGATGGCACCGGGGATCAATTCCGGTTTGTTGCAGAGTAATTCGATCGACCATGGGTGGCGCAACACGGTGAGAATGCAATGCGAGATCAGATTGACCGTTGAGTCATGTCCGGCGACGAACAACAGGATGGTGTTGTTGACGATCGCGCTCGTCGACATCTGCCCGTCGGGGCCGTCGTCGTGGACCAACTGCGAAATCATCCCGGGGCCAGGGGATTTCGCGGCCTTCTCGACCAGCCCCACGATGTACTCGTTGAGTTCGACGTCGGCGGCTTCGCCCTTGGCGCGTCGGGCCTGACCCTCCTCGGTTTGGTTGTCGGGGCCGAGATCGAAGATGCCGGAAGCGATGTCGGTGACCCACGCGTGAAACTGCGGCTCGTCCTCGACGGGTATGCCCACAATTCGGCAGATCACATTGACCGGCAGCGGATAAGCGAACTCGTCGACCGCGTCCATTTGGGTCTTACCCGTTGCCTTGTCGAGCATTTCGTTGACGATCTGTTGGCAGAACCGCTCTTGGCCCGGGATCAGGTCCGGCGAATCGGGTGGCCCGAAAAATCGCATGCACTGGCGGCGCGCCCGGTCATGGTCGGGTGGGTCCTGCGCGATGAAGCTCGGCTCCCGGCCGTAGGCCCCGGTGATTTCGGAGCCCATCTCACCCCCCGGCTCTTGCGCGCCAAGCCGATTGCGGCCGACGGCCGCCGGGCGTCCCTTGCGGAGGTCGGAACTCACGCGCGGGTCGTGGGCCAGCGCCATCAGCTCCTCGTACCCGGTGACCGCGTAGATGCCGCCCGACACTCGCACCACCGGCGTCTTGCGCAGCTCGTCGAAGTACGGATAGGGATTCGCGCGGTTTTCGTGCCGCATCGCGGCGTCGAAGGCTTCCTCGGGAGTCATGCAGAGGTCCTCACTCATCGGTGCCGGGGCCGGAATTCCGCGCGCCGTTCGCTGGGGTCGTGTCCTGTCAACACCACGTCGGGGGTTTCGGTCGGCACGCCGCGCGCGGGGAAGTCGGCCGGCATCACCCGCATGTTCTCCGGGAAGTCGAAACCCGGCGGATGCGGCGGGAACGGTCCCGAGTGCTCAATCTGGTTGCGGTAGTAGTCGATCCATTTCGCATGGTTGAAGGTGACCGCACCGACGATGCGGCCGTGCCGGCCGTAGGCCGCGGCGAACCGGCGCTGCCTGACCGAGCCCTGGGTGAAGACGATCTCGTCGCCGAATGACGGCACACCGACGGATTTGATGTTGACGCCGAATTGGGCCGACCAGAACTGCGGGACCAGCAGGTGCGCCCAGCGATCGACCTCGTCGCAGACCATGTTGTGTGCCGCGACCCGCGCGCCCAGCACGGCGTTGTCCCAATGCTCCATCGCCAGGAACTCATAGTCGTAAAGGACATGCGGTGCCCGGGCGATGTCGCCGGCCACGAAGATGCGGTTGGTCACGACGGCGTTGATATCGAACGCGCGGCACCCGGCGTCGCACCCCACGCCCCAGGGCCCGGCCGCCAGCCCGGCGCCCTCGAGCCACTCGACGTTGCGGATCGAGCCCAGCGACGTCAGCACCACGTCGACGTCGAGCGTGCTGCCGTCGGAGAGCCGGGCGCGCCGTACCCGCCCTTCGGCATCCCCGTCCAGCGCGAGCACCGATACCCCGGTGCGCAGATCCACCCCCGCGTCGCGCTGCATCTCGGCAGCGATCGCGCCGATCACGCCGCCCAGCGGACCGCTCAGCGGTGCCGGACCCCGCTCGGTGACCGTGACCTCCAGGCCGAGTTCGCGGCACACCGAGGCGGCCTCCGATCCGATGAACCCCGAACCGATGATCAGCACCCGGCTCGGGCGGGCGGCCAACGCGGCCTGCAATCGCGCGGCGTCGGCTTTGGTGCGCAGCGTGTAGACGCCTTGCAGCGCGGCCTCATCCGGGTTGGGCCATCGCCGCGACCGCACACCCGTGGCGATCAGCAGGCTGTCACCCGATACCTCGCTACCGTCGGCAAGGCGGACCACCTGGTCGGCCCGGTCCAGGGCGGTCGCGGCCACCCCGAGTCGCCAGTCGGCATCGACCGCACGCAGCCGCGGCAGCTTGGTGTGATCGGCTGCCACCCAGCCCTTGAGGACCTGCTTGGACAACGGCGGCCGGTCGTACGGCTCGTCCGGTTCGTCGCCGATGATGGTCAGCTCGCCCCGGAAACCCTCGTCGCGCAGCGCTTCGGCGGCACGCAGTCCGGCCAGTGAGGCGCCGACGATGACGATGCGTCCATTGTCCTTGAAGCCGTTCGGATTCACGGCCGGCCACTACTGCCCGTCGAGCTTGTCGACAATGATGGCCTGCACCGGGCAGGCGGCCGCCGCCCGCAGCACCCGGAGACGCTGACCGTCGTCCGGGTTGGGGTCGTAGGCGAGGGCCTCTTCCCCGTTGAGCTTGAGCACCTCCGGGGCCAGCGGTACGCAGTGCGCGTACCCCAGACAGCGGTTCAGGTCGACAACGATCCGCATAGCGCCTCCGATCCCCCGGGGCGAAAGATCCGACGCCTGGCAGCCTACCTCTCCCACATGAGGCCAATCGCGATGTTTGCGTAACCGTTTCGCCAGGGCGCACCGCATATTGCTGCGCTATGAAGTCTTCTTCGCGGATCGTGGCGAAAGAACTGCTAGTGCATGCTGGGTTGATGAACCGAAACGAGATCACCGAACAGATCGTCGTTGCCCGCCTGACGAAGGGCCTCACGTGGCAGGAGCTGGCCGACGCGATCGATCGGCCGTTGCTGTGGACCACGTCGGCACTGCTGGGCCAGCATCCGATTCCGCCGGAGCTGGGCAAGGTGCTGGTCGGGATGCTGGGTCTCGAGGAGTCGGCGGTACCGGTGCTGGCCGCCCCGCCGATGCGCGGGGGACAGCCCGCCTTCGCAAACGGGGGAGTGCCGACCGACCCCACCATCTACCGGTTCTACGAAGCGCTTCAGGTTTACGGCGGTGCCATCAAGGAGGTCATCCACGAGCAGTTCGGCGACGGCATCATGAGCGCGATCAACTTCAGCGTCGACCTGCAGCGTAAGCCCCACCCCGGCGGCGATCGCGTCGTCGTGACTTTCGACGGCAAATACCTTGCCTACGACTGGGTTTCGGCGCAGGACGACTGATGGCGAGCCGGCAGTCGAAATCCGCTGATCTCGTTCTCTCCGGCGGGGGGGTCAAGTTCATCGGTCTGGTGGGTGCCATCGTCGCCCTGATGGACGCCGGCTATACGTTCCCGCGGGTGTCGGGCGTGTCGGCCGGATCGGTGGTCGGTGCGATCCTGGCGGCCGCGTCCAAGGGCGAGCAATTGACGAGCGAAGAGGTCAAGGAGCTCGCGCTGTCGGCGCCGCTGAGCAAGTGGCGCGACTCGGGACGCGTCCCGATTCTTGGTGCCGCGTGGGGACTTGTCAGGGACACCAGCATGTTTCGGGGTGACGCCGCGCACGACTGGATTCGCAGCGAGCTGAAGAACCTGGGCGTCACCTACTTCGGAGATCTGCTCCTCGATGAGCGCACGATGCCCGAGAGGCCGCGTCACAAGCTCGTCGTTACCGTCGCCGACTTGACCGCGGCGCAGTTGGTGCGGCTGCCGTGGGACTACCGACGGCTCTACGGGCTGGACCCCGATGAGCAGCTGGTCGCCGACGCCGTACGCGCGTCGATGGCGATCCCGTTCTTTTACCCTCCGGTCAAGCTGCGCAGCCTCAGCGGGGCGACGTCCAGCCTCGTCGACGGCGGTGTGCTGTCGAACTTTCCGATCGACACGTTTGACCGCTTCGACGGAAAAGTACCGCGCTGGCCGACGTTCGGGGTCACGGTCTTGCCCCGACTCAACGAGGGTTTCAGCGCGGTGATGCCCGCGCTGAAACCGCTACGGCTTTTCGAACAGACGGCGTTACTGGAAAGCCTGCTCACCACGATGCTGACCGGCCACGATCAGACCCACCTCAACCAGCCGTGGGTCGCAGCCCGCGCGATCCCCGTCGAATCGACCGATGTGGGCGTCCTCGACTTCGATGTCGCCCCGGATCGCCTCGAGGCGCTGTATCAGAAGGGCTATGAGGCGGCGCAGGAGTTCTTGCTGACGTGGGACTGGGCGGCGTACCTCAAACGGTTCCGCTGGGCCGTCTGAGGCGGTGGTCTCAGGGTGAAGTGACGGCCGGTCGCCGTCGTGCCACACTCTGCGGTGGAGGAGGCGACAGGAGGGGAGGCGGTTGCCCGGGCAGCCGCATCGCCTCCTCCCTACATGCCGAATTCGGCTTCTATACCGTCGATTCCGGCGCGCAGCGCCTTGAGCGTGTCGGCGCGAGCGCGCAATTTCGTTGCGGCGTGGGCGTGTTGGTGTAGGCCGGCGAATTCTTTCGCGGCTTCCTCGGCGCGGCTAACCACCATCTCGGGCATCACGATCTCGTCGACAAAGCCTGCGGCAAGGGCGGTTTCACCGAAGAAGGTCTTGGCCAGCCCGGTGGCTTGCTGATACGCCGAACGCGTCAGCCGCAGCTTCATGATCTCTAGCGCGGCGTAGGGGATGGTCATGCCGATCGCGACCTCATTGGCCTGGATGTTGTAGGCGTGCGCGGCGATCCGGTGATCACCGGAAGCCAACAGGAACGAGCCCATCGCGATGGCGTGCCCGGTGCAGGCGATCACGACCGGCTTCGGGTAGGACAACAGCCGGTACGACAACTCGAAGCCGCCCCTGAGCATGTCGATCGCGGGCTGCGCCTCGCCCGAGGTCAGGATCTTCAGGTCGAACCCGCCGCTGAATACCCGCTCGTTTCCGGTGAGCACCAGCGCGCCGGCGTTGTCGCTGTCGGCCCGGTCGATCGCCTCGTTGATCGCCGCCTGCATGGTGGGGCCCAGCGCGTTGACCTTGCCGTCGTCCATCCTGATGACCGCGACCGTGTCGTTAAGCCTGTAGGTGACCGGACCGCTCATGCGTTGCTCCTTCGGACGTGGGCGCTCAAACGTGCTCGCCGCGGTGTTTACCGAGATCGTCTTGGGAGTTGCCCCAGCGCAGACCGACGTCGGTCGGTGCATCGAGCTGCCGGGCACGCCAGCGATCCTGAGTTTCGGCCACCGCGTTGTTGATTCGTTCGATCTCGGTGCGGAACACGTCGGCGCGCGTTTCCTTGCTCGCGTAGTGGAAGTAGGTCAGCAGGCTGCGTAGCAGTTCCAGTTTCTGCTTTTCCCGCTTGGCCAGGTCGTGCGTCGTCATCAACTCGATGCGCTGCACCGGCGGCAAGGCATCCCAGTCCAGCACCACGTTGGTCTCCAGCGGCTGGCGCTCGCGCTCCCAGAACCGCCACCCGCGCGGCTTGTCGGGGCGGTCGTAGTAGACCACCTTGCCGGTGAAGCGCGACTCGATGCCGCCGCCGATTTCGCCGCGGTCGAGTGCGGAATCCCAGACCATCCGCCACTCCTGGCCGGGCGCGAGTACCGGCAATTCGCTGGGCAGCTGCAGTTCGACCACTTCGGCATAACCGTCGGTGGAATTCTCGTATTCGGCCACCGTCGGCGGACTCGAAAACGAAAAGCGGATGTCGTAGGCGGCGGTACGACCGAAATTGCGGACGACCAGCTCGATCACGTGCCAGTCCGCGGCGTGCGGCTCCATCAGCATGCCCACATGAGGCCGGGTCTGCTCGGAGGCCAGCCGGCGGTTGCGGCTGATCTGATGGTTGGCAAAGACCAGGGCGATCACGCCGAGCGCAATCGCCGCCCACGCCGCCCACGCCAACCAGGTGCTGGACTCAACATCGGTGACCCCGTGCCAGCTGCCCTGGATCCACCCCATGGAATCCATCCCTCCGCTTATATCACAGCGATGTGCACCCGAAATTGTGCTGGCCCGGCCGCGGAATCGCAATGATCCTGGCTATTACTCAGCCGCCCATCAACATTCGCCACTGGTCAAGGTTGGCGGCGCGATACACATAGTTGGAACGCTTGACCTCGGCCAGCGACGCGCTCGGGTCGGTGGAATACCAGTGGCCCGGAAAAACGGTCGGGTCGCCGGGCAGCGCCGCCAGCTGCTGCAGGCTGCGATACATCTCGTCGGAGTCCCCGCCGGGAAAGTCGGTGCGCCCGCAGCCGTCCAGGAAGAGCGTGTCGCCGGCGACCAGCCGGCCGTCCAGCAGGAAGCACTGGCTACCCGGCGTATGGCCGGGGGTGTGCAGCAGCTCGATCTCGATAGCGCCGATGCTGATCTTGTCGCCGTGCTCGTGCGGGGTCAGGTCGTCGACGCCAATCCCGGTAACCCGCGACACCCAAAGCGCCTCGTGGGTATTCACGTGCACCGGCACACTGGTCCGCTCCAGCAGGTCGGCCAGGCCGTTGAGTTCGAAGCCCATCATCGAGCCACCCACGTGGTCCGGGTGATGGTGGGTGACCAGTACACCGGACAGGTGCATGCCGTCGGCTTCGGCCGCGTCGACCAGCTCGCCGGCGGCATATGCCGGGTCGACCACCATGCAGTCGCCGGTCTGACGGTCGCCGATCAGATACGCGAAATTGCCCATTTGGGCGGCCATCATGTCGCCGGCGGCGAAATCGCGACCGGAGAGCAGTTGCCGGAAATACAGTCGGTCCGCTGACGAATCTGTCACCGCAACAGACTATGACCCGGCGAACCGAGCTGGCATTTCGGGCGCATCACGGCCCGTCAACCGCACTTTCGCCGAACGGTTCGATCGGTGCTGCGTGGGTATTGTTGGTCCATGCTCAAGAAGGTCGAAATCGAGATCGACGACGACCTGGTGCAAGAGGCAATACGTCGCTATCACCTGGCCGATGCGCGCGAGGTCGTGCACCTGGCGCTGCGGACCCTGCTCGACGCGGAGGACGCGGATGGCGACCAAGAGGACATTTACGACGAGTTCAGCGACCTCAGCGCGTGGCAACCACACCGCAACAACGGCGGCGGCTGAACGCCTTCTTCTGGTTTGGTGCGGTCGCGCGTCGCGCTGTACCCTCTTTTAGGCCCGAGGCAAGACTGACCGCTACGGGTTCCAGGCCCCCTTAGCTCAGTCGGTAGAGCGTTTCCATGGTAAGGAAAAGGTCAACGGTTCGATTCCGTTAGGGGGCTCGGCGGACGCCGAACAGGCGGACGGCGGGTACCAGAGGCGATGTAGCTCAGTCGGTTAGAGCGAACGACTCATAATCGTTAGGTCGCCGGTTCGAGTCCGGCCATCGCTACAACACAACAACGTAGAGTTCGAGAGATTTGAGAGAGAACCGTAATGGCTTCCAGTACCGATGTGCGGCCGAAGATCACTTTGGCCTGCGACGTGTGCAAACACCGTAACTACATCACCAAGAAGAACCGCCGCAACGACCCGGACCGGTTGGAGCTGAAGAAGTTCTGCCCGAACTGCGGCAAGCACCAGGCACACCGCGAGACGCGCTAATTATCTCTAGCTGTTTAGACGAAATTGACCAGGTAGGTTTTAAAGCCGTGCCGTTGACCAAAGATCTAGTCGGGATGCATTACCGCTATCCCGACTACTACGAGGTGGAGCGGGAAAAGATCCGCGAGTACGCGGTCGCCGTGCAGAATAACGACGCGTACTTCTCCCAGGAGCAGGCCGCCGCCGAACTCGGCTACAAGGGGCTGCTGGCGCCGCTGACGTTCTGCTGCGTATTCGGCTACCAGGCGCAGTCGGCGTTCTTCAGGCACGCCAACATCGCGGTGAGCGACGCGCAGATCGTCCAGGTCGACCAGGTGCTCAAGTACTTCAAGCCGCTCGTGGCGGGCGACCGGCTCTACTGCGACGTATACGTGGACTCCATGCGCGTCTCGCACGGCACCCAGATCATCGTGACCAAGAACATCATCACCGACGAGGCCGGTGACATCGTGCAGGAGACCTACACGACCCTGGCGGGCCGTGCCGGCGAGAACGGGGAAGAGGGATTTACTGATGCCACTGCGTGAGTTCAGCTCGGTGAAGGTGGGCGACCAGCTTCCGGAGAAGACCTACCCGCTGACGCGCCAGGATCTGGTGAACTACGCGGGAGTTTCGGGGGACTTGAACCCGATCCACTGGGACGACGAGATCGCCAAGGTCGTCGGGTTGGACACCGCGATCGCGCACGGCATGCTCACGATGGGGATCGGCGGCGGTTACGTCACGTCGTGGGTCGGGGACCCCGGTGCCGTCAGCGAGTACAACGTCCGGTTCACGGCCGTGGTGCCGGTGCCCAACGACGGCAAGGGCGCCGAGCTGGTATTCAGCGGCCGGGTGAAGTCGGCTGACCCGGAGACCAAGTTGGTGACCATCGCGATCAGCGCCACCACCGGCGGTAAGAAGATCTTCGGACGGGCTGTCGCGTCGGCCAAGTTGGCGTAACCCATGGCGCTCAAGACTGATATCCGCGGCATGATCTGGCGGTATCCGGACTACTTCGTGGTCGGCCGCGAGCAGGTTCGTGAGTTCGCCCGGGCCATCAAGAACGATCACCCGGCCTTCTACGAGGAAGCCGCGGCGGCCGAACTTGGTTACGACTCGATCCTCGCGCCGCTGACCCTCGTCACGATCTTCGCCAAGTACGTTCAGCTGGATTTCTTCCGCCACGTCGATCTGGGCATGGAAAGCCTGGTGATTGTCCAGGTCGAGCAGCGCTTCGTCTTCAAGAGGCCGATCCAGGCGGGCGACAAGCTGTGGGGGCGGATGGACGTCGAGTCGGTCAACGAGCGATTCGGCGCCGACATCGTCGTTACCAAGAACATCTGCACCGACGACAACGGTGAGGTTGTGATGGAGGCCTACACGACGCTGATGGGGCAATACCGGGAAGAATCGAACGACGACGATCCCGTCAAGCTCAGATGGGACCACGAATCCGGGCAGGTCGTCAGAACCGCTAATTAGTATCTGACTCCCGTGCCGATGTACACTCGGACCTCGGGGTTTTCCCATTACAGCGCGCTGTCCATAGGTTCGGCGATCACCGAACGGAGAGCGCGTGTGTCATGTAGGCCCCGGAAGGTAAGCGCAGGTTGGCCTGCCAACCGCGAAGGGGCGTAGCTCAACTGGCAGAGCAGCGGTCTCCAAAACCGCAGGTTGCAGGTTCAAGTCCTGTCGCCCCTGCACAAGGCGAACGTCCGACGACGATGCAGGCCCCAACGGCCTGAGTAGGAGTCGGACAACGGATAACGTGCCATGCTGGACATAACCGGACAGCACGGAACGAATCGCGAGATAGCTAGCGAACAAAGGAGCATGCGGTGAGCGACGAGGGCCCCGACATCGGTGCCGCCAACGACGCCGCACGCGACGGCGGTGACACCGACGACAGCGCCAGCGGTGGTCGGACGGCCGTGGTGACCAAGCCTGCAGCGCGTCCGCAACGGCCAACCGGCAAGCGGTCCCGGCAGCGGGTGGCGGACGGCGAAGACGTCGACGTCGAGTCGTCGGACGAGGCCTCCAAGGACGCCAAGGAGTCCAAGAAGTCGACCGCCAAGAAGGCCGGAGCCGACAAGAAGGCCAAGAAGCCGAAGAAACCCGGGGACCGCACGGCCAACCCGCTCGTCTTCGTCTACAACTACCTCAAGCAGGTCGTTGCGGAGATGCGGAAGGTGATCTGGCCGAACCGCAAGCAGATGCTCACCTACACCTCCGTGGTGCTGGTGTTCCTCGCCTTCATGGTGGCGTTGGTCGGCCTGACTGATCTCGGCCTGACCAAGCTCGTGCTGCTGGTGTTCGGTTGAGCTTAGAGAGATAGAGAGGACTGAAAACCGTGACTACCTTCGACGGTGACACGTCCGCCGGTGAAGCGGTCGACGTAGAAGAGCCTGCCGAGGTCGTCGAGGCCCCTGAGACCACCGAGGACCCCGCGGCCGTAGCGGCCCAGGCAACCCCCGCGGAGTCGGCAGAGGCGGCCGACGAGGCCGACCCTGCCGCCGCCCTGAAGGCGGACCTGCGCAGCAAGCCCGGCGACTGGTACGTCATCCACTCGTACGCGGGATACGAGAACAAGGTGAAGGCCAACCTCGAAACCCGTGTGCAGAACCTCGATGTCGGCGACTACATCTTTCAGGTGGAAGTACCCACCGAAGAGGTCACCGAGATCAAGAACGGCCAGCGCAAGCAGGTCAACCGCAAGGTGCTGCCGGGCTACATCCTGGTGCGCATGGACCTGACCGACGACTCGTGGGCCGCGGTGCGCAACACCCCCGGCGTGACGGGATTCGTCGGCGCGACGTCGCGTCCGTCGGCGCTCAAGCTCGACGACGTGGTGAAGTTCCTGCTGCCGCCCGGTTCGGCGAAGAAGCCCGTCAAGGGCGGGACGACCGCCGCCGCCGCCGCCACCGAGGCCGGTGGGCTGGAACGCCCGGTCGTGGAGGTCGACTACGAGGTGGGCGAATCGGTGACGGTCATGGACGGGCCGTTCGCGACATTGCCGGCCACCATCAACGAGGTCAACGCCGAACAGCAGAAGCTCAAGGTGTTGGTGTCGATCTTCGGCCGCGAAACACCGGTGGAACTCACCTTTACCCAAGTCTCCAAGATCTAGCCAGCCATCCCGTTCGCGGGAACGGCTGGATGCATAAACCAGGAAGGAACGTCAAAATCTCATGGCCCCGAAGAAGAAAGTCGTTGGGCTGATCAAGCTCCAGATCGTGGCGGGACAGGCAAACCCTGCGCCGCCGGTGGGACCCGCGCTCGGCCAGCACGGTGTGAACATCATGGAGTTCTGCAAGGCATACAACGCCGCGACGGAAAACCAGCGCGGCAATGTGATCCCGGTGGAGATCACGGTCTACGAAGACCGCAGCTTCACCTTCGCGCTCAAGACGCCGCCCGCCGCCAAGCTGCTGCTGAAGGCCGCCGGCGTCGGCAAGGGCTCGGCCGAGCCGCACAAGACCAAGGTCGCCAAGGTCACCTGGGACCAGGTCCGCGAGATCGCCGAGACCAAGAAGACCGATCTCAACGCCAACGACATCGACGCTGCCGCCAAGATCATCGCCGGTACCGCCCGGTCGATGGGGATCACCGTTGAATAGGCGTGCATAACCCTGAGCTCCACCCCGTGGGAGGGCTGGCTTCGGCCCGAATAACCACGACCCCAACACCAGATTGGATTGATCAATGAGCAAGAACAGCAAGGCATACCGCGCCGCCGCCGAGAAGGTGGATCGCGACAACCTGTACACCCCGCTCCAGGCGGCCAAGCTCGCCAAGGAGACGGGTTCGACCAAGCAGGACTCGACCGTCGAGGTGGCGATCCGGCTGGGCGTCGACCCGCGCAAGGCGGACCAGATGGTCCGTGGCACGGTCAATCTTCCGCACGGCACCGGTAAGACGGCCCGGGTCGCGGTGTTCGCCGTCGGTGACAAGGCCGAAGAGGCCACCGCCGCGGGTGCCGACATCGTGGGCAGCGACGACCTGATCGAGAAGATCCAGGGCGGCTTCCTCGAGTTCGACGCCGCGATCGCCACGCCGGACCAGATGGCCAAGGTCGGTCGCATCGCGCGCATCCTCGGCCCGCGCGGCCTGATGCCGAACCCCAAGACCGGCACGGTGACGCCGGACATCGCCAAGGCCGTCAACGACATCAAGGGCGGAAAGATCAACTTCCGCATCGACAAGCAGGCCAACCTGCACTTCGTGATCGGCAAGGCGTCGTTCGACGAGAAGAACCTCGCGGAGAATTACGGCGCCGCGATCGACGAGGTGCTGCGGCTCAAGCCGTCGTCCTCGAAGGGTCGCTACCTGAAGAAGATCACCGTGTCGACGACCACCGGCCCGGGCATTCCGGTCGACCCGGCCGTCACCCGCAACTTCACCGAAGCCTAGTCACTTCACGTCGAGCGTCGACTTGTTGGGCGCTTTTTCCGAGATCAGCCCGACAACTCGACGTTCGGCGCATGTCACCCCCCACACTCGGCGATACGTCGCCGCAAGAAGTCGCGCCCCGGCTCAGACCCGTTGGACTCCAATGCCGTTCGATACCAGGTGAGCGCTTCGGTGGGCCGTCCGGCGCGCCGCAGCAGATCGGCCCTTACCGTCGCGACCAGATTCGAGCGGGTCAGCCGGGGATCGCGCGCCACCTCGTCCAGCGCTAAAAGCCCGGCGTCGGGGCCGTCGCGCAAGCCCACCGCCATCGCGCGGTTGGCGCCCGCCACCGGCGAACCCGTTAATTCCAACAGCCGGTCGTAGGCCGTGCAGATGGTGACCCAATCGGTCTGCTCCCATGACGGCGCCGTCGCGTGCACCGCGGCGATCACGGCCTGGGGCAGATACGGGCCGGTCGAACCCTCGGCCAGGCGCAGCCGGTCCAGCCCGCGCGCGATACGGCCGCGGTCCCACTTGCTGCGGTCCTGATCCTCCAATGGCACCAGCATCCCGGTGTGATCGATCCGCGTCGCTCGCCGCGAGTCGTGCAGCAGGGTCAGGGCGGTCAAGGCGTGGGCCTCACGCTCGTCCGGCATCAGCGTGCACAACTCGCCGGCCAGCCGGACGCCTTCGTCGCACAGTTCGTCGCGGATCGCCGACGAACCCGTCGTCGACCAATACCCCTCGGTGAAAACCGAATAGATACAACCGAGCACGTGTGGTGTCCGCTCGGGCAGCAGTTGCGCCGGCGGTACCCGCAGCGGGATGTTGGCGTGACGAATCTTGTTCTTGGCGCGCGTGATTCGTTGACCGACGGCGGTGTCCGTCTGCAACAGAGCCCGTGCGATCTCGGCGACGGTCAATCCGGACACCAGCCGCAGCGTCAGTGCCAATTGCGACTGCCGGTCCAGCGCCGGATGCGCACAGGTGAACATCATCCGCAGCTCGTCGTCGCGAACCGGATGCGGGTCGGTGTGCTCGGTGCGTGCCTTGATCTCGTCCACGAAAGCCGCCAATTCCTTTCCGGGACGGACGGATTCGCGGCGCAGCCGATCCCGGGCACGGTTGCGGGCAACGGTTATCAGCCACCCGCCGGGGCTGTCGGGCACACCGTCGCGGGACCAGCTGCGCAGCGCCTCGGCGCAGGCCTCCTGGACGGCGTCTTCGGCGACGGTGAGGTCGCCGGACCATCGCGCGAGCGCGGCGACGGCGGGACCCCATTCCCGGCGGAAGACGCCGTCCAGGCTGTTCATTGCGGACGGTTAGAGTCCCGAGATTCCAGCGAGCTGCCGCAACTGCACCGTCGAGGCGGGAATCATCGACGCGATCTTGACGGCCTCGTCACGGTCCGCCGCACCCAATAGGTAGATGCCGGTGGCGATTTCGGCGCCTTCCACATAGGGCCCGTCGGTGATCAGGACCTCGCCGTCGCGCACCCGCACGGTCGTCGCGGTGGACCGATCGTGCAACGCGGCTCCGCCGACAATGTGATCGCCGACGGCCGCGTGCAGGTCCGCGTGCTTGGCCGCCACCGCCTCCCAGTCCGGCGTGCCGGGGGTGTGTGCCTTCTCGGCCGGTTCCAGCAGCAGCGCCAGCCAGTCGTTGCCGGTGAGCGGGCGGGACGTCTCGATCGAGTGGACGGTGGGCCACACCTCCACGGCTCCATATGTGGCGAGCGGGATATCGCGCGCCAGGGCAAGCGCCTCATCGAGGTTTTCCGCTTCGAACACGTAGTAGCCGCAGGCCACCTCGGCGGACTCGGCGAACGGGCCGTCGGTGACCACTCGGGTGTCCGGGCCGCCGGTGATGACCGCCGCGCCGGCCGCGGGCGCCAGCGCGTCTCCGGACTTGATCGCCGGGCCGGCCTTGGTGTGGAACCTTTCCCATGCCGCCATCGCGGTGGCCGGGTCGTCGGGTGTGCGGTCTTGCTCTTTGCTGATCAACAGCGCGAAATACTGCATGTTCGTCACCTCCGATAGCGAGCGAAGCCTCGTGCTCCACTCTCTACCTATCCGACGAACGACGCAGCCCTAATCCGACAGCGCGGAGAAAATCAGGCCCATTGGGCCGCTACTAGTTCGAGGCACCCGGCTTGAGGTAGGTCACCAGGCTGCAGTCCAGCATCTCGTCGCCGAAGTAGTGCTCGCAGCCGCGTAGGTACTTCATGTAGCGCTCGTAGACCTCTTCGGAAGTGACCTCGATGGCCTTGTCCTTGTTGGACTCCAACGTATCGCCCCAGATGTGCAGCGTCTTGACGTAATGGTCGCGCAGTGAAAGCGGTTCGGGCACAACGAAACCCGCCTTCTCGCCGTGCTCGACCATCATCTCGGTGGTCGGCAGGCGGCCGCCTGGGAAGATCTCGGTGATGATGAACTTGATGAAGCGCACGGTCTCGAAGGTGAGTTTCTTGCCGCGGGCGTTCATGTTGTACGGGTGGTAGCTGACGCTGCTTTGCACGGTCATGCGGCCGTCGTCGGGCATGATCTCGAACGTCCGCTTGAAGAAGTCGTCGTAGTTCTCGTGCCCGAAGTGCTCGAACGCTTCGATCGAGACGATTCGGTCGACGGGTTCGGCGAAGTCTTCCCAGTTCAGCAGCCGCACCTCGCGAGAGCGGTTGGTGTCGATCGCACCCAGCACCTGCTCGCAGCGGGCGTGCTGATTCTTCGACAGGGTCAAGCCGATGACGTTGACGTCGTAGCGCTCCACCGCGCGGCGCATGGTGGTGCCCCATCCGCAGCCGATGTCCAGCAGGGTCATGCCGGGTTTGAGGTCCAGCTTGTCCAGGTTGAGGTCCATCTTGGCGTATTGAGCCTCTTCGAGGGTCAGGTCGGAAGGCTCGAAGTACGCGCAACTGTAGGTCCGGGTCGGGTCCTGGAACAGGGCGAAGAAGTCGTCGGAGACGTCGTAGTGCGCCTGGATGTCTTCCGAACGCGTTCGGACCTTCGTCGCACTAGTCGGTTGCTCTGCCATTTGCGTTTAATTCTCCTGAATTCACTGCTTTCAAACCCGTTGCCCAGCTTCACCCGATTGACCAGCAACGATACCCACACTTAATCGGGCTGCTTACTGTCGGTGGCGCTTTACGACCGGACCCCCCGCGGCCCGACGCATCAGTCTACTTTTCCAGCGTGAACTGATTGCAGTCGATATAGCCCATCCGGAACGCCCTGGCGCAGCCGGTCAGGAATTTCATGTAGCGCTCGTAGACCTCTTCGGATTGGATCTCGACCGCCTGGTCTTTATGGGCCTCGAGGGCGTCGGCCCACATGTCGAGGGTGTGTGCGAAGTCGGACTGCAACGATTGCCGACGGGTGACGGCGAAACCCGCCTTGGCGCTGTGGTCCTCCACCTTCTCGATGGACGGCAGGCGGCCCCCGGGGAAGATGTCATTCAGGATGAACCGGATGAACTTCGCCATTTCAATCGTCACCGGTATGCCGCGCTCCGTCATCTGCTTGGGATGCAAGGCGGTGATCGAATGCAGCAGCATCACCCCGTCATCCGGCAGGACGTCGTAGGCGAATTGGAAGAAGTCGTCGTAGCGGTCAAAGCCGAAGTGCTCGAGCGCTTCGATGATGACGATACGGTCCACCTGCTCGGTGAAATCCGCCCAGTCGGTCAGCAGCACGCGGTGTGAGCGCTTCGAGTCGATCGTGTCGAGCACCTGCTGACAGTAGGCGTCCTGGTTCTTGGACAGGGTCACCCCGACGACATTGACGTCGTACTTCTCGACGGCGCGCTTCATCATCGAACCCCAGCCACACCCGACGTCGAGCAGGGTCATCCCCGGCTCCAGCGCCAGCTTGTCGAGTGTCAGATCCAGCTTGGCGACCTGCGCCTCATGCAGCGACATGCCCTCCTGGGGGAAGTATGCGCAGCTGTAGGTGCGGGTCGGGTCCTGGAACAGCGCGAAGAATTCGTTGGATAGGTCGTAGTGCGCTCGAACATCGGCCTCGTTAGACCGTGGCCGCGTGGCACCCGCTGAACTTTTAGACATAGTTCCCCCCCGGTGGGCATGGCGTCCCGGTGGGGAGGCCATCTCGGGGACCCTACACCTGGTCGGACGCATCCATCGGATTTGAGCCGCGAGGCCACCGGGTTTCTCGATGGCCGACCCCCACCCGTCAGGGCGGACGCGATCGCTACTTCTCCAGGGTGAATTGGTTGACGTCGATGTAGCCGACCCGGAACGCGTTGGCGCAGCCGGTCAGGTATTTCATGTAGCGCTCGTAGACCTCTTCGGACTGGATCTCGATGGCCTCGTCCTTGTGCGATTCCAGCGCCGCTGCCCACAGATCGAGTGTCCTGGCGTAGTGCAGCTGCAACGATTGGCGCCGGGTCAACCGGAAACCATGCTTCGACGAGTGGTCCTCGACCTTCTCGATGGAGGGCAGCCGCCCGCCCGGGAAGATCTCGGTAACGATGAACTTGATGAAGCGGGCCATCTCGAACGTCAGCGGTATGCCACGTTCGACGATCTGCGGCCCCGTCAATCCGGTGATGGTGTGCAGCAGCATCACGCCGTCATCGGGCAGTACGTTGTGGGCCATCGTGAAGAAGTCGTCGTAGCGGTCGTGGCCGAAGTGCTCGAACGCGCCGATCGACACGATGCGGTCGACCGGCTCGTCGAACTGCTCCCAGCCGGCCAGCAGCACCTGCTTGCTCCGGGGGTTGTCCATTTCGTCGAACGACTTCTGCACGTGCGCGGCCTGGTTCTTGGACAGCGTCAGGCCAACGACGTTCACGTCGTACTTCTCGACAGCGCGACGCATGGTGGCACCCCAGCCGCAGCCGACGTCGAGCAGCGTCATGCCCGGTTGCAGGCCGAGCTTGCCCAGCGCCAGGTCGATCTTGGCGAGCTGGGCTTCCTCCAGCGTCATGTCGTCGCGCTCGAAGTACGCGCAGCTGTAGGTCTGGCTGGGATCCAGGAACAGGCGGAAGAAGTCGTCGGACAGGTCGTAGTGCGCCTGCACGTCGGCGAAGTGCGGTGTCAGTTTCCGAGTCATGACTGTCTGCCTTCCTGCCCAAAACGCACCTAAAGATACCCCGCGCGCGCCCCGGGACCGGCTATTCGGTCCCGGGAGGGCGACGTTGCCGGGTTACTTTGCCAGCGTGAATTGGTTGACGTCGACGTAACCCTCTCGGAATTTGTCGGCGCAGCCCGTCAGGTACTTCATGTAGCGCTCGTAGACCTCTTCGGACTGGATCTCGATCGCCTCGTCCTTGCGCGCTTCCAACGCCGCCGCCCACAGGTCGAGGGTCCGGGCATAGTGTGGCTGCAGCGACTGGCGGCGAGTCAGCGTGAAACCGGCATCGCTCGAATGTTCTTCCACCATAGGGATTTTCGGCAATCGCCCGCCGGGGAAGATCTCCCGCTGAATGAATATGATGAAGCGCAGCAGGTCGATGGAGATGGGCAAGCCCAGGTCGATGATTTCCTGCTTCGTGAAGTCGGTGATGGTGTGCAGCAGCATCACGCCGTCGCCGGGCAGCACGTGGTAGGCCATCTTGAAGAAGTCGCTGTAGCGGTCGTGGCCGAAGTGCTCGAACGCGCCGATCGACACGATGCGGTCGACCGGCTCGTCGAACTCTTCCCAGCCGGCCAGCAGCACGCGCTTGCTCCGGGGGTTGTCCATTTCGTCGAACGACTTCTGCACGTGCGCGGCCTGGTTCTTGGACAGCGTCAGGCCGATCACGTTCACGTCGTACTTCTCGACAGCGCGGCGCATGGTGGCACCCCAGCCGCAGCCGACGTCGAGCAGCGTCATGCCGGGCCGAAGGCCCAGCTTGCCCAGCGACAAATCGATCTTGGCGAGCTGGGCTTCCTCCAGCGTCATGTCGTCGCGCTCGAAGTACGCGCAGCTGTAGGTCTGGCTGGGATCCAGGAACAGCCGGTAAAAGTCGTCGGACAGGTCGTAGTGCGCCTGCACGTCGTCGAAGTGTGGTTCCAGTTTTTGCGCCATGAGTGTTGCGCCCTCCCCGCCAAACGCATCGAACTTCCCCCGAAGCCCGAGTGGGCAAATTTTATTACTTCGCATCTGCCCGTATTGACGAACGGCGAAACCTGGCAGTTCAACCCGACTGTCATGTCGGGCGTGTCGCGCTACTTGGCCAGAGTGAACTGTCCGACGTTGGAGATGCCTTTGCGGAACAGGTCCGCGCAGCCGGTGAGGTAGCGCATGTAGCGGTCGTAGACCTCTTCGGACTGGATGGCGATGGCGCGCTCGCGATTGGCCTCCAGGTTGGCCGCCCACATGTCCAGCGTCCGCACGTAGTGCGACTGCAGATATTGCGTCTGCTCGAGCGAGAAACCACTGGCCTGCGCGTTATCGACGATGTCGGGTTCACCGCACATCTGGCCGCCGGGGAAGATCTCCTTGCCGAGAAATCGTAGAAAGCGCAGATCGGTCATCGTGATCGGGATGCCGTGCTCTTTCCAGTACGACTGCGGGTGCGTGAAGATGCTGTGCATCAGCAGCCGGCTGTCGTCCGGGAGAACCTCGTAGGCCCAGTCCCAGAACGCGGGCCACCGCTCCTTCTTGAACGCGTCGAAGGCCTCAAAGCTGATGATCCGATCGACGTGCTCATCGAACTCTTCCCAACCCTGCAGGCGGGCCTCGGCCCGGCGGGTAGTCGAGATGGCGGCAAGCCGAGATTTGCTGCGCTCGTAGTGATTTCGGCTGAGGGTGATGCCGATGACATTTACGTCGTATTTCTCCACCGCGCGGACCAGCGCTCCGCCCCAACCGCATCCGACGTCGAGGAGCGTCATTCCCGGCTCGAGCTTCAGCTTGTCCAGGCCCAGATCCAGCTTCGCGCGCTGCGCCTCTTCCAGCGTCATGTCGTCGTTTTTGAAGTATGCGCAGGTGTAGACCATGTTGGGGTCTAAGAACAACGCGAAGAAGTCGTCAGAAATGTCGTAGGTAGCCTGCGACTCTTCGTAATACGGCTTCAATTTCGCGACCATCGCGTCCTCCCAAGTATCAACGCTATAACTCTGTGAGATCTCGTGCGAAAGTTGAGACGAACAAATACAGCCTAAGCCGCCTGCTCGACTCTGGCTCAGCTGGCTTCGGCGAAATTGCCCGTCAAGACACCGATCACCGGATCCCACAGCTGCTGTGGCAGATCATGTCCCATTCCGTCGAATAACACCAATCGGGCGCCGCTTATTGCGCGCGCGATCGCACGTCCTCCGAAAGGCCGCATCAGTTTGTCGGACCGACCGTGGATGACCACCGTCGGTGCCGTGATGCGCCGGTTGTGGTGCAGCAGGCTCCCGCTGCCCAGAATCGCGCTGAACTGCCCGGCGACGCCCTGCGGGTAGTAATTGCGGTCGTATCCCTCGGCGGCCTCCGCGCGAACCTGCTCGTCGGGAATGCGGTAACCCGGACTGCCGATGATCCTGCTCACCCGGACCGCATTGTCGAGGATCACGTCGCGGGGCGAGGTTGGCGGCGGACCTTTGATCAGCGCCAGCAATGCGCGCGGTGCCGGCGGGGGTAGGAACGCCGAATTATTGCTCGAGAAGAGGACCCCGAGAGTCCTTGTGCGATGCGCGAACTGCGCGGCGAAGACCTGGGCGATCATCCCGCCCATCGATGCGCCGACGACGTGGGCCGCCTCGATGTCCAGATGGTCCAACACCGCCGCGGCGTCGTCGGCCATGTCCTCGAGGGTGTACGTCGCCTTGCTGCGCAGACCCACCCAGGAGCGGCCCAATCGCGTCACCAACGACTGGCCGACGCTCCGCCGCTCGGTCTTGCCGGACAGTCCGACATCCCGGTTGTCGTAACGGATTACGCGCAGGCCATGGCCGACCAGCCGCTCGCAGAACTCGGTGCGCCACAGCAGCAGCTGGGCGCCGAGGCCCATGATCAACAACACGGGCGGGTCGTCGACGTCGCCCATGTCCTCGTAGTACAGCTTCAGGTCGTTCGACCCGGCTCCGGCGTTCGCATACCCGGTACGGATTTCCACTAGGCCTCCAGGTCGGTGTCGTGCTCCCGGCTGACCTCGACCATGAAGTTGGCGAAGTAGCCCGTCAGCTGCGGGTCGGACATCATCTGCCACTTCGGCGCGAGCAGCTTCATGTACCGCTCGACGTAGAGGAACTGCTTGCCGATCAACACCAACTCGCGCGGCAGCTTGACGTCGTAGGCATCGGCCAGCGTCGAGAGCTGCCGGCCGATGTCGGCATACGACATGTCGCCCAGCGTCGACATGGTCAGCGGGGTGGCGAAACGCTCCAGGTCCTTGGCGGCCTCGGCTTCGGGCTTGACCGTGCCGACGGCTCCCATCAGCACGACGATCTTGCCGGCCGCGGCGTGGTCCTTGGTGACCAGCAACGCGTACACCAACTCGCGCAGCAACCACCGGGTGCGCGGGTCGATGCGGCCCATGATGCCGAAGTCGAAGAACACGATGCGGCCCTGGTCGTCGACGTACAGGTTGCCCGCGTGCAGGTCGCCGTGGAACAGCCCGTGCCGCAGCCCGCCCTCGAAGAGCGAGAACAGCAGCGCCTTCACCAGTTCGACGCCGTCGAACCCGGCCTTGCGGATGGCGGCGACGTCGTCAATGCGGATGCCCTGCACCCGCTCCATCGTCAGCACCCGGTCGCTGGTGAATTCCCAGTGCACAGTCGGCACCCGGATGTTGCGGCCCAGCGGCGATACGTGCAGATGCGAGACCCAGGCTTCCATCGACTGCGCCTCGAGACGGAAATTCAGCTCCTCGGCCAGGTTGGCGGAGAAGTCGGCGACCACGTCTTGCGCCGACAGCCGGCGGCCCAGCTTGGCCAGCTCGACCGCCTGGGCGAAGCGTTTCAGGATCTGCAGGTCGGCGGCGACCCGGCGGCGGATGCCCGGACGCTGAATCTTGACCACGACCTCCTCGCCGCTGTGCAGCGTGGCGTAGTGCACCTGCGCGATGGACGCCGAGGCGAACGGCGTCTCATCCCACTTGGCGAACAGGTCGGCCGGGTCGGCGCCGAGCTCCTCGACGAACAGCTTGTGCACCTGTTCAGAGTCGGCGGGTGGGACCCGGTCCAGCAGGCCGCGGAATTCGCGGGACAGCGACTCTCCGAACGCGCCCGGGCTGGAGGCGATGATCTGGCCGAACTTCACATACGTGGGACCCAGGTCGGCGAAGGTCTGGGGGAGCTGCTTGATCACCTTCTGTTGCCACGGGCCCCGGCCCGGCAGCTTGGTGACGACGCGAGCGGCGGAGCGGGTGACCTGCCAACCGGTGACCGCGACTCGGGCCGCTTCGATCGGCAACGGCACCCGGTCGAGCTTGGCCACGTCTCGGTGTTTGGTAGAGCTCATCTGTGCAGTCTGCCAAACCAGGGCTGCCCAGGCCCAATTCGCTGTCCGGTGAGCAGGCGTTTTACCGATCCGGCCCGGTGTTCCAGGGTGTCACCCAGCCCTCGATCTCCCAGCCTTCCAGCCCGGCGATCAGGTCGTACATCGTGGCTCCGTCGATGGTCTCCCGGACGATGTCGGCGTGCCCCGCGTGGCGGGCCAACTCATTGATGACGTGCAGGATCACCCACCGCACCGACCAGGCATCCAGGTCCTTGGGAAACCACGGAACATCGTGTGGCACCGGCACCGCGGCGTCGAGGTCGGCGGTTTCCACCAGACGCAGCGACTCCGCGTTCTGTTCTGCGAAATCCCGCAGCAGCCCGTCCAGGGTCTCGTCGGGCCGCATCACGTGCTGGTCCGCGAACGCCTTGGCGTCGAACGGCCGGGGATCCTTCGGTCCCGGGTCCGGCGCGGCCGCGATGCGTGCCATCCAGCTGCGTTGCATCCGTGTCACGTGCTTGACCAGCCCGCCGACCGACAGCGCACTGGCCGACGGTGACGACCGGGCCTGCTCGTCGGTGAGGCCGTAGGACACCGCGAAGAAGGAGCTTTGGTGGAACGCCAGGTATTCGCGCAGGGCGCTGCGCTCATCGGTCACCGGCGGGGCGAGGGCTGGCATGATCAATCCTCCTGGTTGACGGTTTGGCGATGTGCGTAAGGGCCGCGCGGGCAAGCGATCTCGGCTCCATGGTGGATCGCCTCGCGATTGATGTGCAAGACCCGCCCGGGCGGCGGGTAGTCGGCGTACGGCGGTGTCGTCGGGTCAGCCATGGCGCCGAGTTTTCCAGCTACCGGTGACACCTTTGCGCTACGCCGACGGCTTAACCCTCGGCGCCGGGCCGTCGCGCGTTAAGGTGCGGGCATGCAGCTGGTTTCGGCGCAGTCGACCGAACTGTTCGTTGGACCGCAGAACACGCCGATACAGCTGGCCCGTGTCGCCGTCGAGGGGGTGACCGAGCCGACGCCGCTCCGCATCGACGGTGACGGTCTGCACGGTGAGGCGATCGCCGAGGTTGGCGACGAGGCCGTCGAGATTGCGGTGACCGTGCGGCGCCCGACCGTGGGTGAGCGGCGACCCGCCCGGGCGCACGCCGGCGACACCAGTGTTGAGTTCGAGTTCACCGTGGCCGAGCCGGGCTGGACGATGTTCATGGTCAGCCACTTCCACTACGACCCGGTGTGGTGGAACACGCAGGGCGCCTACACCAGTGAATGGCGAGAAGACCCGCCGGGCAAAGGTCGGCAGACCAACGGTTTCGAATTGGTGCACGCGCATCTGGAAATGGCCCGCCGCGAGCCCGAGTACAAATTCGTGCTGGCCGAGGTGGACTACCTCAAGCCGTACTGGGACACTCACCCCGAGGACCGCGCCGACCTGCGCCGCTTCATCGCCGAAGGCCGGGTCGAGATCATGGGCGGCACCTACAACGAACCCAACACCAACCTCACCAGTCCGGAAACGACGATCCGAAACCTGGTGCACGGCATTGGTTTTCAACGTGATGTGCTGGGCGCCGATCCGGCGACGGCATGGCAGCTCGACGTGTTCGGCCACGACCCGCAGTTCCCCGGGATGGCCGCCGATGCCGGGCTGACGTCGAGTTCGTGGGCCCGCGGACCACACCACCAGTGGGGACCGACCCACTCCGGCGGTGTCGAGGGCATGCAGTTCTGCAGCGAGTTCGAGTGGATTTCCCCCTCCGGGCGCGGCCTGCTCACGCACTACATGCCGGCGCATTACGGGGCGGGCTGGGGGATGGATTCGGCGGCGTCGCTGGCCGCGGCGCAAGACGCCACGTATGCGGTGTTCGACCAGCTCAAGAGGGTCGCGTTGACCCGCAACGTGCTGTTGCCGGTGGGCACCGACTACACCCCGCCGAACAAGTGGGTCACCGAAATCCACCGCGACTGGGCCGCGCGCTACACCTGGCCGCGATTCGTGTGCGCGCTGCCGAAGGAGTTCTTCGCGGCGGTGCGCGCCGAGCTGGACGAGCGAGGGTCGGTGCCGTCCCCGCAGACGCGCGACATGAACCCGATCTACACCGGCAAGGACGTCTCCTACATCGACACCAAACAGGCGAACCGCGCCGCCGAAAACGCGGTGCTGGACGCCGAGCGTTACGCGGTGTTCGCCGCGCTGATGACCGGCGCCGACTACCCGCAGGCCGCGCTGGCCAAGGCGTGGGTGCAGCTGGCCTACGGCGCGCACCACGACGCGATCACCGGCTCGGAATCCGACCAGGTCTACCTCGATCTGCTGACCGGTTGGCGCGACGCGTGGGAACTGGGTCGCGCGGCCCGCGACAACTCCCTGGCGCTGCTGTCGGGCGCGTTGAGTTCTCAGGCCGGTGACGTGGTCGTCTGGAATTCGCTGACGCAGCGGCGCACCGACATCGTCACCGCACGGGTTGATCCGCCGCTGGCCGCGGGGGTGCGGGTGCACGACGTCGACGGTGCCGAGCTGCCCACAATGGTTGAGCACGACGGGCGGTCGGTCACTTGGCTGGCCCGTGACGTCCCGTCGCTGGGCTGGCGGGCCTACCGGCTGGCTCCCGCCCAGGAGGCGACCGGCTGGGAGGCGGTGCCCGGATGCGAAATCGAAAACGAGCACTACCGGTTGGCGGTCGACCCGGCCCGGGGCGGCGCGGTGGTGTCGTTGGTTCAGGATGGCCGCGAGCTGATCGCGGATGGGCGGGTGGGCAACGAGCTCGCCGTCTACGACGAATACCCGGCCCACCCGACGCAGGGCGAGGGCCCTTGGCATCTGCTGCCCAAGGGGCCGGTGGTGGGCTCGTCCGAATCGCCGGCGCAGGTGCAGGCTTACCGAGGACCGCTCGGTCAGCGGCTCGTCGTGCACGGCCGGATTGGCGAATTGCTGTGCTATACACAGACATTGACGCTGTGGAACGGCGTAGCGCGGGTGGACTGCCGCACCACGATAGACGAATTCACCGGTGCGGATCGCCTGCTGCGGCTGCGCTGGCCGTGTCCGGTGCCAGGTGCCATGCCGGTCAGCGAGGTGGGCGACGCCGTCGTCGGCCGCGGTTTCGCGTTGCTGCACGACGGACCTCGCTCGGTGGACACCGAGCACTTGCCGTGGACGTTGGATAACCCGGCCTACAGCTGGTTCGGTCTATCGTCGGCTGCGCGGGTTAGATTGGGAGATAACGATATTCGCGCGTTATCTGTGGCCGAGGTGGTGTCGCCGTCGGAAGCGTCATCCGGACCACTGGCGCGCGAGCTGATGGTCGCCCTGGTCCGCGCCGGCGTGACGGCCACCTGCAGTGGCGCCGACAGGCCGCGCTACGGCAACCTCGCGGTCGACTCCAACCTGCCCGACGTCCGCATTGCGCTGGGCGGCCCCGACCGCAACGCCTTCACCAAAGCGGTACTCGCCGAAGCCGATCCGGAATACGCCGAGGAATTCGCGCGCCAGCTGTCGAAGCGGGGCCGAGCCAGGGTGTGGGTGCCCGCGGCGACGGCATTGGCGGCGGCCTGGGTGCCCGGAGCCGACCTGAGCGGGGTGCGTGCGCTGCCCGTGCTGGTGATCGACGGCACCGATGAGAAGCGTCTCAACGCCGAAATAGCCTCGGTGGCAGACGATCTCGATGATGCCGAGATCGTCGTCAAACAGCGCGCGGCCGCTGGCGTGGAACCCTTCGAATCCCGCACGGTCGCGTTGCTCAACCGCGGCGTGCCGAGCTTCGCCGTCGACAGCGAAGGCACGCTGCACACCGCGCTGTTGCGGTCCTGCACCGGCTGGCCGTCCGGCACTTGGATCGACGAACCACGCCGCACCGCGCCCGACGGGTCGAACTTCCAACTGCAGCACTGGACACACCACTTCGACTACGCGCTGACCGGCGGGGACGGCGACTGGCGGCACGTCGGCATCCCCAGCCGCAGCGCGCAGTTCTCCCATCCGCTGCGCGCCGTCTTCCCCGATCGGCGGCGAGGCAAGCTGGCCTCCACCGGGTCGCTGCTGCACATCGAGCCCGCCGATACCGTGCACGTCGGCGCGTTCAAGGCGGCCGGCAACCCGCTCACAGCCGGTCGCGCCGAGCCCGTCGACCCCGCCGCGGTGGCAGTGCGGCTGGTCGAATCGACCGGCGCCCACACTCGGGTGTCGATCGGTTCCGCGATCGGCAAGGTGGGCTCGCTACAGCTCGCTGACCTGCTGGAGACACCGCACGGACGCCAGCGGTCGATCCAGCTGCACGGCTACCAGGTCGCCACCGTGCTGGCCCGGCTCAAGATCCCCAAGGCATTCGATGAGCCCGCCGCGCTGGCCCCGGAAGCCGAGAACGCCCAGCCGCTGTACGCGCGCTACTGGCTGCACAATCGCGGGCCCGCGCCGCTGGGCGGACTGCCGGCCGTCGCGCACCTGCACCCGCAGCGGGCGACCGCCGAGCCGGGCGATGAGCTGACGCTGCGGCTCACCGCGGCCAGTGACTGCACCGACACCGAGCTGCACGGCGTGGTCGCGCTGGCGTGCCCGGACGGCTGGTCCGCGACGCCCGCCGAGCTGCCGCTGCGGCTCGGCAGCGGCGAGCACCGGGAGGCCGACGTAGTGCTGACGATCCCGGCCGCAGCTGCGCCCGGCCAGTACCCGATCCGGGCGCAGCTGCGCATCGCCGGGGACAACCTCCCGGCCGCCTGGCACCAGACCGTCGAGGACGTGAGCATCGTCGAAATCGGTGCGGACCAGGACACCGAGCTGGTCTACCTCGTCGACGGGCCTGACGAGATCACGATGCGCGCCGGGCAGACGACCCGGCTGGCCGTGACGATCGGCAGCCATGCCGCGGCGGACCTATCGGCCGAGGCCCATCTGATCAGCCCCTGGGGCACCTGGGAATGGATCGGCCCGGCCTCGGTCGGTGCGCTGCTGCCGGCCCGCAGGACCGTCGAGTTCGGCTTCGACGTCAGCCCACCCGCGTGGCTGGAACCCGGCCAGTGGTGGGCCCTGATCCGGGTGGGCTGCGCCGGACGCCTGGTCTACTCGCCGGCGGTGCAGGTGACCGTGACATGAGCGTGCCGCCGGTGGCCACCGTCGCGGGCGCGCCCGTCGCGGTTGAGGAGGTCGACGCGGCCGAGGCGCGATTGCGCGACGGCCCACACGCGGCGGCGCTGCCTGCCCGCGGCACCAGCGAGGGCCGCCAACTGCGGCGCTGGCTCACGCAACTTCTGGTGACCGAACGCGTGGTCGCCGCCGAGGTGGCTACCCGCGGATTGAGCGTCAACGACGCGCCGACCGAGGCCGAGTTGCTGCCCGACGTGACGGCCCGGCTGGAGATCGGCAGTGTGGCCGCGGCGACGCTGGCGGATCCGCGGGCGCGAGCGCTGTTCGTCGACGTGACGGCCGCGGTCCGAGTCAGCGATCTACAGGTGGCCGACTATCACGCCCGCAATCCGCTGCGGTTCGCCGCGGCGAGCCCCGACCGCCACGGCTGGCGCGCGCCGTCGGGTCTCGGGCCGCCGCTGGTACAGGTGCGCTCCGCGGTCGCCGAGCATCTGCGCGGCGCCGCGTGTCGTCGCGCCTTCCGGCTGTGGCTGGACGAGCGCCGCGCCGCGCTGGTCGTGCTCGCACCCGGCTACGAGCATCCCGGTGACCCCCGCCAACCCGACAACACCCATCGGCACTGATCGGCCATGCTTACTCTCGGTCTGGACATCGGCGGCACGAAAATCGCTGCGGGGCTTGTGGATCCCAACGGCGCGCTGGTGTACAACGCGACCCGGCCGACCCCGCCGGGCGGCTCGGCCGAACAGGTCTGGGAGGTCGTCGCCGCCATGATCGCCGAGGCCCTAGCGGCGGCCGGCGGTGCGGTCGGCGCGGTGGGAATCGCGTCGGCCGGGCCCATCGACCTGCGCAGCGGAACCGTCAGCCCGATCAATATCAAAGGCTGGCAACACTTTCCGTTACGGGACCGGGTCGTGGCGGCGGTGCCAGGGGTGCCGGTGCGCCTCGGCGGTGACGGATTGTGCATGGCCCTGGGAGAGCATTGGCAGGGCGCGGGTCGGGGCGCGGGCTTTCTGTTGGCCATGGTGGTGTCGACCGGCGTCGGGGGCGGATTGGTACTCAACGGCGCGCCGTACACCGGGCGTACCGGCAATGCCGGGCATGTCGGTCACGTGGTGGTCGAAGAGGGCGGTGAGCGCTGCGCGTGCGGGGGCCGCGGGTGCGTCGAGACAGTCGCGTCAGGTCCGTGGATGGTGCGCTGGGCACGGGCCAACGGATGGTCGGCGCCGCCTGTCGCCGGCGCTCGCGAGCTGGCCGCCGCTGCGGCCGATGGGGATGCGATAGCGCTGCGCGCATTCCGCCGGGGCGCCACCGGGCTCGCGGCGATGATCGCTTCGGTGGCGGCGGTCTGCGACCTGGACCTCGTCGT